>CAUZTK010000258.1:0-5594 GCA_963582395.1 Planctomycetota bacterium | reverse complement strand
TCAGCACCAGCAACTGACCCACGCCCCAACCGCCGTACAACTGCGGCAACCCGCGGAACTGCGCCGCCGAAGCCGGCAGCGCGAGTTCCCAGAACCCGCTTTGTGTTCCTCCTTGAAAGCGGAGCCGTTTTCCGGAGCGATCGACGTAAACACTGACTCGCTCGTACAAGCTTCCCGGTGACGCCTCGACCGGAACACGTATGAACCGCCAACGCGGGTTCTTGGCACTCTCCACCGTGACGTTCGGCTGCACCGCAGGCCACACCTCGGTTGGTCCCGAACGGATTTCCTCGGCCAAACGCGAGCGTATCGGCAGCGAGGCGATCAACTCGGCCGGCGTTCGACCGACGTCAAGCCGAACGTCGGGGAACTCGTCTCGCAGCCGCCGATACCATCCGGCTGCCTCGTGGCCGTAGCTGTGCGTCTCCATCAAGGCTGCCAGTTGACCCATCGCCGTTGCTGCCGTTCGCTGTTCCACTGGCGACAGGGAGAACCGGTCCAGTGCGGTCAGTTCAATCAGGTTCAGTTGTGACCGGAGAAAACCAACGCCGATACTCGACTTCTCCGTCTGCCGGGTCCGGACATGTTGTCCCCACCTCAGCCGGCTGAATTGATCGGAGAACCTCTGCAGCGCAAAGGGGTCGGAACTCTCCAACGCCCGCTGAAGACGCTCCTCGATCTGCTGTTCCAAGCGATGCCGAACATCCGGACCGGCGGCAGCTAGTAGGTCGGCGATCTCGCCCTGCAACAATCGATCGAACCGAACACGCCGATACGGTCCGTTGCCGGCCCTCCGTTCGCCGGTCGGAGTCAGGTCGATCAACCGCAAAGAGGCGTCCAGCGCGCTGAGCCGTTGATCCTGTTGCCGGTAGGCATTCGACAACGCGTACAAAAACTCAATCCGCTGCTCGGTCGTTTCGATCAAGGGTTCAAGCCGTGCGGCGAGCTGATTAGCCTTGGCGGGCTGCGCTCGCAATGCCAGCGTCAGCAATTCACGCAGACTGTTCCGCATTGGCTCGGAAGCAGCAGCGCTCGGCAACGCCCGGAAGACTTTCTCGGCCGTCTGGAAATCTCCCGCTTCCCGATCGAGCAACCCCTTTTTCAGCAGTGTCGCCAGATCATCCGGCTTTTGCCGCAGGCTTTCGTCGGCGCCTGCGCGCTGGCTGTCCAACGAATGCAGCAGCGCGACCCGATCGGCTGTTTGAGCGAGAATTCTGCCGGCCGCAGCTGTCAGGTTCCCGAGTCCTGCCTTGGTCACGGGGAACGTGCGGCGAAACGTCCCGTCATTCAGTAGGATGCTCGCCACGCCACCGTCCGACAGCGGCAGTAGGAACTGGCTGCTCGACAGAACTCCATGCCCAGACGCCAGGCCGACGCGGGCCGTCCAGATCGTCTCGCCTGTACCAAGATTCAATGAGCGGACGAAGTACTTCTCGACGACAATCAACCGGCCACCGGCCGTGCCCGCCAGGTACAACCCGCCACGTCGCGGCTGTCTCCACAATTGCCGACCGCTCTGGAGATCGAGAGCGTGAATCGTATCCGATTCGGGAGTTGCGATGAGCACGCGGCCGTCATCGATGAAAACCGAAGGCGCGCGCCAGCCGCGCCACCAACGGTCGTGCAGTAGCTGGCTCGATCGGCCCAGAGGCAGTCCCCGCGGATGCGAAATGTCGTCTCGTGGAAAACGGTAAGCCCAGCGCGGCGTGCGGGTGACCAGATCGACGCCGACCATTGTCCCGGCGGCCGTTGAGCAAACCAGCATTCCGCCGGCAAACGCGACGGGACAGGCCACGCCCCGCGTATTTGCCGCCGACGGCCGACTCCCCGAGCGATGAGCCAACATCTGCGACCACAGCAATGTACCCTCCACCGCCTCGATCGCGAACAGCCTCATTTGTTGCGACGTCCGTCCGACGACGTACAAGCTGCCATCAAGCACCAGCGGCGCGCCCAAAAAACTGACCGTTCCAAAGGAATCATCGTCTCCGATCATTGTATTCGGACCGCCAATCTGCCACAGCTCGCGACCCGTCGGCAAATCGAACGCAACCAATGAACTGTACAGCTTTTGCTGATCACCGTCCGCTCGCGGTGTGCCGGCGAATGGATTGCGGGCCGCAGAAAGGGGCCCCTGATTTCGTCTCTCGTTTTCCACGACGGCAAACAGACGCGCGCCGTCGCTGGAAAGTGCGGCCCACAGCGTATCGGCTTGGAGACGCCGGACCAGAGAACGCGAGATCATGTCGTGAAGACCGTCGTTTTTGAGCCGTTTCAGGTTGGCCGAGAGCTTCGCCACGGGCGAGCCGATCCGTCTTGACCAGATCACTTTGCCGGTTGGTCGTTCGAGGGCCGTCAAATGATCTATGCTCCGCACAACGACCACGTCGCCGATCACCAGGGGTCGAAAACTGCACAGCCGCGTGATACCGTGCCGTTCCAATTCGGCGAGCTCCGCATCAATCAGCCCTGCGACCGATTTCGGCAGACCAATTTCTCGCTGCCACCGCGGCGGAGATTGGACACTCGGGGTCGATGCGTCCGCAACGAGTACCGAGCCGGTCGTACTCGAAAACGACTTCCATGCGCCCCGCTCCGGTTGATTTGACGGCTCGTCCAGTTGACGGCGAAGCCAATCACCCAACGGCACCGGTCGACCGCCAATTTGCAGGCGATGCGAACTGAACAACTGCCGATGCTGCTGGAACAGAGTCCGAGCGCCACGATGATCTCCGCAGCGCGCCAGCGAAACGATCAGCGGTGTGATGACCATCGGCTCCGCCGGTGACTTGGTCAGGGGATGAGCCAGCACATCACGAAACGCCGCCGCTGCCGCGAAAAAGTGACCATGGTCGAAGTGCTGCATCGCCAACTGGCGCAGAGCTTGCCGTCCGGCGGCGGTGTTCCGAAATTGATCGGCCACGTCGATCAGCCGCTGGACGTCGCCGCTGAATCTCGCGGCATCCAGTCTGCGACCTGCGACTTGTCCGAACTGCTGCTGGTAATCTCGAAGCGCCGGGGGCGGCATTGCGGCGATCAGCCGATTTGCTTCGGTTTTGGCGTTGACGTAGCGGCCGGCGTCTGTCACGACAAAGCCATCCTGCGCGGAATTCAGAATTTGACTGAGCACCCCGATTGCTTGTGTAAATTGCCCGGACCGAAGATGTCGCCGGGCAGTTGTTAGCTGTGTTTCGTGGTTTCGGTTGCGATCGACGCGGGCAGACTCGCTCAGATTTTCTTCCACCGTCGCGGGCTGGGGTTGCTGGCCGAAGCTGCGCGGGTTGTCGGCGAACAAAAACGACACACCGCTCAAAATCAGCGATAGATACGCGAGTCTCATTCTGGGGTATGGCCGACAGGATCGTAATCCACAGGCAAGATGCCCGCGCTTCGTCCCGGCGATTGGCGATCTTTCGCTCTGCACGAAGGCCCATTCTGAAGGGGAAAGATAGAGGCGACAAACGATGCTGTTGATTCTCGCAGACCTGTCTGTCTGCGGCAACGCTCTCTGAACAAGAAGCCTCTTGAGCGACCGTTCGGCTATCCTCCCAAATCGCGGCGAAGCTCGTCGAATCTGTCGGCCAACTGCCGGAACTCCCGGTCGAACAATTCCTGTCCTTCGCGCAATTCGCGCGAGTCGGTGCGAAGTTGTTCCAGCGCCTGTTCGAGCAGCGAGACACGTTGGATCAACTCGCGCAGAGGCGGTGCAGCCAAGATGGGGTTTGAATCAGTTGCCGACGTCTCGACGGAAGCCGTCGCCGGAAACGACGGTGCCTCTGCGACGGCAATCGCCGGTATGCGTTCTGCTTCGGAAGGGGGATACAGATTGTGGTCGACTTCCACTCCGCGACGTTCCAACGATCCGCTCGCCTGAACGTAGTTCATTTCCTGCAGGCCACGCAGTTCGTCGCGCAACTGTCCGAGACTGTCGATGGACACCATGCGGCTGGCGCGGGTCCGCAGTTCTCCAAGAGTTTGTCGACCCCTCAGCAGCAGTTCGGTCATCACGGCCAGTTGCGGCTCGGTAAACGTGAACCGGCGTCGCAGGTAATGACGGTACCGTTCGGTGCGTCCGCTTTCGGTGTGGATGACGGCCACCAGCCCCAATCGGCGCAACTCGTCGAGCACCTCGGCGACGTCGTCCTCGTCATAATTCACGACCGGATACCGATTACTCTTCTGATTGCACCCGGACGTAAGCGCCTTGAGAGTCAACGGATATGCGTCGGACGTGGTGAAGGCCTTTTCGACCAGCACACCCAACACGCGGCGTTGAGCTTTGGTCAGCTCGGTGATCGGCGGCTGCTCTGTTTGCGAAGGCTCCATCATTCTTGGGGGGACCTTTCCGTCATCGAAAAGTCGTCGAAGACTGGGTAGTGCCTGCGCTGAAAAGCAGGTTCTGAGCGAATTAGTACGGTTGTTGCACAGAGGAACTCATCTGGATACTCGACGTGTGGAGTGGAGCATCTTGAAAATCACGAGATCAAGTCAATAAGACTGGTGGCAATGCAGATATTCAGTAGTTCCAAGTTTGGCTGAATTCGTATTGAAGAACGCAAGGTTCCTCGTGTAGACGGTTTGTGTCAAACCAAATCATCTTCGGAGGAAGCCATGCGTTCAAGGATGAACCATACCGTTTCGGTGCGTGCGGTGCACGCGCATGCGGCCTCGTTGGTCGAGGAACATCTCAAAATCCAGGATCACGGTCGGAAATGTTTGGCGTCGGTGCTGATCAATATTCTATTCTTTGCCGCCGGGCGGATGCGGTCGATTTTCGATGCCTGCAGCCGACTGCGAGATGCCCCCTCCGATCAGGCGGTGCGAGATGCGTTGGTCGCTATGTTGCTGGAGATGAAGCCGCTTGAACGGCGGATCAATGTCGGGCTGTCTGCCGAGTTGCCACGCTGGCTAACCAAGCGCCCTCAGAGACTGGCTATCGACTTGACGTTGATTCCGTATCATGGCGAACCATTTCTCGATCCGCAGGAAATCTACCGCTCACAACCCAAGAGTGGCACGACCCATTTTTACGCCTATGCCAGTTGTTGTGTGGTCGAATACGGGTAGCGATTCACCCTGGCAATGCGATGGGTTGCCAAGGACGAATCGCTCAAAGAGACCTTGCAGCAGCTGTTGAAACAGGTCCGGTTGCTGGACGTTTCGATCCATTTTGTGCTGCTGGACAGGGAGTTTTACAGCGTCAACGTGATCCGTTACCTGCAGGCGTCATAGACACCTTTTTTGATGCCAGTGGACCATCGCGGACGCAAACCGGCCGACCCGAGGACGTCCCGTGGAACGCGGCGGTTCCTTTCCTGGAAGAAGAGCAGTTTCTCGAAGCACACGCTGCAAAATGCCGAAGGTCGCCGGGCGACTATTCGTATTTGTGTCTGTTGCCGCAACTACGCCGGCCGCCGGAAACGTCATGGCCGCAAGCGGCTGGTGTATGTGTTCTGGGGCTTTCAGCCCGGTCCGCCTGCGTGGGTCCGCAAAGAATACCGCAAGCGGTTCGGCATCGAGACCAGCTACCGACAAATGAACCAGTGCCGCATCCGCACCTGTACTCGCAACCCGGTTCTGCGGCTGTTGTTTGT
>CAUZTK010000257.1:0-5648 GCA_963582395.1 Planctomycetota bacterium | reverse complement strand
TCCAGGACCTCTCGTCGCACGGCCTGACGCTGCTGAAAAACGGCCTGCCGATCGAGCATTTCACGAACCTCGTCGCGTAGCTGCTCTTTCGATTCGACGCCGACCCGATTCAGCAGGCTTTTGGTGATTTCGGGCATCTTCAGCCGCCGGACGCTGTGCACCGAAAAGTTTGCCTGCACGGCTTCGCCGCGCATTTCCAGCGAATCCGCTTCCCGCGAAACCGTTAGCTGGGAACTGCGCGTCTGGCCTGCCTCGACACCGCACATGAGTTCGTCGAACCCTTCCAACTCGGCGTCCTGAAACCGCAAGATCGGTTTGATTTGCACGGTCACGTCGGACAGTTTGTGCAGCGGCTGGCCCTCATGAGAAAACTCGACTGAGAGGCTGACGAAGTCGTTCTTTCCGGCGACGCCGTCGTGCATCTCCAATTCGGCATATTGAGACAAATACCGCTCGAGGTAGCGGTCCACGTCCGATTCGCTCATCTCCCGAACGGGCCGCTTGATCTTCAGACCTTCGTAAGACGGCAGTTCGAAATCGGGACGAACCTCGACGTCGAATTCGTACTCGAAGTCTCCCTCTTCCGGCACTTCAATGTCGTCGACGTCGATGTTTGGTTCGTTGATCGGGTCGAGGTTCTGCTCGTCGGACAACTGCTCCAGACTTTCCATCAATAGCTTCTGCTTGACCTGATCGTTCAGCTCTTTGCGGAAGCGGCGTTCGATGAGCTTTTGTGGAACGTGTCCGGTACGGAAACCAGAAACCTGAGCCGATTCAGAAAGTTCGCCGACCGCCTCGCCGTAATAATGGTCGATATCGCTACGCGGAATCGTGACGCTGACATGCTTTTTGCATGATCCCACGTCGTCGATCCTGACGTTGAGCGACAGCTTGAATTCTTCCGACTCGGCCACAGCCGTTTCGGCGCCCGGCGCATCCTGATCCTCGGGATCGATTGTGGTTTCGTCGTCGTTGGTGTTCATGGTTACTCCTTTTTCCGTGGCGGGAAAAAAGAGCGGGTGAAGGGACTCGAACCCTCGACAGCCACGTTGGCAACGTGGTGCTCTACCAACTGAGCTACACCCGCCTGCTTCGGCTTACCGTCGAAAACATCCTCCGCCAAAGAGAATTTCCCGTCATTCTGCGACCGCGACTCGATTATCGTCGCTGTTCCCGGAACGTCAACCGCCGGACGGGTGAATCCATCACACTGCAATCAGCTTTTGAGCTTTGATTATAGCGCCGGTCAACCGCGCTTCAAGTCCAACCGGTTCGAGGGTTCATCTCTCCTCTTAGCGACGGGAGGAGGCGAAGTCGAAGCACCTGCTCTGGCCATTGGTGCCGTTGGTTGTACAATCACCCGAAGCGGCTTCAACCCGTTCCTTCCGAGAATTTTCTGCCCCTGACGAACTGCCGGTAACCGGGATCATCCAGCACACGATGACCGAACCCGAGATCACCGAGTCCCTCAACTCTTGCCGCACGCAAGACGGCGAAACCTTGGATGAACTATCCCGAAGCTCGCAACTGCTGGTTGTGTTTCTGCGTCACGCCGGTTGCCCCTTCTGCCGCGAGACACTGGCGGACTTGTCCAAATCGCGAGCCGCGATCGAAAAGGCGGGCGCTCGACTGGTTGTGGTCCACATGGCGACTGACGAACAAGCCCTCAAACTGCTGTCCAAATATGCTCTCGATGACGTGGCCCAGGTGAGTGATCCGGAACAAAAACTGTACCGGAGTTTTTCCCTGGATCGCGGCTCGACCGGACAGGTGATGGGACCGAGGGTCTGGTGGAGCGGCTTCAAGGCGGTCGTTCTGGCAGGACATCTGCCCGGCAAACCCATCGGCGATGTCTTCCAGCTCTCCGGTGCATTTCTGGTTGTGTACGGCAAGATCGCGCGCGGATTCCGGCACAAGACAACGGCCGACCGGCCCGATTACGTCGATCTGGCCACCTGCGAACGTTCCGAGGACGACGCTGCCCGCCGTTAACCCGGATTATTCGTGAGGCGAGCCTCAACTCGCGCAAGCAAAGTGGTAAAAGGCGTTGCGACTATCTTGTCCAAAACGCCGCGCATACAGGCACAAGCGAGTGAGTCCATGCTGTGCACACTCGCTTGCGCTTCGTGCTTGTATTAGCCGAGCGAACACCTCATGAATAATCCGGGTAACGAGGCATCCGAGTGTCGGGGTTCTTTCGGCGCCGGTGAAAACACCGGCGAAGCGCTGATCACAGCTTAACGACGTTGCTGTTCTATGCCAAAAAATGCGATGCGAAAACGAAAAATCAGCATCGCCCAATCTGGACGTTCACCCGGATGATTCTGGATGAAGCGGAACGAGCGGCTAGTGCGAACTAACCGCACACGAAAACGGACCACCGGTTCACATCGCTTCGGGACTGAGCGACCGGGGTCTCCACGAATTTCGTTTCTACCGTTGGAAGGTCAGATGAATCTCACGCCGCAGGTCGCGCAGTGTGACGGGCTGAATCATCACGCGGCCGGTCGGCGTCTGCTGGAGCTGCTGTGTCTCTAAGGCTTGTTTTTCCCCGAGAATTGCCAGGGTGACAAATTTGGCCGCCTCTCCCAGTCTAGACGCCTCCGCAAAGGCGCCGCCGACCCGCTCGCCGATCGCTTCGCCCATCAGGATGACACAGTCGGGCGGGTTTGTCCGCAGCCGAATCAACCCGCGTTCGACGTCGCTGAGCACCAGGACCCGAAATCCATGTTTCGACAGATAGTCGCGCAGCAAATCTTGTTGTTTGACGCGGTTCTCGATGCACATGACGGTCGGTAGTGATTTCTCCGACTCGACAGCGACCGGTTTTCTGAACGGACCCGAACCGCGGCCGTTGCTGAGTGACGCCTCGCCAAACCCGTTCATCGCGCACCGGAGATCGGCAATCACCTCTTGGGGGGCTTGGTAACGTTGAAAGGGATTGAGCTCCATGAGACGTTCGACAATCTGTACAATCGGCCGCGGGAGATTCGGATCGTGTTTGTAGATCGGTCGAATGGTTGAATAGCGGCTGAACTTTTTTCGCTCGGCGCGGCTGTGGGTGCGTGTATACGGCGGTGTCCCGGTCAGCAGTTCGTAGTAGATCGCACCGAGAAAATAGAGGTCACTGCGGGGATCGTCGTTCGGGGCATTTGTCCCTTTCTCAAGCGTCGCGTACTCCAATGCACGGAAGATACCGTCACCGCTTGACGTTCCCGAGAGACCGTAGTCACCGGCCAGCCCGAAATCGACCAGCTTGGCCACACCTCGGCTACTCATCAACACGTTCGTCAACTTCATGTCGCGGTGCGTGATTCCCAGCCGGAGCGAGTATTCGAGCCCCTCGGCCATATCCAGAGCACAGCGAGTGGCTTCGACCGCTGAGAGCTTGCCTCGAATCTGCAAGAAATCGCGAAGGTTCCCACCTTCAATGAACTCCATTGTGAAGTAATGGTAATCGCGCTGACTGCCCACCTCGTAAATCGGGACGATATTTTTGTGCCGCAGCTTCTTACACAGTTCCGCCTCGCGACGAAACTGTGAGACCATCCGCACGTCCTGCGCCCAGCGCTGCCGCAATAGTTTCAGGCCGACCATCCGGCCGTCGGCCATCGCGCAAGCGCGAAACACCCGGGCAAAGCTGCCGGACGCGTTGCGATACATCAGCTTGAAATTGCCAAGGACCAGCGCGTCGGCTCTGCCTCTTACCAGTCGGCCGACCTGATACGAAGTCAGCAAATGCTGATTCCCCAGCGTCTGCAGAAAATCTGCAGGCCGACGCCGTTTGGGTTCCAGCCGTGACAGGCATTCGTCAAGCTGAGACTCTTCAACAAGCTTCAGTTGAACCAGAAGCTGTCTCAACTCGTCGACGTTGTTGTAGCTCATTCAGCATCCACGGACGAACCGATTGGGCGGGTAGGTCAGCACCTCCCACCTCGGTAAAACGCAAAATTACAGGAAATAAAAAAAGAGATTAGCCCGCGAAAATTTAGCCCTCAGATGTGCCCAATCACTTTCATCCTATCAATCCAGCACCTCTATTCAAGTGGAGATTCGAATACGAAATCGAAGGGAGCACCAAAGTCAGAGGTGGGGGACCTCTCCAAACCGAACGTCACCGGACATCAGCGTGGCGACGAAATCGATCTTTCCTTTCGGCTGCGGACCGTGGAATAAAATCAGGTCGGCTCGTGACCCGCGTTGGAGCCGGATTTCTTCAAAACCAAGCAATCGGGCCGGGTTGCGGCCCGCCATATCGAGCGCTTCGCCGAGGCTGAGCCCGGCAAATGCGATCGCGTTAGCGACGCAGGTGTCGGTTTCCAAACTCGAACCGGCCAGCAACTGCTGCTGCCCGGCAATCACGATTCGCCCATCTTTAAGAATCTCAACTTTCACCGAACCTTCATCGTACACGCCCGACGGACAGCCTGCCAGACCGGCTGCGTCGCAGGTGATGATTGTCTTGTATGGCGTCTTCACTCCAATGATCGACCGCACGACGCTTGGCGGTAAATGGTGGCCATCGGTGATGATGCTCGCCGAAAGCCGTCGATCGCCCAGTTGCTCCCAAATGTAGTTCGGATGCCGGCGTATGGTCCCGTGTGCCCCGTTCCCCAGATGAGTGCTCAGCCGGGCGCCGGCGTCGACGGCCCGGGTGATCTGCTCGGGTGTCGCCGCCGTGTGACCAATCGCCACGACGACCCCCGACCGAACTGCCTTTTGAATGAACCCGATGGCCCCATCACTTTCGGGCGCCAGCGTCACCAGCCGGATACGATTGCCGGAAATCTCTTGCAGACGTCTGAACTCGTCCCAGTCGGCTGGGCGAACATGCCCCAGCGAATGTGCGCCCCGCGGTCCATCCTCGGCAGAGATGTAGGGACCTTCTAGGTGACAGCCGGGCACCATTTGCTCGACCCATGTTTCCCGCTCGCAGGCTTCGCGGATCGCCCGAAACCCGCTGGCCAGCGCTTCGAACGAATTTGTTACCAGCGTCGGGCAAAGCCGGGTGATGCCGAACTGGAAGTGCGGCTGAAGCGTGCGGATGACTTCGTCTGCGGTGAGTCCTTCCTGGCTGAACCAGGTGCCGCCGTGCCCGTTGATCTGCAGGTCCAGCAGTCCCGGCGCGATCCAGGGCCAATCGTCCGCGCTGCCGGCGGGCCAAGTCGGTTCGACCGAAACAATCCGCTCGCCCTGAATACAAACAGAAATCGGTTCACCGTTGTCGTAACGTCTGCCTTTGAGTTCCATGTTCGATCCGAATTCAACAAAGCCGCCTTCCGACGCGCTGCGCACCACTTAATCTATCATACCGATCCCAGTCGCCGATGACACCGACCATTGAACATCGGCTCGGTGACGACAATCTCAACCCGGACGAACGGGAACCCCGCAGGAAATCTTTCCGCAGAATATTTTTCGTTTCGTTGCGCAGAGATTGAAGCGAAGAAGAAGAGTCGCTCCGAGGAAAAAATCTTTCACGCTGTTTCGGTCTGTTCCAGGCCGAGTTCTTCAATCATCTGCGCTCGGATCTTGTACTTCTGGATCTTGCCGGTCACCGTTTGTGGAAACGCCTCGACAAAACGGATGTAACGGGGCACCTTGAAGTGCGACAGCTTGTCTTTGCAGAACCGGCGAATCTCGTCCTC
>CAUZTK010000256.1:0-5651 GCA_963582395.1 Planctomycetota bacterium | reverse complement strand
AGCCGTCGCCGTTTTTGTCAATGCGATCGAAGAACGTCCGCATCCTTTCGGGGAGTTCCTCTTTGCTGACTTTGCCGTCCTTGTCGGTGTCATACTGTATCAGGCCGCCGGGACGCTGTTTTTTGCTCTTTTTCTTGCTCCGCTTTTTCTTGCCGGTTTTGTCATCTTTGTCTTTGTCACCGGAAGAATCGTCCTGTCTGGCTTCGGCGAAATGCGCCCGCGGGTTCAGAAATACTTCGTCCCCCTCCTTTAACCCATCTTTAATCTCGAGGACTTTATCGTTGGTGCGGCCCAGCAGCAGCCACCGCTTCTCTGGTCCGGTGGGGGTCTGCACCCAGGCATAGAAATTTCCTCGCTGCTCGACGACGGCCGCCACCGGTACGCTCAGAACGTCCTGCAGGTCGACGATTTCGATTTCGACCTCCGCGGTCATTCCTGGCTTCAGCCCAGATGACTCTCCGTTGATTTTTACGGTGGTGGCATATTCTTTGACATCAGACGAGAACCAAGAGCCGGGCTCTGGCTGATTGGCCACCGCCACAACTTCCCCGTCCAATTTCCGGTCGAGAATAACGATTTGGGCGTACATGCCTAGCTTGATCTGATCGACTTTGGTCTCGTGAACCGTCACCTTGACCTGCATTTTGCTCAGGTCCGGCAGGCGAATCAACGTCTGCTGCTCTTTGACCAGTGCCCCTTCCTCGATCTGCGGCCCTTGAGACGAGCGGCGACGACTGCTGCTGTTGGCCCAGACCACCATCCCCCGGGACGGTGCCGTGACGATGCAATCTTTCAGTTGCTTTTCTAGCTTTTCCAGTCGCACTTTTTCCAGGTCATAAGCGGCTTTTTCGGATTTCATACTGGCTTCACCCGCATCGCGGACGGCCTCCAGTTGCCTGACCATCTTCTCCTTGGTCAGCTTAACCAGTGTTTCTATAGCCGTTATCGCTGAGCCCAGTTCCAGCTTCGACCGGTCGACGGCAAACCGGTCTGCCCCGAGCTGAAGCTGCGTCACAAAGCCCTTGCGGAACATTTTTTCCGAAAATCCCAGCATGTTTTCTGCGCTGCGGAGATTTTGCTCGGCGATTTTGATGTTCGTTTCCATAGTCTGAAGCTCTGAGACGTAAAGCCCCTCCACGTACTCCGTAACGGCGATTTTCGCAGCCGCGAAGTTCTCTTTCGCCGTGATCATGGTCGCTTCTGCCTTCGCGAGGGCAATTCTTTGCGTATCCAGCTGTTCTTTAAGGAGCGAGTCGTCCAGCCGGACGACTTCGTCGCCTTTTTCAACTTCCTTGCCGTCCTCGACGATCCACAGAATGGTGGCGCCGCCGGCAACCTTGCATTTCACATCGTCGTTGCTGGCGCTTTCGACGTTACCGTCTTCGGTCACCGTGATGAGCAGTTGACCGCGACTAACCGTGTGCGTCAGGGCTCCCAACTCTTCATTTTGGTCGGTGGAGAATCTCGGCAGCGCATACCCTGCTCCGCTGCCTACTGCCCCCAGCAAAAGCAATACGAAGAACCATCGGCTTCCTCCTTGGCGACGAGCCGCGGGTCGCGGCCTCGAATCGCTTGGAGAAGACACGGGATCCGAATCCACCTTTTCTTCCGGCACTGTAGCCATTGCTCATCTCCAACGGTGAAACAAACCGGATTTCCCCCGGACAAACAGGTCTCCGGCTCAACCGGTCGCAAACATTTCGCCGACACGCGGGGACTTCTGACTCGTCGTCCCAAGTCGCCGCAACAATCTCCATGACATCAACAACACGCCCACCGACAAACCAGAGGGGCGGCAAAGATCATCCTGTCTCTCCTTCACACGAGGCTGGTCGTGCCAGAATCGCCAAGTACCATTCTAACGAGACTAAACGCGGCGTCTAACCATAAACGCATCAGTTGATCGTGATGCGATCAATTTCCTGATCGCGACTTGACTGATGTCCTACCTGCAATGGCCCGTTCAATGTGACCGAATGCGCATATCCGGACACCGTTCGACCGAATGCCAGCAACGCAGCTTCATCGCAAATACAACGCGAATGAGGACGCCGATTTACTCTGCAAGACACAGCCACGATCGCAGGATCGTAAAGCAAGACTGCAACGCGAATTTGAATAAACAAGCACCGTAACCTTCTTATCAAAAATACTTTGTGACTTATCATTGGATTAATTTGGCGATGTTGAGTTACGCTCAGAGATATTTTTCGTCCGGCAGGAATAATATGTCGTAAGTTTTATATCAATAAATAGTTACGTCTATTTACCACCGGCAGGTTCGGCCGATTTGGTTGTAGTCTTTGAAAATCTCTCAAGATATTCGGGGGCTGAGCGAATGACTTCATTGAAAACGGGCGACCGATGTTGGCCGCTCGGCACGGGTGAACCTTGCGTTCGAGTCCACATTGAGGATGGGAGGAGTAAGAGCCATGTTGAAGAAAACGTTGGTTGGAACGGCCGTTGCCGCTATCTTGTCAGTTTTTGTGTTCGGAAAAGACGTGTTGAGTTACGCCCGGACGTCTGCTTCGTCGGTACGGAATGCCGTCAAATCGGAAGTCCCGATCGAATTCGAGCTCGAGCGGGCCCGTGAAATGGTTGAGGATCTGGTCCCCGATATTCGTCGCTGCATGCATGTGATCGCTGAGCAGCAGGTGGACGTCGAGCACCTGTCGGTCAAGATCAGCCAACGCTCCCAGGAGCTAACCAGCCAGAAGAAACAGGTTCTGGTGTTGCGGCAAGACCTTTCCGGCGGGGGTGAGACCTTCGTTTATGCCAGCCGGACCTACACTTCCAACGAGGTGAAACGGGACCTGGCGACCCGGTTCGAGCGGTACAAGGCGGCTCAGGAGTCACTTCTGCGGGATCGACAGATTCTGGCGGCTCGGGAGAAGGCGCTCTTGGCCAATCAGAAAAAGCTGGATGAAATGCTGGTCGCCAAACAGAACCTGCAAGTCGAGTTGGAGCAGCTCGACGCCCGATTGAGGACCGTGCAGGCGGCCGAAACCGTCAGCATGCTCGAAATCGACGACTCGCAGTTGACGCGAACCAAAAAGTTGATCCGAGAACTGAGCAAACAGCTCGACGTCAAGGTGAAGCTGCTCGATGCCGAAGGCAAGTTCACAGGCCTGATCCCGGTCGATGCCGAGAATTCTGTCCCGGTGAACATCGGCCAGGAGATCGATGAGTATTTCGGCCCTCAGAACGGTTCCCAGACCAATGTTGCGGGACTGGAACCGGTTGCGGAACTTTAAGGTTCCACGTTCGTCCGTCTGTCGGACCAGGACGCAAAGCGGCAACGGGCTCGGTCTGAGCCCGTTGCCGACACCATTGTTGACGTATGGACCGAACAGACGAAAGGTCACAAGAGCATGAACCGGTCCTTCTCGAAATACGTTGCAACTGATGGAGACCGACGGCCATGCACCCTTCGCGTCAAGAGGAATGTCTCGGTGCCGGCGGGATGAACGGCCGATCTTGAGGGGACCGGCCTGTTTGCTGGTTTCGATTCATCGATACAATAAGCTCAACGTACAACAGTTTCACGAAGCGCGGTGATGGAGATGTCCAACGCCATCATGTCCTATCAAACATCGGCCGAAAGCGCCGCGGCCGCTCCCAGAAAGCACATGTTGTGGATCGACGGGGTCGGCTCGTATCTGCTGTGCCTGGGGAGTCGGGTCACCATCGGCGGACCACACAGTGACGGTGAGTCAGCCGATTTGACCCTGCTGGCGAATCTGTCGCGGAAACATGCGACATTTGTCCGCGGTCACGAAGGTTATCTGCTGCAGGCGCATTCGCCGGTTCGCGTTTCCGGACGAATGGTCGATGAGCGGACGCACCTGAACGACGGCTATGAAATTGAACTGGGGGACAGCGTTCGGCTGCGGTTTCGGCTGCCGTCGGTGCTGAGCGCGACGGCCACACTGGAGTTTCTAAGTGATCATCGCCCCGCACAGAGCGTAGACGCTTTTGTGCTGATGGATGAGACATGTCTGTTGGGGCCGGGTCGGGAAAATCACATTCGCTGTATGGACTGGTCGGAACCGGTGTTGTTGTACCGCAACGGAACACAGTTCTGCTGCAAATCGCGGTCGGATATGTTTGTCGACGGGGAACTTTCCGAGGCGGGACACGAGTTGCACGCCGGCAGCACGGTGACCGGGCTCGACTTGCGATTTCGCTTCGAACCAGTGAATTGACTGGTCGCTGTCGAGAAGAGCGGACGAGGAAGGCCATTGGGTGTGGAAAATGATCAGCGGATTCTTATGGTTGGTCGGGTTCCTGTTCTGGCTTTGGATGCTCATCGAGTTCCTCACCAAAGAATCGAGCCCGGGAAATGACAAGCTGATTTGGGCGCTAGTCATCATTTTCTTGGTACCGCTGATCGGCGCGCTGCTTTACTACTTCGTTCGCCGGCCGCAGCGCATACGACAGTCAGGCCTATAGAATTGAACGGGACAATGAATCAGCCACTTTTAGAGGCCGTTGATTACAAACAGCAGTCATGGGGCACGGGCAGGTCAACGATGAAATTTACGTTTCCCCCCGAATCGAAACCTCTGGACGGATATACCATCAAACGGGCCATCCATCGTGGAGGTTTCGGCGAGGTGTACTACGCCCTGAGCGATGCCGGCAAGGAAGTCGCGTTGAAGCTGTTGCAGCAGCATTTGGAGATCGAACTACGGGGCGTCTCGCAATGTTTGAACCTGAAACATCCGAACCTGGTCACGATATTCGATATCCGTACAGACGACGACGGCGATCATTGGATCATCATGGAGTTTATCGCAGGCAAGACTCTTGCCGCAATCATTCAGGACCAGGACGCGCCGTTCCCCTTGGACGATGTGCAGGACTGGCTGTCGGGGATTGTGGCGGGTTTGAGCTATCTGCACGACCGTGGCATCGTCCATCGTGACCTGAAGCCGGGCAACATCTTCCGGGACAACGGTCTGGTCAAAATCGGAGACGTCGGTCTCTCGAAGTTTATCTCCGAGAGCCGCCGCAGCGCGCAGACTCAGAGCGTCGGAACGGTTTACTATATGGCGCCGGAAGTGGCGCACGGCCGTTACGGCCGAGAGGTGGACGTCTACAGTTTAGGCGTGATTCTCTACGAACTGCTGGCCGGCCGCGTGCCGTTCGATGGCGAATCGACCGGCGAAATTCTGATGAAACATCTGACCGAAAAGCCCGATCTTTCCCCACTGCCGAACCGGCTTCAGCCGGTTTTGGCGCGGGCGCTGGAGAAGGACCCTCTGCGGCGGACATCGACCGCCGATCAGTTGTTGGACGATTTCAGCAAAGCAGTTCGCGGCGTGGAGATCCCGGTGGAGTTTCCGCCCGACTCGTTCACCGCCGGTGCTGACGCCGTTTCCTCGACGGTCAACACCTTGGCCGAACAACCCTTTGGTGGATCTTCAGCGACGTCTCGAAAAGCGGTCCATCAGGCCGCCCGCGAGGCACGAAAAGCGGCCAAGCGTGAACGTCGGGCAGCTCGGCACACCGAACAGGCGACCCGATTCACAGCCGGCAGCGATGATGCAGACGTTGCGAGCACGGCGCCAATCGGCACCGGACACTCTCAACGGTGGTCATGGCGCAGGGCGGACGGAACATGGGACCCCCAATTCGTCCACTGGGTA
>CAUZTK010000255.1:0-5666 GCA_963582395.1 Planctomycetota bacterium | reverse complement strand
TGCAACATGCCGCCGAACACCTGCTCGGATGCCAAGAAGACCCGCAAGCAGAAACACCAGACTGGAAACCACTTACGATCGAACAACGATGCGCTGTATAACTTGGAACTACTGAGACTGTAAAACATTCTGATGCCGACCGATTTCAGTGAACCTTCGTTGGCAGCGGCGCAATACGCGCTCGAATTCGCCCGACGTTTCGACGCGACGCTGCATCTGTTGCACGTCATTGTTGATCCCGGTGTTTACCTACCAATGTTTGAAAGCTATCCGCTGCCCTCGCGTGAGGAGTTCAAGTAGTATGCACAGCAGCGGCTTGAGGAATGGATTCTTTCGGAAGATGCCGCAGGTCTGAAGATCGAGCGTCGCTGGGTTCACGGAGTTCCGTTCGTATAGATTATCGGCGACGCGAAAGAGCACGACGTCGACATGATTGTGATGGGGACGCACGGACATAATTTGGCCGCTCAGCTACTGATGGGCCACGTCGCCGAGAGAGTCGTCCGCAAGGCCCCGTGTGCGGTGCTGACCGTGAGACCGGAAGGGCATCAGTTTGTGCATCCATGATGAATATTGTGCAGCCATGCTAAAAATCCCAACGCAGCCGTTGCCCGCAACCCAAAGGCTGGCCGAAAGTTTTCTTGAATAGATACCACGGCCACGCAACAACTAGAGCTGTGAAATCGCGACAAAAGGAATTCACCACGGGCCAATGATCGTCGACTCTCACGTCTATTGCTTTCCGCCCGCCGACGAACCGGCCGGTTATAGCAGCGCCGAACAACATATGGCTTGGGTTCAAGAGGCACAAGCCCGGCATCACCAGCCTGCCTGGCGAACTCGTGATCGCGCACCAGCATCATCAGGGGAACTCGCGGCCGACGGAATTCCCGACCCATCACGTCTTCCGGCCGTCGACTTTCGCGTGGATCATGCCAAAGGCCGTGTCGTCTGGACCATCGACCGCGAGGACTACACCAAACAGTTCTATCCGCCCAATCTGCGAAATCTTGAATTCACCCCTGAGAGTCTGATCGCCGAGATGGATTATGCCGGGGTCGACATGGCGCTGATTCACACGAATCCCATGTTGACTCGGGACAGCGCTTATCTATCCGATTGCGTGCATCAGTACCCCAACCGGCTGCGTTCGATGGCGCCCGCCGATGAATGGCGGATTATCGATGAACCGGACGCGGTCATCGAGGAACTTTCCACGGCGATCACACAGCATCGTTTGCACGCGATCAAGTTCAACACTCGACCGGCGTTTTTGAAGAGTTCCGAGCCTTGGGATGACGGGCCCTACCGGCCTTTCTGGCAGGCGACGACTGCGCTGTCTGTCCCCATCTTCTTCACGTTGGGAACCGGCCCCAGCCCGGTGGGACGAGCCCGGTCTACGAAAGAACAGCGCCGTGGTTACCTGGACGAGCAACAGGTTCTCTTGCGCTGGATGGATCGATATCCCGACAGCATCTGCAGTCTAACCCACGGTTTCCCCTGGCGGGCGTTTCTGGAGGGAGACCGCTTCACGCTGCCGGAAGCTGTGTGGGACCCGTTTGGGAATCCCAACTGTCATCTGGAAATCTGCTTTCCCGTCCGCGTGGGTGACCTGTTCGATTTTCCGTTTCGTGAAGTTTGGCCGGCGCTGGAGATAAGCGTCGAGCGGATTGGGGCAGACCGACTCCTTTGGGGAACCGACATACCCTTCCAGAACCGTTTCTGCACCTATCGCCAGTCGCGAGATTGGATTGAAAAATACTGCACGTTCTTAAATCGTGCCGATCTGCAGATGGTCATGGGCGGCACCGCATCGCGGCTACTGGGCCTGGGAGATTCCGGCCCGACTGAACTCTGATGCGACAATACAACGCCCGCAGCCATGAGAGAGGAAAATTCGAAGAATGTATAACTACCTCTCCCTCGGGATTCTCTCCGAAATAATCCGCGTTCGCAACAATCGCCATCATCAATTATCTCTGACGCCTCACGGCTTCAAACATCTGTGCAGAACACCAAGTTTGGCCGGCGCACAAGCGAAGAACTTCTGATTTCTGCAGTCCGGCGGCTTTAAGATCTGTCGTTGGATGGGAGTTTCCTGCGGACGACGAGACCTCAGATTACCGAGACCGTCAACAGGGTCGCCAGAACCCAGGGCCAGAACGGCGAGGCGGTTGTGGATGAACTGATAGTCTCGATCGCCTCGGCAGCGGCATGGCGGACCTCGGGATTCTCGTCGGTATTCCGCACCTTCGCCAGGAACGGAACGGCTGATTTCGCCACTGCATCGGCACTTCCGAGTGCCTTGACGGTTTCGCTGCGAACCTTGACGTCGTAATCGTCGAGTCCTTGGATGAGGGCCTTGACGGCCGAGGGGGCGGCGGCTCCGATTTCGCCCAGGGCTCGAGCGGCAACGATCCGCACGTCGCGGCTTTCGCTGTGGTACGCTTCCCGCCAGGCAGCTTCCGACCGGGTAAACGCAGTGGCCCGACGCGACAGCGACCGGTTCCATAAGAACAGCGCCGCATAGGACGAACGACCAAGACCGCTATCCCATTCCCCTGACGCCGGCTCGCAATTCAGGCTCAGTCGTCTTGGTGTTTACGGCGTCCAATCTTTTCTGAGGGGAATGTTCGACGACCGAGACCATCGCGCGAAATGTCGTCAATTCCCGGGCGACTTCCGCTGCGGTTTGCGGCCGATGTTCGGGCTCCTTTTCGAGAAGTTTGGCAATCAGATTGTCCAGCTCAGCCGGGGCGGCAATCGACAAGCTGGAAACGCGCGATGCCGGCTCTGTTATGTGCCGCTGGAGAATTTCGGCGGTCGTCTCTCCCAGGAAGGGGGGCGTCCGGTAAGCAACTCGAACAACACGCATCCCAGTGCGTACAGGTCGGTCCGGGGTGACGGATGCGGCTTGTCGCGAATTTGTTCCGGGGCCACATGTAATGAAACGTGCCCACAGTCCTACCGACAGCCGTCAGTTTGTGCCCGGCGATGATGGTCGCTAGTCCGAAATCACTGAGCTTAATTCTGCCCGCAGGGGTCAGCAGAAGGTTTCCAGACTTGATGTCACGGTGAATGACCCCGCGGTCATGCGCGTAAGACAACGCGGCGCAAATCTGCAGGGCGAATTCGATGGTCTGGTCGCCTGAAAGCTGTCCCCGCTCTTCCAACAGCGTGCTTAGACTTCCACCCTCGACCAATTCCATAGCATAGAAACGCTGGTCCCCTTCGCACTTGCCACCGAAGCAGTAGACAATGTTGGGATGCCTGAACGACTTGAGGATTTTCATTTCGTGCTCGAAGCGCGCCAGGAGGGTGGCATCGGTGATCTCGGGCGAGAGCAGCTTGACTGCGACTTCACGGTCGTTCTTGACGTACCGAGCCCGGTACACGACGCCCATTCCGCCTTGGCCGATTTTTTCCAACAACTCGAACGGCCAAATCCAGCGTTTTTCCATGTGAGACGCTCCCGGCGACGGAACTCAACGCTACGCTGTGAGTTCGACGACCTGATTTCTTTGATCGCGATTTCACGACTCCAGATGTTCGGTGGCCGTCAACCCCGCATACTCTCCAGCGGTACAAATTGTGCGACGATTGTTTTCGCGCTGCGCAGGCCGTCAACGGCGGCGGTGACAATTCCGCCCGCGTAACCGGCGCCTTCACCGACCGGATAGAGACCTGCGATACCGGGCGCTTGCCGCGTGATACGATCGCGCTGGATGCGGACCGGCGAGCTGCCCCGCATTTCAGGCCCCCCCAGAACTGCGTTGGGCAGAAACTCGCCGTGCCACGCCCGGTCCATCAACGGCAGTCCCTCGCGGATCGCCTGAACAACACTCGGCGGGATGAGTCGGGCGAGATTGAATTGCCTTGTCCCTCGCTGATATGAAGAGGATAGCAATATGCTCTTCCCCGGTTCCCGGCCTGAAATAAAATCGTCGGCGGTCTGAATTGGGCATTCGTAATTACTCCCCGCCAGTCGAAATGCCGCCGATTCGTATCGCCGCTGCAATTCGACTCCCGCCAGCGGATGATGGCCTTTGAACTCACGGGGATCGAGCGTCACCACCAAGGCGCTAGTGGCAAACGGCGTGTCGTGACGCGAATTGCTCATCCCGTTTGTACAGAACATCTCCGGTTCCGAGATGCTTGGGATGACGTGGCCGCCGGCACACATGCAGAATGTATACAGGTCCTTCCGTCCGCGGGCGACCAGCGTGTAGTCCGCCGCTCCGAGGATCTCGAGAAACTCGCGTCGGCCGTATTGATGCCGGTTGATTTGTTGCTGAGGCTGCTCGATTCGCAGTCCGAGTTGAAAGGCCTTCGGCAGCATCGGCACACCGAGGTCATAGAGCATTTGATAAGTATCTCGGGCGCTGTGGCCGATCGCAAGGATTAGCTGCGACGTTCTGATCGGCCCACCCGAGGTCATCACTCCGCAGATTCGGCCGTCGACAACCTGAAGCTGTTCCATTCGGCAGCCGAACCGGTACTCGCCCCCCAAGGCTTCGATTTTCCGGCGGAAGTTTCGGCAGATGAGCGGCAGCGCATTGCTGCCCAAATGCGGCCGGTGTTCGTACCGGATCGACTCGCGGCCGCCGCATTGGACCAACCGCTCGAGCACCCAGTCGATGTCCGGCCCGCTGACACGGCAGGTAAGCTTTCCGTCGCTGAAGCAGCCGGCTCCCCCTTCGCCAAACAGGTAGTTGTTCTCGCAGTCGAACTCGCCGCCGCGGTCGAAGCTCCGAATAGCCGTCACTCGATCTTTGACCGGCTGTCCGCGTTCGATGATCAGCGGCCTATAGCCTTTCCAAGCCAAATAATAGCCGGCCAGAAGCCCCGCCGGCCCCGACCCGACGATCACCGGCCGTTCGAGCAACGGCTCGGTTCCCGGTTCGGGGTCTTCAAACGGCTGCGGTTCGAATCGAAAAACGTCGTCCCGTAGTTTCAGCCTCGAAAGCCGTGCCTCGTCCTCTTCATCCGGCAGCTCGACCAGGACGGAATAGACAAACTTCAACCGATTGCGGGACCGGGCATCGAGGCTTTTCCGCAGGATCCGCCAGCTCACCAACTCGTCCGCGCGCATGTCCAACCGCTGTGCGATTTGGGTCGGCAGCGCCGTTTCCAGCTCTTCAACCGGCAGACAAAGATTGGTGATTTTTAGCGGCATGTTCCGGCATCACATACGATTAATGACTCACACAGTAAACCGGATGACATTCGACTCACTTTTCGCAGTCGGCGGCGTTTCGGTTTCTACGTTGATTGTAATCAACCGACAGGACCGCGACGAGACGATACTGCGAGCAAGGGAGAGCTATTTTTGTGCTCCGTTCGATTTGTATACTCGGCACGGCCACAGATTGAGGGAGGGCGAAGCTCCCGAAGAACCGCAATTCGTGACCGCTGGAAGTATAGTCCCGCCACAGCCAACGAAACGATTCGGGCAGGAGCATGCCACGAACCGGTGATTAGATCATGAAGTCGGTTTCGCGACCGAGAATGCGATCGATCAGATCGTGCGGAAAGTCGACGGAAGGGGCAGCGTGAGGATCGAGGTCCGTCGGGTTGATGCCGCAATAAACCGACCAAGGTCCCAGGTGCCGCCAGCGGCCGGCGCGTTTCGGTTCCTCGGGCATCACCGGTGTGGTGCAACGATT
>CAUZTK010000254.1:0-5667 GCA_963582395.1 Planctomycetota bacterium | reverse complement strand
CTCTGGAAAAGGGGCGGCGATTCGCAACTTAGGTCGCGCAAACACCTGCAGTCGTGCAGGGACGTACGATTCAGACTGTAGTTTGAGATAAGGGAGCTATCTGTGCATCGTATGGATCAAGGTTTGACATCGCTGATCGAAAAGACTCAGAAGCAGGGTTTTCTGAGCTTTCAGCAAGTGCATGAATTCCTGCCCGACGAGGGCGGCGACCCACGGTCGGTCGACTTTTTAGTGTTGTCGCTGGAAGAAAGCGGCCTGGAAGTCGTCGACGACCCGAGTACTGCGACGTGTTCGGATACCAATGAGAGCATCGGAAACGGTGACAATGGCCAGCCGAAAATAAACTCGGAAATTGCCCAGGCGCTGATGGCATCCGAGACCGCCGCCCTCTCTTCGCGCGATCCCATTCGCATGTACCTGAGCCAAATGGGCAATATTCCTCTGCTGACTCGGCAGCGGGAGATCTTTCTGGCCAAGCAAATTGAGCTGACCCGCAAACGGTTTCGACGAACGGTGCTTGAATCGGACTTTGCGTTGCGAAATGCCGTGGAAACGTTGGAGAAGGTTTACAGTGGCCAGCTCCCCTTTGAACGAACGCTGCGGACTTCCGAAACCGAAAACGTTCGCAAGGAACAAATCCTCGGCCGGATGCCGCACAATTTGAAGACGCTCCGGCATCTGATGCAGCAAAATTTCGAAGATTTCCGGCTCTGGTCTGCCAAATTGTCATCCAAGCGACAGCGCGCCGCCGCCGCCCAAAGATTGCTTTTGCGGCGACGAAAAATGTGTACCCTGTGCGAGGAGTTGAGTCTGCGGACGCATCGACTACAACCGATTATGAAACGGCTGTTGCAGATCTCTGAACGGATCGACGATGTCGAGGCCCAAATTGCTAGTATGAAAAATAGCAACGGCGCTTCCGGCGAAGTTGAAATCCTCAAGCGGGAGCTTCAGGAACTGGTCGAGATGACGCTCGAAACGCCCGAACAATTACGGACGCGGGCCAGAGAGATTCACCGCCGTTTTGACGCCTGGACCAGGGCTAAGCAACAGCTTTCGGGCGGTAACCTGCGGTTAGTGGTCTCGATCGCCAAAAAGTACCGGAATCGCGGGCTGAGCTTTCTCGACCTGATTCAGGAAGGTAATGCCGGGCTGATGCGCGGCGTGGAAAAGTACGAGTACCGTCGCGGTTATAAGTTTTCGACCTATGCCACTTGGTGGATTCGTCAAGCGATTACCCGCGCCGTGGCCGACCATGCCCGCACCATTCGCATCCCGGTGCATATGTTCCAAAGCATCTCCGCGCTGAAAGCCAAAAGCGAGCAGATTCGCCAAGAGACGGGCCGAGACCCAAGCATGGAAGAGTTGGCCCATGCCGTCGGTCTGGGTGTCGATGAGACTGAACGGATCATGAAGACCTGGAAACATCCGATTAGTCTCGACACACCGATTGGTGAAAGCGAAGATAGCAGTTTCGGCGACTTTTTGGAGGACAGCACCGAGTACACGCCGGCCGAGTCGGCGATGCGGCAAATGCTCCGCGACAAGATCGACTACGTCCTGAAAAGCCTCACGTACCGGGAGCGGGAAATCATCAAGTTGCGTTACGGCCTCGGCGACGGCTACAGCTACACGCTGGAAGAGACCGGACGCATTTTCAAAGTGACTCGTGAGCGAATCAGGCAGATTGAGTCAAAGGCCCTCAAGAAGCTCCAGCATCACACGCGCAGCGATCACTTGAAAGGCTTCGTCGAAGCGCTGCTGCCCAACGGAGCCGAGGACGAGTCCGGTGTTCCGCTGCCGGTCGGTGCCGGAGTGGAATGAGCCGCGGGAAAACAAGCGCAACCAACGCAATCCACTGACGTAGTCAGTTGTTCCTGATTAGTCGTCAGTAGCAACGATAACTAACTGTGATGCCATGATTGTCATTTGATTTTCCGATCAAATATCCGAGCGAAAGGCCTTGGGGTTTTTGGCCGGCCGCTTTTCGTTTACAACCAGGGCAACGGGCGAAACGCTGGTCCTCGATGAGGCTCTCTCAGCGTTAGTTCGCGAACGCATTCCCTTTGCGGTCAAGGGGCCAGCGTCGTATGAGCAGGCCATTTCGGCGCTTCGAGCTTCTATGGCATGGCCATAAACTGGTCATCACACCGCCCTCGGCGTTCTCACGGAGTGGAATATGGGACTCTTTGACGGCAAAAAAGGCCTCATTTTCGGCATCGCTAACGATCGGTCCATCGCCGCCGCCATCGCCCGAGAGCTGCACGCCGAAGGGGCTCAGATGGCCTTTACGCATCTGCCTGACACCGATCCGGACCGTCCCAAATCGGCGAACAGGCTGCGCAAGGTCGTCGATCCCTGGGAACCGCAGATCATCATGCCTTGCGACGTTCAGAACGACGATCATCTCGACGCGTTCTTTGCTGCGGCGAGGGAGTCGTTCGGTACGATCGATTTCATGCTACATTCAGTCGCCTACGCGCCAATTGAAGACTTGCAGTGCCCAGTACACGCCGTCAGCCGCGACGGATTCAAGCTTGCAATGGAAGTCAGCGCTTACAGCCTGCTGACGATGGCGGCCCGCGCCAAGCCGCTGATGTCCCAGGGCGGCTCGATTTTGACGATGACCTATCTCGGCGGCGAGACGGTCATTCCCGGCTATAACCTGATGGGTCTGTGCAAGGCGGCGCTGGAAAGTGCCGTCGAGTATATGGCCCACGAACTCGGCCCTTCGGGCATCCGCGTAAATGCCGTCAGCGCCGGACCGCTGCGGACCTTGGCGGCCAGCGCCGTCGGTGATTTTCAGAAAATGACGAAACTGTACGAATCGATTTCACCCTTGCGGCGGAACGTCAGCTTCGAGGAAGTCGGCAAAACCGGCATGTTCCTGCTCAGCGATCTGGCCGGAGGCATTACCGGCGAAATTGTGCACGTCGACTGCGGGTATCACGTCATGGGCGGGCCACCGCTAGATATCGAGGGTTGACGGTTGCCGCTCACCAAGTTTCGGTCTCCCCAATCCGTGCGCTGGTTCGGAACGATCCGACACGCCGCGCTGCGCGAACTGGAGCCAGCATGATGCCCACGCCAGCCACTCCCATCGGAATTGCCGTCGTTGAACACGACGAGCGCTATCTGGTCGGCACCCGTAGAGACGATGCTCCGCTGCTCGGTTTGGCCGAATTTCCTGGCGGAAAATGCCATCCGGGCGAAACGCCGAAAGACTGTGTGGTCCGGGAATGCTGGGAAGAAACCGGTCTTGAAGTTGCCGCCGTCGAATTGTTGCTCAGCCGATCTTACCGCTACGACCACGATACGCTCGATCTGCACTTCTGGTTGTGCCGCCCGGTGCGTCCACAGCAGGTCTGCAAAGAAATGCGTGGATTTCACTGGGTGCCGGTCTGCGAACTCGGTTCGTTAACGTTTCCCGAAGCGAACGGACCGGTGATTAGTCGGCTCGTTGCGCTGTCTCAAGAAGGCCTGCGGCAGTTCATACCAGAATCCCAACCCGGCGGAGCCGGAACTAAATAGGGAATGTCACAAAGATGATTTTGGTTAAGCTGCCAAGAGATTGATGGAGAGACGCGAAGAGGAAGAGAGAAGGAGATGGGGAGAAAGCTACACATCCTTCTCTCCATCCCTCTATCTCCCCCTCTGATGCGAATTTTCCTGATGACCTTGGCGATTTTCGTGACCATTTTGCGCAGATTTCAGTGAAAAGGTACTAAGCGGTTCGCCGTTTGGCCGGGTCGACAAGTCCAACAGAAACGGCGGCGCCGCTGCCGAACAGTCGGCCTGTAGGCAACGTTCGGTTACGAACACCAGGCCGGACCGTGCGGGTACTCGTACTCGTCGAGCGACTGCGGTTTCATTGTGATCCCGTAACCGGGTGCCGAGGGCGGCATGTAACGTCCGTCTTTCACCACCACCGGATGGACAAAGTGTTCGTGCAGATGATCGGTGTACTCGGCGATGCGGTTTTCGAGCGAGGCGCTGACGGCAATGTAGTCGAATAACGCCAAATGCTGCACGTGTTCACACAAGCCCACACCGCCCGCATGCGGACAGACAGGGACGCCGAACTTCGCGGCTAGCAGCAGCACGGCCAGCACTTCATTGACACCGCCCAGCCGGCAACTGTCGATCTGACAGATCTGAAGTCCGTCGGCCTGCAGGAACTGCTTGAACATGACCCGGTTGTGACACATCTCACCGGTGGCAACTTGAATCGGGGCGATGGCTTTGGCGATGGCCGCGTGTCCGAGCACGTCGTCGGGGCAGGTCGGCTCTTCGATGAACCAAGGCTTAAATTCCGCCAGCCTTCGCATGTTGGCGATGGCCTCGTCGACGTCCCAGACCTGGTTGGCATCCATCATCAGCCGCCGCTCCCAGCCAATTTCTTCGCGGATGATGCGGCAGCGACGGATGTCGTCGTCGAGATCGCCGCCGACTTTGATCTTGAACGTGTTCCAGCCTTTGGCCAGCGCATCGCGGCAGAGGCTGCGGAGTTTCTCGTCCGAGTATCCGAGCCAGCCCGCCGAAGTCGTGTAAGAGGGAAATCCGTCTTGTTGCATCTCGGCCAGCCGCTCCGGACGCGTCGGTTCGTTGCGGCGAAGGATCTCGAGGACTTCATCGGGTGTGAGAGCATCGGTGATGTAGCGGAAGTCGATACAGGAGATCAGCCGTTCCGAAGACATGTCGAGCAACAACTGCCACAACGGCTTGCCTTCACTCTTGGCGTACAAGTCCCAGACCGCGTTGATGATGGCCGACGACGCCATGTGAATCACCCCTTTTTCCGGTCCCAGCCATCGCAGTTGGCTATCGCCGGTGATCGTTCGCCAGAACTCGCCCATATCTTCGGTCAACGAGTCGAGCGTCCGGCCGACGACGAACGATTTCATCATTTCAATCGTCTGAACGCAGATATCGGTCCCCCGGCCAATGGTAAAAGCCATTCCATGGCCCTCCCAAGGGCCGGCATCGGTTTTCAGGACAACGTAAGCGGCCGAATAATCGGGATCCGGATTCATGGCGTCGGAACCGTCGAAATGCCGTGACGTCGGGAAGCGGATATCACGGGCGGTGAGGTCGCAAATTGTCATGGGCATGGTGAATCTCTCTGGTGGAATTGTCCATTCAACAAGGGGACGGTCAAAGTCTGTCCCGGACCGGTAAGCCAATCAATCGAAACCTCGCGAATTCAACTCTCCCGAGCAGGTCTGCCTGGCAGCCGCAAGGTTTGAGATTTGTTTTTTTCAAGAGGAGCGTTTATCGTAAGGAGCAACGGCGCCGGGAGACAATTGCACGTGCATCTGCCGGCTTCTCGATCGGGGGCGGCGCATATTTCGGATTTTTCGTCCCCTTGCGAGTGCGAAGAGTTCCGACGCCAAATCCCTGACAGGTCAACCGATTTGATCGTCCTTTGTGTGTATCTTTAGCAGTCTGGGCATGAGAACCGACACCTTGTTCAAAATCGGCGGTTGTGCGGGCAGCTTTGCGGCCCCGACAGAGAATCGGCCCGTTTACGATGCCAGTGCCCCGTGGACGGTTCGCCGCGAGCCGTTCCGGCGCGACTTGTACGGCAGCCGCACCACCAACTACTTCATCCGTCACCGCGACACGCTGATTCTCATTGATCAGGGGCTAGGTGTCGAGCCGATGTCG
>CAUZTK010000253.1:0-5698 GCA_963582395.1 Planctomycetota bacterium | reverse complement strand
TGACTCACCAGGGACCGATGTTTTGGACCAGCCCTGGGCGGATCGATCGGGTCAGTTGACCGATCAAACTACACGGACGCTTATTGAGGAACTGCGTCAGAAAGCGGCCGACATTGGCTGTCGGCACACGCTCAAGATCCTGCGGGGATTAGTTCGGCAACGGACGGATCGCCGCTGTGCATGCCGGATCAAGTAGTGGATGACTACGTTAGCCTTTGCGATGGCGGATTTTGCTACGCATCCGCCGCTTTTTGCGACCGATTTTCCGCCGCCCTTTTCCTGACTTCTTTGTGCCCATCGACAGATGGCTCCCGTTACAAATGCCCAGCCGCCCAGCGGGTTGAACTCATTAGTGTGTACTGTAGCAATCCCAAAGCATTTCTTCAACGGCGGCTGAAACATTGCCAGGGCTGGTCAGTTGATTCATCTGCCGAGTTTGGCGAAGAGACGTTGGGGTTTCCAGGCGAATTCGCGTAAGGTGGCGGCGGTGTTGGCGATTTTTTCGATGTGGAAGCAAGAAGTTATGGCGTTTCGCACAGATGCTAGGTTTTGTGAGGCATCACCTGTGCGAATGCTGAGGAGTTGTCGCGGTTTCGCTTCCGCACGGATGGTTGTCTGAACTCGGACACAAACGTCCCGTGGCAGCGCTGCCACGGCTTATTTTCGCTGGACTGCCCGGCGGGTTACTAACAGGGCCCTGGTCGCCCAGCCGGCTGTTGAAAGCCGTTGTGCGTAACTTTCGGCATCGGGTGGCCGCGTCGTTTCCAGCCAGCTTCCGTCGCGCAACTGAGTTTCGATGAGGAACGCCCGGCCTTGACGGATCATCCGCTCGATCTCCTTGTCGGCGTTGCCCTGTGAGAGCGCCAACAGCACGACTGCCGTGTCGAACGGTTCCGGAGTCGAGGTGACGTACGGTCCCCACCCCTCGGTGCCGACCTGTCCTTTGCTGATCACGTTGAGGCAGTGCTTTCGCTGGTCGGCCAAGATGACGGTCGGCGGTGCCATCAGCAGCGCCGCAGAGTCGAGCACCGTCTGCGGCCGTTGCATGCCGAGCCAATTCTCTGAGCGGCTGACCGTCTTGCGAAAATGTTCCTTGCCCGCCGCGACGAGCACCCGCCGTGCCGTCACCGTCGCCAGCATCCGGCCGTAAGTGGCCGGTGAGCCGATCGCCCCCGCTTTGCTGATTTCCCACGAACCGTTGTCGTCCTGATGGGCGGCGACTCGTTTGGCGGACTGGATCAGCGGCGGCTTTTGTTTGACGAGGCCCGCTTCAACCGCCTGCAGCAGTGTGGCGGCGAATTGAATGTCGGCCAGTGTCTTGTTGCTGAACTCTTCTTCGCCTCCATTGCGGTCCCATCGTTCAGGATGAGTCAGCCACTCGGTGGTGTCAGCCAGCACTTTTTGAGCCAGGGGATACGAGAGCCGAATTGCCGAGTAGAGCGCACGGGCACCGTCGCCGTTGTTGTGGCAGGAAAAACATTTGTTCCGAGGCGACCATTGGGGAACTTCGCGCGACAAGAAATCGAGGGCCCGCCGCTCCGGAGTTGCTTCTGCGGGCCGCTGTGCTTTTGCCGCATCCGAAACCCTTTTCGGCTGCGGGATCTGGGACGGGCAGACAGCAGAGATAGCAATCGTCAGCCACAGCGCCGGGTTCATCTCCGTTCCCCCTTCTTCCAGGCGGTCGCCCTCCCTCAATTTGTGGACGTACCGAGTATAATTGGAGAGTCGGTCGTCTCTCAGACTCAATGACGTCACGAGCTGGCCGAAACCGATGCCGGGATGAGCTTGTGGTAAGTGTCGAGAATCAGCGATTGGGTTTCTTCCCAACCGATGCAGCCGTCGGTGATCGAAACACCGTATTTCAACTGCGTTAAGTCTGCGGACAGTTCCTGACGGCCGGGGTTGATGTTGCTTTCAAGCATCAGCCCGATGATGGTTTCGTTGCCGGAGACTCGCTGGTCGACGACGTTGTTCCAAACGAGGGACTGCCGGCTGTAATCTTTGTTTGAGTTGGCGTGACTGCAATCGACGAGAAACCGAGGAGACAATCCGGCGGCGTTCAAACGTTCGGCGGCGTCGGCAAGGCTGGCGGCCTCGTAATTCGGCCCAGAGCGTCCGCCCCGCAGCATGAGGTGTCCCCACGAATTGCCTATGGTATTGACGATGCACGTGCCGCCATCGGCGTCGATGCCCAGAAAAGCATGCGGGTTTCTGGCGGCTTGCATGGCATTGATGGCCACCTGCAGGTTGCCGTCGGTCCCGTTCTTGTATCCAACCGGCATCGACAGCCCGCTAGCCATTTGCCGGTGGGTCGGCGATTCGGTCGTTCGCGCGCCAATCGAGGCCAGCGTGATCAGATCGGCAATGTATTGCGGCGTAATCGGTTCGAGTATTTCGGTGGCGGCCGGAACTTCCATCTCTGCCGTCTCGATCAGCAAGCGGCGGGCGATTTTCAATCCCTCGTTGATGTCGAACGTGTCGTTCAGATGAGGGTCGTTGATCAGCCCCTTCCAGCCGACCGTGGTCCGAGGTTTTTCAAAATAAACCCGCATGATAAGCAACAGCCGTTCTGACACCCGCTTGGCGAGCTGTTTGAGCCGTCGGGCATATTCCAAACCGGTCTGGAAATCGTGTATCGAACAGGGGCCGACGACGACGATCAGCCGTTTGTCAGCGCCGCTTAAGATGCTTTTAACCGTCTTGCGCGACTCGACAACGGTCTGGCTGGCAGCTTCGCTAATCGGCAGTTCCAACTTCAGTTGCCGGGGGGCGATCAGGCGGGCGGTGCCGCGGATGTTGATGTCCTGTGTCGGTTGCATAGCGGGTGAATCTTTCGCGGTGGGTGCGCTTGGGAAGGATGGATTGCGGGGGCAAATCTGAAAACGGCTGGCGGAGGCGGTTGGATGGCAGTGTTTGCGTCGTCGGAGGATGCTAACAAAACCGTCATAATATCATATCAGGTCGTTGCACGATTTTCATGGCTGTCAGACAATGAGCCACCTTGCCGATCCGCCAGCGAAGCTTGACAACACCCACTAGTCAAGCGAAGCTATTAGATGACACCGATGCCGGTCGCCGATGTGCCGGCGCTTACCCCAACAACCTCGCCTTGTCGTCTGCCGCAAACGAATCTGCCTGATCGGACCTGCCAACGACTTGGTGGTCTGTTCGCGATGCCCGCAAGTCGGTCGGTTTGTGACGGCATCACACTGTGGCAACGAATTCAGATTGTTCCAGAAATTTTAGGAAGGGCAAATCATGCGAACAAAGCTGAACCTGTTTGCGACGATCGTTATCACGGCGGTCCTTATGCCGCAAAACGGTCCATTCGCCTTGGGCGACGACAAGAAGCTGCTAACCGCCGAAACGGTGCTCCGCAAAGTCGTCGAGGCGGCGAAAGCAAAAGTGACAATCGTCGAAAAGGCCTTCCAGGCAACCCAAGGCAAAGCGAAGGGGCTGAGCGATGCCCTGAGGAAGCTTCAGGCTGACCTGTCCAAGGCTCAAGCCGACCTGAAAACCGCCGAGGAGAAACTGAAAACCCAGCAAGCTGAAGTTAAAAAGGCGGCTGATGCGAAGACATCTTTGGACAAAGCCGCCGCCGAAGCTGCAAAAGCAGTTCTAGCCGCCCAAGCCGTCGCCAAAGCCACTACTAAGAAAGCCGCCGCCGCCGCTAAAACGCTCGCCGAGACCCAAGTGACCGTCAAGGCAGCCGAAGACGTTATCGCCTCGACAAAGAAAACCGTGACAGATTCTCCGGGCATCATTAAGAACGCTGAAGAGCAAGTCGCCAAGTTCAAGCCCGAATTCGAACAGGCGGAAACTCAACTGGCGTCCGTCAGCGCCTTTTCGCTTATCAGAGAGAAGGCCTTGGAAGAGGTGCTGATTGCCGCCGACAAAATGGTCTCCTTTTCAGAGACCGTCGCCCCAATTTTCGCCAAGCGGTGTCTGGCCTGTCACAATGCCCGGACGGCCAAAGGGCGATTCAACATGGAGTCGTTTGCCGGCATCATGAAGGGAGGCGAATCGGGCGAAGCCATCACGGCGGGCGACGGCGATTTCTCGAACCTGGTTGTGCTGGTCGAAGAGGGTTCGATGCCCGAAGATGCCGATCCGCTCACCAAAGACCAGATCGCTTCAATCAAGAAGTGGATCAACACGGGTGCCCAGCTCAATGCCGGAATCGACGCAAATTCCCAGTTGATCACCATTATTCCCAAGCTTCCGCAGCCGGCGCCGCCGGTCGCCTACCGGGTGCCGTTGCCGATAACGGCTTTGGAGTTCAGCCCAGACGGCAAGCTGCTGGCCAGTTCAGGCTATCATGAACTTATTCTCTGGAACCCGACCGACGGAAAACAGATTCGCCGCATCACCAACGTGGCCGAGCGAGTTTACGACATCGATTTCAGCGCCGACGGGAAGACTGTGGCCGTTGCCGCGGGGACGCCGGCCCAGATGGGTGAGGTGAAGCTGTTCAGCGTTGCCGACGGAAAACTGCTTGCCGATCTGGTCACCAGTACCGATTCGGTGTATGCGGTCGCCTTTAGCCCCGATGGCAAGCGGCTCGCCACCGCCGGAGCCGACCGGGCCATCCGTGTCTACGACGTCACCACCGGCAAAGAGCAACTGCTCATCGAGGACCATGCCGACTGGGTGATGGACATTGCCTGGTCTTCTGACGGCAGCAAGCTCGCCTCGGCCAGCCGCGACAAGACCTCGAAAGTGTTCGACACCAAGACGGGCGATTCGCTGGTGACGTTCAACGGTCACGGCGAACCGGTCTTCGGCGTCGGTTTCTCGCCCGACGGCAAACAAGTCGTCACCAGCGGCCGAGACAAGCAGATCCGGGTCTGGAACGTCAGCGACGCAAAACAAGCACGGGCCATCGGAGGCTTCGGCAACGAGGTCTTTCGCATCTCCGTCACAAAAGAGGGGGACGTCTACAGCGCCAGCGCCGACAAGACAGCGCGGCTACACAAAATTGCCGACGGCAAAGTTCTCAAGACATTCAGCGGCCATAACGACTGGGTCTATTCGGTCGCCTACCACACTGCCGGTAAGAAAGTGGCCACAGGCAGCTACGACGGCGAGATTCGCATCTGGAACTTCGACGACGCCAAGACGACCGTCAACTTTATTGCCGCCCCGGGCTATAAACCGCCGGCGGTTTCCGCATCGGCGAGCAAGTAGCGTTACAATAGGTGAGAAACGGCTCGCTTGACAACTGCTGCGCCGTTGTCAAGAATCGATACGCTGGGGTGTTCCAGCGGTGTGGACCGAAATAGATCTGGCACAGCCATTCGGTCTGTTTCGCAACCGACAGAGAGTGTTCAGGATCGACATCGAGGAGAATTATTGATGGGCGGACCAATTGTTCGTACCGGGACAACGCCGGAATTCTGGAAGAACTGGGACCAGGTTTTCGGCGAAGAGTCGAAAACCGCCGGAAAAAAGGCGACTAAGAAAAAGGCCAAGAAATTGAAAAAAGTCAAGGCCGCTAAGAAAACATAAACCGTCCGGCACTTGCCGGCGAAGCGACGACCCAGAGCCCCTGTGCAACTGCTGCACGGGGGCATTTTCGTGCCGCAGTCAAACGAATCGCGCCAAGCCCAACCCGGCGGAGCCGGAACCAAACAGGGGATGTCACAAAGATGATTTTGGTTAAACTGCCAAGAGATTGAGGGAGAGACGGGGAGAGCGG
>CAUZTK010000252.1:0-5740 GCA_963582395.1 Planctomycetota bacterium | reverse complement strand
AGTGACGCGGAAAGAAACTCCCTGCGACCTATAGAATTCATTTTTGCACCTCGCCTGCAGAAACGGGTGATTGATGAAGGTCCTGCCCTCGTGAACAACAGTCGAAATTCTAATGCAATTCAGTGGCGACGGCCATCCGTACGGTCTCCTGTCCAGAACTGCTCAGCCCCTCGCAACACCTTGCAAAAACCGTCGGAAGGAACATTCGATTCAAGACGACCGTCCGTCGGGCGATCGACAAAGTCGAGCATCAGGCGTCGGCCGGCTGTGACGTCTCGGCCTGGCGGGCGCGGTGGACTTCGTCCTGCCTGACCAGCAGCAGCAACAGCAACGGGGGCAGCGTGACGAGACCTATGAACCAGAAGGTCAACTCGTAGGAGTGCATGTTGGCCGCCTGGCTCTCATCGCCGAACTTGAAGAGTGTTCGCAGCGGACCGGCCGCGAAGTTGCCGATGACGTGCGAGACATTCGAGAGCGTCATGTAGGTTGTGAAGACCGTCGCCGCTGCCTTCGTCCACGAAATTCTCATTGCCATCGACAGAAAACCAACCGAGCCGACCGCTCCGAGTGCTTCGTACAAGAGGATATAGCATGTGGTAAACCAGCGCTCGTTCCAAAGCCCGGGACAGGCGGCAAAGATCAAAGCCGTGAGCGCGTAACCGCCGTAGCCGACTGTCAGGATCAACCGCCGACCGAAGCGATCGGCCAGAATACCACCGAGCACCGCCCCCAGGATAACGAAGGGAATGGCATATAGGCCGGAGACTGTAGAGAACTCCAAGTCAGTCCACTTCGGGTTCAGTTGCTGCGTGTACAAAGTCTTCGTCACGATTTCGTTGACTCCCGAGCCGATCAGCTTGGTCAGCGTGAACGCGATGTAGACCAGGGTCGTCGTCAGGGAAAACGCCCGCAGGAATGCACTGAATAATTCTTGGGGATTCCGCGCCTTCGAACCGGTTGCTGGATGCGCCCGACCTGTACTCCACGGAAACCGCTTTTCACCCGGTCGTTCCAGGATCAACATGGGGATCAGCATGATGCCCAGCAGCAGCACGACCTGCACGGCGACACACGCCTCCAGCCCCCCCCAGTTGAGTACGTGTGACAAACCCCAGGCACCGACTCCCTTGCCAAGCAGCTTGGATCCCCACATCAGGCCGTTCATCTGCCCGTGTTCTTCGGGAGGCAGAATATCGACCGCCAGGGCATCGGTGCAGACGTCCTGCAGCGATGCGAAACAGTTGTGCAAAAAGTACATGTAGAGAATCAACCGCAAATTCTGCGACGGATCACCCAAACCCACAAATCCCAACAGGCTGGCGGCCATCATCAGCTCGGCGCCGATGATCCAGGGGCGTCGTCGTCCCATGGAACGGATCGTGAACGTGTCCATCAGCGGCGCCCAGATGAGCTTGAAGGACCACGGGATGAGGATGATGGCCGTCAGTTCCCCGATTTCCTTGTCACCAACCTGGTAACGGTATGCCAGAAATGAGGGCAGCGTGGTCAGCATAAATCCCCACGGCACGCCCTGCGCAACGTACAGGCCGCACAACGTGATGATTCGCTGCGTTCGACTGTCGGCAAGGGCCATGGGCCGTTTCCTGCTGGCGGATCGTTCTTGTGACCGGGCGCGAAACGCTGGGGCCCGCTACGGATGGCGTGTCATTCTGGCCGGTCTCGATCCCACAAGCAACAGGCGTAGCACAAGCCGAACTCGTCGCAGATGTTCATCGAATTTGAACAATCACTTAGCGTTTCCCATCGCCGACTCGGAGCGGCTGATGAATTCCTTCGCGCCCGCACTCAGCCAGGGATCTACGATTGTCAGAAAAAATCGAACCCCGGCAGCGGCGAAATTGGCGACGTTGTCGTTATTGGCCAGCGTGCCAGCCACGCGGCCGCGCTGTTGGATGCCAGCCAGTGTCTCATCGACCGTGCGTTGGACGTCTGGGTGGCCTATGTCGCCGATGTGGCCCATCGACGTGGCCAAATCAGACGGCGCTACGAAGAACACGTCGATGTGATCTACTTCCAGAATCTCGTTCAAATTGCGGACGGCTACGATGTCCTCGATCAGTACAACCAACAACGTCTGATCGTTGGCCACCGTGAAATAGTCTGGCACGCCGTAGCCTTGTCGGCTGCCGAACATGCCCCGCTGACCGACGGGTGCAAACTTGCCGCCGGCCACGACGTTTTCCGCTTCTTCGCGGGTGTTGACGTGTGGCACGACAATCCCTTGCGCGCCACGGTCAAGGGCTCGGTAGATGATCCCCTGCTCGTTGCGGTTGATCCTCATGATGGAGGTCATGCCCCACAAGTCACAGGCGCGGGTTCGATTGGCAATGTCGGCGAAATCAATGGGGCCATGTTCGCCCTCCAACCACACCCCATCGAAGCCGACGGGACCAAATTGGTCGATGGCATCCGAGTCGTTCAACCCCGAGACTACATATACTGTCTCCCCGGCGGCCAGTTTCTGCTTGGCTTTGTTCGGTCTGATCTTCATGCTGCGCTCCCTGGCTTGAATCGGGTTTTGTTCCTGAAATCAACACGTCGGCCCGCATCGCAATGGCTGGCCTTGCTGCTCGATCTCGCTGACTCGTCTTTGTGCCCACTCATTATCCCAGACGCAGAGTGTCACGGCCGGGTGGCGGGGCGTAAGCGATAGCGTCGCCTCGGTTGAGCCGTCTGCTATTTTTCAGGCACGTTCCACAAATACAGATCGAAGCGACCCTCGCGTTCCGAGACGGTCAGCAGACGGCGGCTATCGGGATGCCAGGTAGGATAGTCGTCCCGCTCGGAATGATTGCTAAGACGCTTGAGGTTCGAGCCGTCCGCGTCCATCACGTAGATCTCGCAGTTACCGTCGCGGGCGCTGACAAACGCAATCCGTTTCCCGTCGGGCGACCAAGCCGGCCGAATATCGCGTGCCGAACCGTCTGTCAGCCGATGCACGTTGCTGCCGTCGGCGTTCATCACATAGATGCGAAAACTTCCGTCCCGGCTGGAGCTGAAGGCAATTCTTTTTCCGTCGGGAGAAATCGACGCCCAGCAGTTTGTCCCGGCCGATTGTGTGAGTCTTTTCAGGTCTTCCCCCTGCAGGTTTACCGATGCAATCTGCTGTCCGCCCGGAGCCGAGAGCGTGAAGACGACCCGGCCCTGATTGGGCAGGAAGCGAGGGCTGCGGACGGTGCTGCGGCCCCCTTGTGGCTTGAAGATCCAGGCCCCGTAAAGATTCAGCGGCGTCGGATTCACGTCATTTTCTCCAAATTGCAGGACGGTCGCCGAATCGGACTTGCCGGCTTTGGCATCCTTAATCACCAATACCATCTGTGGGCTGGTCGAGGACATCGCGAAGCAGTGGTAGCGGCCGTCTTTGGAAAACGCCGCGTCGAACTGATGCGTGGTGAGCGACGGATACAACAGTTGTTGGGTTCCGTTTGTTAGATTCAACCGCATGAGCGACACGCGGTTCGGAACGTTGTGGATGCTGAAGACCACCTCTTTGCCGTCCAAGACAAACACCGGGGCAAATTTCAGCAGTCCGTCATGCGTCAGCGGTTTTGGCGCCGCGCCGCTCAGCGGATGGGCCGCCAGTCCCAAAATCAACAGCGCCAGTCCGGCGATGCGGTGCCATCTGTTACAGCAGGCCATCGATCAAACGTCCCTTGGGAAGCACACCGAGTTCGGCCCGCGCGGCGGTGTCGACGCCGGCCAGTTCGAGCATTGTCGTGCCGAGCATCTCCGGGGTCACCGGGTTGGTGAGGGGATGTTCGCCTTGCGGATCACTTTCGCCGATCACGCGTCCCGGTTGGACGCCGCCTCCGGCCCAAAGTGAGAAGTAACAGTGATGCCAGTGGTCGCGCGAGCCGATGTTGTTGATTCGCGGCGTGCGGCCGAACTCTCCCAAACAGACCACCAACGTCGTTTCCAGCAGTCCCCGCTGTTCGAGGTCGTCCAGCAAGGCCGAGAAAACGCGGTCGAGCTGTGGGCCGTGCCAATCGGCCAGCAGCTCGAAGTTATCGGCATGGGTGTCCCAGCCGTAATCGGAAAACGTGTAGAAGACCTCGACGAATTGGCTCCAGTTGACCTGCACGTAAGGGACGCCCGCCTCAACCAGGCGGCGCCCCAGCAGACAGCTTTGACCAAACGAGGTCCGTCCATACGCGGCCCTTGTTTGCTCCGACTCGCGAGACAGATCAAAGGCCTGAATCGTCTCGGACGAACTCAACAGCGAAAATGCCTGCTTGGAAAGATTGTCCCACTGCTGCTGTTCGGCCGAATCGATCTGGCGACGGGCGAGGTCCAATTGCTTCAACACGCTGCGCCGGTCTGTGAGACGGGCGGGAGTCAGGCCCTCCAGCAACTTCAATCCAGGCAGCAAGACCTTCCCAATTTCGGAACAGCTCACCAGAAAGGGGTCGTATCGCCTGCCCCACTTGCCGCCGCCGTACCCCAGCGAAATCCCATTACCATCTCCCGGATGATTGCGCCCCACAGACATGAAACCGGGTAAATTGCCCGTGCCTCGATGCCGAGCCACAATCGATCCGAAATTCGGCGGGTAACCGGTTGAAGTTCCCTTTTTGTCTTCACCGCCGTCTGTTGCCACGGCTCCTGTTAAGCCGATGGACCCGGCCGGCCGATGTCCGCCGTTATAATTGATGTTGGTGCGGACCAACGAGAATCGGTCGCTGCGATCGGCGAGCTTCGGCAACAGTTCCGTAAACCGCACGCCGGGAATCCGCGTGGGAATCGTGGCAAAGGGTCCCCGATACTCGGCCGGCGCTGCGGGCTTGGGGTCGAAGAGATCGAGATGACTCGGCCCTCCCAACAACCAGACCAACAGCACCGACTTCGCTTTCGGGGCCTCGGCCGCGCGGACAACTTCAGCCAGCCCGCTCGTAAACGGCAGCGCCGCGCCGACCTGCAGAAAAGCCCGCCGACTCAACCCCTGACAATCCCGCGTCGGAAAACTACCGATCTCGAACATGGCGGCCATCTCTGTCAAAAAGGGCTTCGGACGACATTGGATTATAAAGACCAGCGGGACCCATCTGCAATCTGACAGGCTCTTTGATGCTATGAGACATCGGAGCGATACCTCAGAGAATTCACAGGCATTGCCGCATCGGTCAAACAACTTACGCTCATGCACGCTTACTCCTGATCTGTTCTGCCCAGTGATGTCCGGTTTTTCAGCGGGCCGAGATGCTTGAGCCGGGTCTCGATGGGGGGGCCGTCCGCTGGACCAGGCCCGCAACGCATTCAGCTCTCGCAAACCGCGGGCAAAATAAATGTCGTCGAGTGCATCGAAATGAGCCTGATAGGCTGGCTGGCGTCGGGCTTCCCAGTCACCGGCCGGTTTGAGCCATCCCTGCCGGACCATCTCGCCGGCCAGGGCATCGGCGATTGTGCGATGACCACGGAACTTGGGATGAATGTGATCGATCAGTTGCGAGCCGCCCAGAATGCCGTTTTCGTATTCCCGCGGCGGGAGTTGTCCGAACTGCCGTTGATTTGATCGGAGCGACGAGCCGGGAGCCGTTTGCGGCTCCGATTCGCCCGCTCTGGCTTTGCGGATTCTTCGCGGCGATAGCAGAGCAGCCACAGCCACCTCATGATCAAACGGCTCAGCCCCGACAGACCGCCAATGTTCAATGACCGCAAAGACGACGCAACTCCGAAAAACAGGGTGATGTTTCCGAATAGACTCTTTAATGTTCGCAACTCC
>CAUZTK010000251.1:0-5832 GCA_963582395.1 Planctomycetota bacterium | reverse complement strand
AAGCTCGAGGCCGCGCTTCGCGGTGAATGGCAGGGGAGAGTCCCGATTGGCTACGTTCTGAAAAACAAGCGGCTTGCACTCGCCACCCCTGACGAGGTGCAAACGGTGAAAGGCATCTTCGCTTGGTATCTCGGCGGCGATTCAGTCCGGGCAATCGTGCGGCGGTTGAACAGACAAGGGAAGACAACCCGCGACGGCACTCCTTGGATTCCTTCGACGGTATAGCGAACGTTTGGCCGTGAAACGTACACCGGCACGTATCGGTGGAACGAATGATCTGTGGGCAAGTATCACGGCCTCAGCAACGGCACGGTCGTGGACGCTCACCAAGGCGATAATCACACCGACGATTGGATTGTAATCCCGAATAACCACCTCGCCATCATCGATCAGCAGACGTTCGACGCGGTACAGCAACGGCTTTCGGAACGCAAGCAGCGAACAACACCCCACAAGAACGGTGGCAAGTTCTTACTGACCGGTCTGCTACACTGCGGCAAGTGCGGTGGAAGAATGTTCGGGACCGACCCCCGAAAGACACAAGCCGTGAGCTACATTTGCGGCACTGATCTCAGTACCGACAAATGTGACCGCAACGCGGCGAAGCAGGACGAATTGCAAGAATTCCTGAAATCTGCACAGACACCCACCAGAACGCGACTGGCGGAAGTGGACGCCAAGGTCAACAAGTCGATGGGACGCTTTGCACGATTGCGTGAAACGCTGCAACAGGCCGACACGGTGCACTTGCGGGAACTCTTGAGGCAGACCATCGACAAAGTGGAAGTCTGGAGCAATCCGGTCATGCGTGGACGGCGGTGGGTGTTCCAGTTGGAACGAGGCGTCATTCATCTTCGCAGTGACGAACTCAATAAGTTGTTGCTTTCGACAAGGCTTTGGCCTCGAGCCAGAAAGAAAAGCCGAAAACCGAGAGCCGCTACACCTACGTCATGAACTACGGCAGCGGAGAACAAACGGAACAAAAAATCCCCCGATTCAAAGGGGCGCTCTCCGCCGATGTCGATGAGATCTCCAATACGTTGGTGGTCTCCGCGGGTCCATATCTGCTCGACAACGTCGGAACGCTGATCGAAGTGCTCGACGAAGCCGCCAAACATCCGCCCAGCGCGATTCGGGTCGTTGAAACGGGTCTCGGTCGCGGGGCAGACATTCGCGACGCGCTGAACAACTTGTTGGGCCGGTCGGCCATCGTGGTGCAATCTCCCACAACGGCTTCGCCGCAAAAGAAAAAGTCGGAACCGGCCAAAACCGACCCCAAGCGGTCCGCCAACAACGGGCAGGTCACAACAACGACGCAGACCCGGACCAGTCAAGGCAGCTACTGACGCATCAGGCAGGCCGCTTCGAGAAGACACCCGCGTGGTCCGGACGAATTAAACGCCGGTGAGAGTTTGGACTTCACGTTCCGACACGACCGTGATCTGTGCCTAATGGAGACCATCGCTCTCTGAACGTGCCCCCGACGAAGAAGACGTTGGCCCGGATTGTGCATTGACGTGGGGCAAGTTCGCAAACTGTCAAGGGAAGAGTCTTCACCATTTCACCGCGGAACTCATCTTTCGTTCTTTTCGCAGTCCGCGTATACTCATGCCGCCTGTCATCGTCTGAAAACTTGTCCATGGGAAAAACTTTCGATGCGCACCATCGCGGTGATGAATCAAAAAGGGGGCGTCGGTAAAACGACAACCAGCGTGAATCTTGCCGCCGCTTTGGCCCGGCGAGGTCGCCGAATCTGCCTGCTCGATCTCGATCCACAGGGGAATGCGTCTTTGCATCTGGGAGCCGAGGCGGTGACTGGCACACCGACTGTCTACCAGGTTTTTTCCGGTACAAAGACACTCTGCGACGCCCGGCAGATGGTAGCGCCGAATCTGTGGGTTATTCCGTCCGACCTCGATTTGGCCGCCACCGAACTGGAACTGGTCGATGCGCCGAATCGGGAAACCGTTCTCCGCGATGCTCTACAGCAGATGTATGAGCAGTTACACGCCGACGGGCCGTTCGACTACCTCTTCATGGATTGCCCACCAGCTTTGGGTGTATTGACGATCAACGCGCTGACGGCGGCTCAAGAGGTCTTCATCCCCTTGCAACCACACTTCTTCGCGCTGCAGGGTCTCTCGAAACTGCTGGAAACGACCGCTTTGGTCGCGCGGCGGTTAAACCGCGCGTTGCGGGTGACGGGGGTTGTCCTCTGCCTGTACGAGACCGGCACTCGGCTAGCAGCTGACGTGACCGACGATCTGACTGCGTTTCTCAAAAGCAGCGATTCCGACGCACCCTGGGCCGCAGCGCAAATCTTCAACACCCGCATCCGCCGCAACATCAAGCTCGCGGAAGCTCCGAGTTTCGGCTACTCGATCTTCGAGTACGCTTCTGGCTGTCCGGGCGCTATCGATTACGCGGCATTGGCCGAAGAAGTCGAAACAATGCAGCCACAAACAGCAGGACCGCTTTCTGAGGCCGCGTAGAGACTGCGTCCGCTGATGCCATCCGCCGCTCCCGTCGATTCCGCAAATCAGGCACGTTGGCCCCCTCGGATGCTGCAAAGTCTCGGACTGTCGCGGATTTTGCTGGACAATCCGCGTCTTCGACGGGATGATGAAGCCTGTAGCACCCTAGACAACTCCGGGTTGCGGACTGTGCGGAATCGACGGCCGGGGCCGTCATCAAGACGGAGCATCGAGAAGGGCACGCCATGCTCAACCCCCATCGAAACCGTGCTGTCGGTACCGCTCTGTTGCTGGCGGGCCTCTGTTTTCTGCTGGGACGCACCGCAGAGTTGACGGCCGGCGAAGTGCTGCTGGAGAACGGCACACGGATTCAGGGAACGCTCCGACCTATTCAGGCGCTCACTAATGAATTGGCGAAGCAGACCCGGGGACCGACGAATACGTACCCCATTCTGATGGTACATACCGGAATCAAACGGTACTTCGTTCCCCGGCGTCAAGTGCTCGATGTCGATCAGGCCGTCGATCTGTCCTCGTTTGAAACCTTTAAGCTGCCGCAGTCGTCCAGCGGACGACAATTGATGCTGCGGTCGGTGGGCAGCTATTCCGATATGACCCCCTTCGACGAGTTTGGGCGCAGGCGTCTGACGCTCCGCACGGCACATAAGCCGTTGCGCATTGTTCAAGGCGTCACCATCATCCGTCCCAAGTACCTGACGGTCACCGGGCTGACGCACATGTGGGAACACGGCATCGCTACCACGTCGGTTCCGCCGCAAATCCTCGACCGTATGATCCGCAGAGTGACCGATCAAAATAATCCCGACGACCGGCTGGCAATCGCCCGCTTCTATGTGCAGGCCGGACTCTATCTGCCGGCAACAAGCGATCTGAAATCGATTGAAACAGACTTTCCGGAACTCGCCGAACGGGTCGAGGAAGTCCGCCAGAATCTTCGAGAATCACAGGCAAGACGGCTGCTCGATGAGCTTCACCGACGCCGCAGGCTCGGACAGCATCGGCTTGCCTCGCAAGCGATTCGAAAGTTTCCGGTCGAGAACATGAGTGCGGCCGTGCTCCGTCAGGTCCGCAAACTGGCGGGTGAATACGACGAGATGCGCGAGCAACTGGGACGGGTGCGGATGCTGCTCGGCGACCTGCAGGCCCAACTGACCGACGATAAACAGATTTCGTCGGCGATGCTGCGATCGATTGTCAACGAAGAACTCGACTACGAATCGCTGCAGCGGCTAGACGCCTTTCTGAAACTCGAAAAGGACGAAACACTTTCGGCCGCCGAAAAGCTGGCACTCGCATACTCCGGCTGGGTTGTGGGCAGCGGAAACTCCGTCACCGATTTTCCGGCCGCCGTCCGCCTGTGGGAAGCCCGCTTCCTGGTGTTGAAGTATCTCCGTTCGAAACTGATGCGCGAGGGGCAGGATTTGCTGGTGCAATTGAAAGCGCTGGAGGGAATCGGCCCCGCGACAGTCGCTCAATTGATTCCCAACCTGCCGCCTCCCGTCGAAACTCCGAACATCCTGCCGGGCCTGGCAAAACTGATCGAATTCGTCGGCGCCGATCGAAAAGAGCCGCTGAGGTATTCGGTGCTATTGCCGATCGAATACAGCCCCAGCCACAGCTATCCGCTGATCGTCGCCCTGCGGCCTGCTGAGCGGTCGGCCGAAACTGAACTCATCTGGTGGGGAGGCACCCCGGAGAAGCCGGGAGAGTCTGGGCGGCGGGGCTACATCGTCATAGCCCCTGAATTCACCGCCGAAAAGCAAACCCATTACGATTACGACGTTCAGGCCCACACAGCGGTGCTGCAATCGATCCGCGACGCCCGCAAGCGGTTCAACGTCGATTCGGACCGCATCTTTCTTTCGGGGCATGGCATGGGCGGGACCGCCGCATTCGACATCGGCATGTCGCATCCCGACCTTTTTGCCGGCGTCATTCCCATTTGCGGATTCAGCGACGGGTACTGCAAATGGTACTGGCAGAACGCCAAACAACTGGCGTGGTACGTGGTCGGCGGCGAACTCGACCGCGACTCGATGACCCGAAACGCCCGCGAAATGAACCGGATGATGCGGCACGGCTTCGACGTCATCTACGCCGAGTACATCGGCCGCGGATACGAATCGTATTATGCCGAGATTTACCAACTGTTCGACTGGATGGATCGACACCAGCGTCTCAAGAACTTGAAGGAAGTGGATGTGAAAATACTTCGACCCCATGACAACCGCTTCGACTGGGTCGAAGTCCACGGCTTACCACGAAGCTCTCTGCTCTCGAACGTTTTGGGCGGCAGCCGAGGCGGGCGCGTCTCGCCGATGATCCTCAACGCCCGAATCTCCGACGGAGCCGCCGGCAGAACCGTCATTCACATCACCTCAGGAGCGGAATCGAACACCATCTGGCTCTCTCCGGAACTTGTCGATTTCGACAAGCGTCTGACGGTGAGGCTTAAAGGACGCCAGAAATTTAACGATTTTCTGAGCCCCGGAATTGAGACGATTCTGGATGACCTGAAGGAACGTGGCGACCGCCAGAAACTGCGCTGGGTCAAACTGCAGTTCTGAGCGAAACCGATGCCGTCTCGGTCGTCTTCGTGGACCGCTCGAATGGTCTTGCGAGTACTGTTCCGCAAGAGTGCGCGTGGTTTCCCGCTGCACAATCTTGTATAAATTAGCCTGGTTCCCAAGCCGGAGCTTGAGAACGAGGTACTGTTTAACAGTCCTTCTAGCGGTGCCGGTCGCTTCATTCGGGCCGAGCCGTGAGTTGTGATTCCTCGGAGGTCACTGCAATGTGGTTGCCGGCAATCAAGGGCAAAAAGAATAAACTGCCCTGGCTGTTTGCCGGGGTAGTTTGTGCCGTGACGCTCCTGTTGCTGCGGGACATCGCCGCAGCGGATCGACGCCAACCGAATGATCGGCCAAAAAAGACAGTCGATAAGCGGTTGACCTTTGAAGAGCACGTCGCGCCGATTCTGAAAGCCCACTGTTTGAAGTGTCACGGTCGGAAAGTGAGAAAGGGCGGGCTCGATCTTCGCCGTCGCCAGACGATGCTCAAAGGGGGTGAGAGCGGCCCTGCATTGCTGCCGGGAAATCCGGATAAAAGTCTGATCATCGAAATGATCAGCTCCGAACAGATGCCGCCCGAAGACGAAGACCGGCTCGATGCTCAGCAGATCGCGCTGCTCCAGCGCTGGGTGGCTGCCGGTGCTCCGATTCAGGGAACGAAAGAGCCGCCGCTCGGTGAGACCGACGAGGAATTCGAGGTGACCGACGCAGACCGAGAATTTTGGGCATTTCGGCATCCGGTACGGCCCGCCGTACCCCGGGTCAAAGCG
>CAUZTK010000250.1:0-5853 GCA_963582395.1 Planctomycetota bacterium | reverse complement strand
TGGATCCTCGGCCAGACACAGAAAGAGCTCGATCAGATCGAGGGCGAGATGGAGCAGAAGTCAGCGGAGGTTCGCGGCAAGGCCGATGCGCAGGTGATCAAAATGACCGCCGAGGCCTATGGCCAGTCGTCCGAGTTCTACGAGTTCCTTCGCCGGCTGGAGGTCTTCAAGAAGACACTCGGCCGCGAGACCCGCTTGATCTTGTCCACGGAAAGCGACTTGTTTCGGCTGCTTAAGGAACCGGGCGAGCCGCCCCCGAAAACTGCCGCACCCCCGGTCACAAGCCGCTGACGAATCGAGGTCTACACCCGATGGCGCACAAGGCGGCCAATCTTTTGTGATTCGTCCTCCCTCAGGGGCCATTTTCGCCGGGCAAGACTGGACATGGGCAAGGTTGTCCTGGCCGGCGCATTATGTCACACTCGGTTCTCGCAACGCCTGAACCAGGGGAAAACGGAATCATTGTTAGTAGTCCGTGGTAGATTTTTCCGCGTTTGGTTCACCGTTTCGATGGTGATCCAAACGCGCCAACGGACCACGGACTAAAGACTACCCGCATGTTCGTTAAACGTATCTTCAAAGCACTCGAGAGCGATCGGCGGTTGATGGTTTGGTCGGTCATCTTCGGCCTGTTGTTCAGCGGGCTGGGAATCGTCCCGCCGCTGATTGTCAGGGAGATGATTCACCGTCTGCAGCGATCCGACGTCGGCACGGGATTTCTGGGACTGGCGCTGCTGATCGCCGGTATTTACCTGCTGAGGGGGATTACCCGATACCTGTATGGGTTGATGTCGCATGTGGCCGCTTACCGGACGCTGCACCGGTTGATGATCTCCGTCTACCGTCACCTGCAGGGAATGTCGCCGGCCTACCTGGACCGCCGGCATACGGGAAATCTTGCTGCGCGGACCATTGGCGACGTGGAAGCGATCGAAGACTTCATCGCTCACGGCATCCCGGAATCGATGCTGGCGGTCGTCATTCCGGTGACGATGAGCGTTGTGCTGTTCATCATCAATTGGAAGCTGGCGTTGATCGGGTTGCTGCCGCTGCCGATCGTCGCTGGGCTGGTCTACTACGTCACCACGCGCACTCGCAACTACTGGAAAACGGTGCGGGTCCGCTTTGCCGATCTTTCCGGCCGAATTCAGGACCACTTGTCGGGGTTGGCTGTCATTCAGTCGTTCCGGCGAGAGGCCGAGCAGGCCCGTCGGATCGAGGATCAAGGCCGAAAGTACCGCGACAGCATCATTTACGCCAACCGCTGGTCGCTGGTGCCGGCCGGCCTGATCGAGGCCGCCAGCGGCGCCGGGCTGGTGTTGATTGTCTGGGCGACGGGGGCGATGCACGAGTTGCAGGCAATCAACGTGGCCGACCTGGTTGTGTTTCTGATGTATCTGGGGCAGATTGTGCTGCCGTTTTTACGGCTGGCGAACCTGACTGAGAATCTGCAGAAAGCGGCTGCCAGTGCCGAGCGGGTCTTCGAACTGCTCGACACCCAGCCGATTATCGTCGACGCCGCGGACGCCGCCATTCCGGCCGAACAGCGATTCGATGTCGAGTTCGACCATGTCGATTTCAGTTACGAGCCAGACGTCCCAGTGCTGCGAGACGTTTCCCTTAGTCTTTCTGAGGGGGAAACGGTCGCGCTGGTCGGCGTGACGGGCGTCGGCAAAACGACCGCGTGCCAATTGCTCGTGAGGTTTTACGACGTCACCGGCGGGTGCATTCGTCTGGGAGGGCACGACATCCGCCGATTACCGCTCGGCTATCTACGGGAAAGCGTGGCGGTCGTTTCGCAGGACGTCTTCCTGTTCCAGGGGACGATACGCGAGAACCTGCTGATCGGAAAACCGGACGCCACCGATGACGAACTGCAAAATGCGGTTACAGCCGCCAACGCCGAAGAGTTCATTCTCTCGTTTCCCGACGGTTATCAAACGCTGGTCGGCGAGCGGGGCGTGCGGCTATCTGGGGGACAGAAACAGCGGGTGGCGATTGCCCGGGCCCTGTTGAAAGATGCGCCGGTGCTGATCCTCGACGAGGCAACCAGCGCCGTCGACGCCGATACCGAAGGCCTGATTCGCGAAGCGCTGGTGCGATTAACGGCCGGTCGGACTGTGCTGATCATCGCACATCGGCTGTCGACAATCCTGGCCGCCGACCGGATCGTCGTGCTCGACGAAGGCCGGGTGGTCGAGGTGGGCAGCTACGCTGAACTCGTCGCCGCCGACGGGCGTTTCTCGCGGCTCTGCCGTCTGCAGGAAAATGCGTTGTGGTAACGTAGTCGTGGGGAGAAATCAGTCCGTCAACGAAAGGCTTCAACGTGCGCATTCTCAGCGGCGGCGTTCAGCATGAAACCAACACCTTTGCGATCACGCCGACCACGCTAGCCGATTTCCAGCGCGATAGCGGTTGCGGACACGACTTCGCCGGCGGCGATGCCATTTTGGACCTATATCAGAAGACCGGGACGATTCACGGCGGATATATCGATGCCGCCGAGCAGATCGGCGTCGAACTGGTTCCGCTGCTGGTATGCCGGGCGCAGCCGGCCGGTGCTGTGACCGCCGACACCTTCGATTCACTGCTGACACTGTTCCTCGATCGGCTCGATCGGTCTGAACCCTTTGACGGTGTGGCGCTCGACCTGCACGGGGCGATGGTGACCGAGCAACATGAGGACGCCGAAGGAGCGTTTCTTGCCGCCGTGCGGGAACGCGTCGGCCCGCAGGTGCCCGTCGTCGTGACGCTCGATTTGCACGCGAACATCACCCGGCAGATGGCGGAGCTGGCTGATGCGATTATCGGGTACGACACTTATCCGCATGTCGACATGCGGGAGCGCGGTCAGGAAGCGATCGAGTTTCTGGTTCGGACAATTCGCGGCGACATTCAACCCGTACAAGCGTACCGCCAGCTACCGTTGATCACGCTGCCGCCCATGCAGTGTACACTGCGGGAGCCGATGCAGGGACTGATTCGCGATCTCTCCCTGTTGGAACAGCAGCCGGGAGTGTTGACCGCGACGGTTTCGATGGGTTTTCCCTTTGCCGACATCGCCGATGCCGGCGTCTCGGTTTTAGTGACGGCCGACGGCGATCCTGATCTGGCCGAGCAAAAGGTCGACGAATTGGCCCGGCGATTGTGGCAACTGCGAGACGAGTTGCAGCCCGATCTCACACCAATCGAGGACGTCATCCGTTTTGTCGATCAGCACGACGACGGGCTGGTGATTGTTGCCGACGGGTCCGACAATCCGGGCGGTGGGGCGCCGTGTGACGGGACGGTCGCGCTGCGGGCGATCATCGAGGCCGAAGTCCCGGGGGCCGTGGTCGGTATCCTGCACGATCCCGAAACGGTCGAACAGGCGCATGCGGCGGGGGTCGGCGCGACGATCGACGCCCGCATTGGTGGCAAGACCGACGATCGCCACGGGACACCGGTCGAGACGAAAGCGTATATCCGCACGCTGAGTGACGGCCGGTTCATCCACCGTGGGCCGATGAACAACGGCCTGCCGGGCGACTTCGGCCGGATGGCCGTGCTGGTGGTCGGCGACGTCGAACTCGTCGTTGCCACTCATCGCAAACAACTGCTCGATGCTGAGATGCTGCGGATCGTCGGCATCTCGCCCGAGCAGCGCCGGTTGCTGGTGGTCAAAAGCGCGGTCCATTTCCGGGCCGACATCGGACCGCTGGCGGCACACATCTTCGACGCCGATACGCCGGGCATTCATCGGCCCGATTTTAGCACGATCAGTTACCGCAAGCTCCGCCGTCCCATTTATCCGCTCGACCGGGATGTGCAGTTGCGTATCTGAATGCCTGTTGTTGGTAGCAGCGAGCCGTCTGCCTTGTCCCGCCTGCGGCGAGCAGCCATGATGGAGACTGTTCCAACCGGCCTACGGCCTCGTGACCCCTCCGCCTGACCGATTCCAACCCCAATGTCGCGTTATCTACCGCTTATTTGTCTGGCGCTGTTGCACACGTTGGTCGATACATCCGCGCTGCTGGTGGCCCCGTTGTGGCCCGAGCTGCGTTCGACGTTTCAGTTCGGACCGGTCGGTCTGTTAATTGCGTTCATTGTGCAGTCGATGCCGACATCCGTCAGCCAAGCGGTTTTCGGATATTTACGTGACCGGCGGGCGACGCCGTATTGGCTCTGGTTGGGGCCGTTGCTGGCGGCGGTCTTTTTGACGGCGATCGGAGTCGCCACCAACCAATGGGTGCTGTTTGCCTTGTTCGTGGTGGGTGGTATTGGTGTCGGCGCGTTTCATCCCGAAGCCGCAGTGACCGCCGGGCGACTCTTTCCCGAACACCGAACACGGGCCCTGAGCATTTTTATGTTCGGCGGTTCTTTAGGACTCGCACTGGGACCGACTCTGAGCGGCATTGTCGTCGAAGCCGGAGGGCTGTTCGGCCTGATCTATCTGATGTTGCCGATTGTGCTACTCATCGTCGTTTTTCGCTGGGCCGGTCGGTTTGGAGACGTCACGGAAGCTCCGGTCGCGCCGAGCCGGGCACTCAGCATCGGCCAGATGCTCGAAGGCCGCGCTGGAATTGCACTGGCGATTCTGGCCATCTGTTCGCTGCGGCTGGTTCCCAACATGGCCATGGACAAGGTTATTGCGTTTACGCTGGAACAGAGGAAATTCAGCCCGGCCGAGATTGGCCGCGTGCAGTCGCTGTTTCTCATTTCCGCCAGTGCCGGTATGTTTTTTATGGTGTTTCTGTTTCGCAGTGGGTGGGAGAAGAGATTTATGATCGTGTGTCCGGCAGTCGGCATTCCGCTGTTGCTGGTCCTCGGACTCGAGTCGTGCCCGCAATGGCTGATGCTGACGTTGCTGGTGCCGACCGGCTTTGTGTTGTGGGGCACGACACCGGCCATGGTCTCTTACTCTCAGCAACTGTTTCCCAAAGGAGCCGGTCTGGCGTCAGCCATCACCATGGGGTTGGCCTGGGGGTTGGGGGGTCTGATGCAGGCTCCGATCACAGCGGCCTTCAGCGAGACGCCGGCTCCTCAGCACGCATTCCTGGCGTTCATCCCGTGTCTGGCCTTCGCATCGGTCGGGGCGTGGTTTCTCCCCTCGACACAGCGACACATCTCGGCAGCCGAAACCCCCGTTCGAGAAACCGCCCAGTCCGAACAACTCCCGGGAACTCTTCCAGAACCGGCCGACGCCTAATGCGATGGCCCCTGAATAGCGGATGCCGGAATTGGTGAATGTGCAGAGCCAGTTCTTGATCTTGTTTGCCCGAAATGATACAAGCGGTGGTGGTGCGGTGATTCCGCATCTTTCTCGATGTGGTCGGGATGCCGCAAGGGCAGGATTAAGACCAAAACCGTTCAATAAGTCGTAATGTGTTTCAGTGATTGATGTAGTTACTACTGATTACTTATCTGTCTGAGCTGGTCGACGTTCAGACAGAAGTTTTTCCAGAGCGATTCGATAGGCGTTCCGCGTTCGCAAGAGTGGCCCTACGCTATACCATGCGCGGTCACAGCTGATAGTAACCCGAAGCGTAAGCGAGGGACTTAACGTGTGTCTTCGCTTACACTTCGGGTTGCGATGAAATGTATCAAACCAAACCGTGCGAGGTATATTAGTTTCAAGTCCGTTTCAAACACGGACAATTCCTAATCCGCCGCCCACTGCGACGTCAGGATGCAGACCGGCACTTTCAGACCTCACAGCAACTGTGGAGTCCCAAGGCAGGCTCTTTCCGCGGTGCAGAGGCGAGAAGGTGGCGGCGATCAAGAGTCCGGGACGAATCGTATTGCTGCTGGAAGTTCGCGAAACCGAAAACGGACCCAATTTGCAATTCCGTCGTGTCCCGCGAATGGTTTTCT
>CAUZTK010000249.1:0-5887 GCA_963582395.1 Planctomycetota bacterium | reverse complement strand
GCCGGTCAACATTTCGGCGACTTCCAGAGCAGCGGCATCTTCTCGATCGTACCTCGTCTCGCGACCTGCTTGCGCGGTTTCGAAACCGAACTCCAGTGTCTGAATCCGCTGGACCGGAACCTTGTAGACCGTTTGGATCGGCCAGGGCAGTTTCCAGTGCAGGCCCGGCTGAACAGTTTCCTCAAATTTGCCGAACAACAGCACCACACCTTGGTCGCTGGCGTCGATGCGATAGAACGTCGAGCCGCCCAGAAGCAGCACACCGAGCACAACCAGTCCCACCGCTGCCAGCCGAATCCACCTGCTGATTTGGTCCCAGGGGATGTCGTCCGGATCGAAGGGGCGGCCGCGTTGCATTCCAAATCCACCTGATGAAGACATGACTTGGGGTCCTTAGTCCAGAGTCCGTGGTCCTTTGTCAGTGGCCACGGACAAAGGACCACGAACAACGAACAACGAACCAATTCAAATGTTTATCTCCTCGCCGCTCGAATCGAGGCGGATGGTTTTGCGATCGATATCGTGGTGGGCTTCAATCAGCCGGACTGTCCGGTTGCGGGCGCGGACGAGGATCGATTCGGTGGTGCAATGCCTATTTTGGTAGCAAATGCCTTGCAGCATCGGCGAGTCGCTGATTCCGGTGGCTGCGAAGATGATATGATCGCCCTGGGCCATTTCGTCGACGGCCCAGACCTTCGCGAAGTCCGCCTCGGTGCAACCCTCGTCGCTGAGCAAACGTTGGCGCTCGTTGTCATCTCTGCATTTCATCCGGCACAATTGCTCGCCTCCGAGGCATTTGATCGCGGCTGCTGACAGGACCGCTTCCGGGCTGCCGCCGACGCCAAGGTACAAATCGACGCCTGAGTTTGGAAGGCTAGGAGCAATCGCAGCGGCCACGTCGCCGTCGGAAATCAGACGGATTCCACAGCCGGCTCGACGCAGCGCCTCGATGATTTCGCTATGCCGCGGGCGATCCAGAACGACGGCAACCAGGTTGCCAACTCGCTTGTTCAATCCAGCGGCCACGATTTTCAAATTCTCTTCGATGGGACGATCTATCTCGACTGCAAAGGAGCTTTCAGCCACACTGGGGCCGACTGCGATTTTTTCCATGTAATAAGACGGAATGGCCGGAAAGAGGTCGCGGGGGTCATCGTCAGGGTTTTTGCAGGTGGCCACCGCCAGAACAGAGATCGCCCCCGGAAGCCCGCGGGACGTGAGTGTCGTCCCGTCAATTGGATCAACGGCAATCGCCATCGGAATGGAGCCGTCCTTCCAAGTCCCGAGGCGCTCGTCGGTAAAGATACCGGGAGCCTCATCTTTGCGGCCTTCGCCGATGCGCACAAGTCCCTTGCAATCGACAAGCTGGAACATACCCCGCAACGCATCGACCGCGGCCGCATCGGCCCGTTCCTTGTCGCCTTTGCCGAACCATTTCCAAGCGGCCAACGCGGCATTTTCGGTGCAGCGGACAAGGTCGAGATCGATAGCACGTTCCGGATCGTGGCGAATTGTGGGCATAACCTGGTGGATCTTCCAATCCAGCCAAACACATGCGGATACGAGAACCAGCACAGAACGGAATTTCAAGTGAGAGCTTCCGAGAGACTCAGCGATACCAGCCATCTGTTAAGTAAAAGAATTAAACGTTACACGGCCAAAAAGCACAAGGACCGTGCGGTCGTCTGTGCTCGATCACCCTCCGTGACGGCGAGGACCGCCAACGACAGCAGACTCGAATCAGGTCGGCACCCCGGTGTACAGCACATCCATGACCTTTCCCTGATTGAGGTGCCGGGGGCGCGCAAGCCGGTCGGGAATCATTGAATGCGGCTCGATGCCCAGGGCCTTGTAAATTGTTGCGCCCATGTCGTTGGGGTGGAAGGGAACAGTGACCGGGTAGGCGCCGATGCTGTCGGTCTTGCCGATCACCTGGCCTCCGCGGATGCCGGCACCGGCAAACACGGCAGTGTACCCGGGAGCCCAGTGGTGACGGCCGGGAATTTTCTGGCCCGCCAGCGGCGAGATTCGCGGCGTGCGGCCAAACTCACCGACGCAGACCACCAGTGTCTGGTCCAGCAGTCCCCGATCATCCAGGTCGTCCAACAGAGCACTGAAACCTTTGTCGAGCGCTGGCAGCATGGTCCGCAGCCGGGGAAAGTGGTTCACGTGAGTATCCCACATCTGCACATGACCCATGTTGCACTGGATCACGGGCATCTCTAGTTCCACTAGCCGGCGGGCCAGCAGCAATGTCTGGCCGTATTTGTGACGCCCATAGCGGTCACGGACCTGAGCCGTTTCGGCGTTGACGTCCAATGCCTGTTTCAGCTTTGAGGAGGTCAGCAGGGAGAAGGCCAGTTCCTGCTGACTGCTGTACTTGCGACCCGGAAGCGATGTGTTGACAACCTGCTGCTGACGATCGATGTTCTCTAACAGCTTTCGCCGATTGTCTAACCGCTCGACGCTCAGCCCGTCGATCAGCGAGAGCCCTTTGACTTTGTAGTCCTTATTGTTGGGATCGTCCTTCAGCACGAACGGGTCGTACTTCGGTCCCAGGAACCCAGCGTGCTGGCCAGGCCAGACAAGGACTCCCTCGATCAGCGGGTTGGGCAGTGTGACCTGGCTAGGCAGCCGGTCGGTTCTCGGGCGAATGTAAGAGACGGCCGAGCCATAGGACGGCCAGTCGGCCCGGTTGAGTGACCTGGCTTGGTTGGAGGTGCCGCGGAATTTTTGCACCGAACCGGTCAGCGCATTGTGCGAGCCGGACAGGTGGCGGTTGTCGCCGTGCGCCATCGAGCGGACAATGGCCAGCTTCTGAGCCCGCGCGGCCATCTTCGGCATCTTGTCGGAGAACTGCACGCCCGGCAACGACGTGGCGATCGTGCCGAACTCACCCTTGGTCTCCGACGACTCCGGTTTGGGGTCGAACATGTCGATGTGGCTGCCGCCGCCAGTCAGGAAGACCAACACGACCGACTTGGCCCGGCTCTCCTCCGCTGCTGCTAGCGTCTGCTGCTGGAGCAGGCCGGAAAGGCCCAGCCCGAAGAACGACGAACAGCCAACCTGCAGAATTTCACGGCGACGGAACATTGCGATCTCTTTTGTGGTCTGCGTTTCTGTTGGCCTGATCTAAGATTCAAACAACTTCACGCAGAACTTACCACCCCACATTCTCCATTTGACGTGCGGGCCACATCGATTGGATCGCAAACATTGCTGAAAAGAATATGCGGAAACCAGAGGCGTGCAGGTCGGACCGACCTGTGGCGTCAACGTCGTCAGCGGCTGCCAATGCGACGGACGGAAATGCGGCCCGGCTGTCGGAATTGGCTGGCCATCGAGGCAAGAAGCCGGGCCCGGTTTTCTCGCAGGCCCAGCCGAACGATCGATTGCTTCAACTGTTGTTCGTTCCTGTCAAGCGTCGCGTGAAACCCTCTGAGCTGCGTGCGGGCTTGCGCGAGCTCTTCATGCTGGGAATCGAACCCTTCATGCTCGGCAGCAAGGTCGTTCGTCAGATTCTCGAATGTGACGGGGACGCCATCATCCGGTACGAGATGAGACTTCAACAGACGTCCGCGGCGCCATTCCTCCACCAACCAGAGATGACCCTCGGTGCACTGCTCGCTGCAGGCCTTGAACAGGCAACTGAACCCGTGCTGCTTTCCGGATTCGTATTGTTCAAAGATCAGCGGCCGTCTCGTTTCGTCCCACGAAAAGAGAGCCTGATCCCGTTGAGCGTCCCTATTGTAGGTAAGATAGACCATCGGGGCGCCGTTTTCGTAGTACACGGCTGTCGGTCCACGCAGGCCCGTCCCTTGCCGTCCGATCAACATCGACGGCTGCCCGTTCGAATGCTTGAGACGCAGCAACCGGCCCACACCAGCGAGTTGCCCCAGCCGCTGTTGAAAGCCTTTTCCATCAGAGCGAAAGATGGCGACAATGTCGTGTTCGTGACCGGACGGGAGCACCAGCTTGTATGTTTCTGCCTTGTGGAGACGGTTTTCCTCGCCGGAGACATGGCTGGCCAACGACGACGGCAAAGAGGCCCCCGACAAGCTCCCACCGGCAACGAGCGTCTCCAGTTCAGCTTTCAAAATCGATTTCAAGTCGGGGCGATAGCCGACGTGCATTTGTTGAATCAGCCCTTCCCGGTCGATCAGCACCAACGTCGGCAAAGAGCTGGCACCGTAAGCATCGGCCACACGGCCAGTCGGGTCGCTCGCCACCGTCATGTTCAGGTTCTGGTCTCTCAGAAACCGGTGAATTGTCACAGGGTCTTCACCAATGTTGATGGTATGAAAGACGACGTTTTTCTGGCGAAACGCAGCAGCGACTTCTGTAAGCATCGGCAGCTCTTTGGCGCAGGGTCTGCACCAAGACGCCCAGAAGCTGATCATCACGATGCTCCGAGAGCGATATCGCTCAAGGCTGAACCGACCGCCTCTCAGCAATTCCAGCTCGATCTCCGGAGTCATCGGAAACGATCCCTGCGAAGTGGCGACAGAGTCAGGCGTGACTGTTGTCGACGACCTCCGTGGTTTTGACCTCCCGCCGAACTGGAACGGGAGGTGCATCAGAGGTCGAGTCGGTGGCTGCGGCAGAACGCCGGTTAACGGTGGTAGCAGGACTCGGCACTTCAGCGTCCGTGCATCCCCACGTAGCAAGGAGTATGGTTGCCGCAACACCTCGGAGACAGTAGTTGGTTGACGCTCCACAACTCGCTGATAGGTTGGCTCCCTTTGTCGATCGAATCGGACACGTCATCGGAATCTCCAAAACGCACACAAAACGGCGTCGTTCAGCCAATCGATCATTTCGTCGCATTCTTTGAATCCGACATTTCTCCAGATGATCTGGTCGCCGGCAACAACGGAGATTAAAATACAACAGTATAGTATTTCTTGGCGGCTGCAACCATGAACTTCTGCATCCGCAGCAGAATTCGTGAGAAAATTCCGGTTCCGGGAGGCCGCTGAGGTTGTGAAATCTCGCGATTTTTGTGGCTTCTTCCGTCCGGAAACTGAACGATTTTCCCATGTTCAGTTCCACTTCGGTGCTCAGGCTTTCCACGACGCCGGCCGAAACGCTGCCTTTGACGCGGAACCAGCCCAGGACCACTTCTCCCTTGCGTTTCCCGTGGCGGCGGATTTTGAACTCACGCGGATTGTTGATCACTGTTTCCATTCGCAGTACGCACCCGAACTTGTCGTACATTTTAATCCAGTGCCCTGCCGAGCTTCGTTGGTGGGAATTGAATCTGCGTGGCAGGTCATCTGGAAAAAGGCGGCTGTTGTCAGAACAATGCCGCCGTGCGGCTTTCATCCGATGTTTCACCCGCGCTCCGGGGTGACGCTTCTTTTTCATGTCCGTGAGCACTTCACCCTGAAATCGCCCGTGCATCTTTCGACCGAGGAAGAATCAGTACATCCTCGGCCCCGAAGCACAGTGTGGCGTGCTTCAAGAGTTCTTCATACGGAGCCTTCAGAGAGTCGGTGTTGTTGAACATGACATCCGTGGCGTATTCGGCCTGGTCCATGACCCAGTAATACTCCAGTCCCGCCAGCACATCCGAGAGCAGCGGGTTGACACGTTTGGCGAACGCTGCCAGCACGCGCGGCCAGTTCTTCTTCTCGAAACAGTCAGCGAACTTTTGAGCACGCCCGCAGTTGCTGATCCACAAAAACGCATTGTCTTGTTTTCGGTTTTCGATGCCGTGCGCATCGAGTTTCCGCGATAGCCACTCGTGACCGTTGAGGCAAATCTGAATCACCAGCGGGAACTAGGACTGAATGCGAACGTGCATCAGCCCGAACTCACGGTCGATGAAGTCGTAATAAAAACAGAGGCACTTGCGCCCGGCGTTCACGAGTCGGGGCCGTCCTTC
>CAUZTK010000248.1:0-5941 GCA_963582395.1 Planctomycetota bacterium | reverse complement strand
AGTCGATGCGGCCGTGCACCAAATTTTCAGACGACGAGAGGTTGCCCGGTTGGAGATGATCTCCGGCAGCAGCCACTCTTTGAGCTCTTCGAACGGATCTTTGTCGCGAAAGAAGAGCGTCTCGTTGGTGGTCATGGCCTCGGTGACCGCGCCGCTGAGCCGGTTGTCGTCCGCCTTCTTCTTTAACTCTTGAACGAATTGGGGGATCCCGTCGAGGCCCCAGCTTTGCGCCAAAGGTTCCAAGCGATCTTCCAACAGATACCCTTTGTTCTCGCCCAGCCAAAGGCCCGACGTCGCGCGGAGAAAGTTGGACAGATATTCGTAGTCGGTCGGGTTCATCAAAGGCTGACCTCCTGAGAACAAAGCCATGTGATCGACGATGCAATTCTCTCCAAGGGAACCACTTGTCGGGCGAGGTCTTCCCGGACTACGACGGCTGGCATTCCCCACACGACACTCGTGGCTTCGTCCTGAGCGATGACGTAGCCCTGATTGGCGGTCACCACCCGCGTCCCTTCAATGCCGTCGTCGCCCATCCCGGTGAGCATCACCGCCACCAGTGAAGCTCCGTACCACTCTCCAGCCGTCCGAAACAACGGATTGACCGAAGGGCGACAATAATGTTCCGGCGGCCCCTGGTTCAACCGGGTCACCATGCGGTTGTCATGTTTGTCAATCAAGAGGTGTAAATCACCCGGTGCAACGTAGGTATGGCCCCGCTCAATCGGCCCGCCGTCGACGGCTTCCTAGCAGGGGCGGCCGGTGTTCTGCGCAATGTGTTTAGCCAGCATGGGAGTGAAGAGCGGAGACATATGCTGAACGAGAAGGATCGTCAGCGGAAAGTCACGGGGTAGGCCGGACAAGACGACCGATAGCGCTCGCGGCCCACCCGTGCTGGTACCGATAACGACGGCCATCGGCGGTACATTCGGACGGCTCGAGCGCCGTTGCGGAATGTCGGCGACTGGCGCGGTTGTCCGCTGCTGTTTCGAGCGGCCCAGTGCTTTCACCAGCGGCACCAACTGGCCGACCAACTGCTCGATGCTTTCGGTCGTGTTCCGGGCGGCCGGTTTGGCAATTCAGTCGGCAGCGCCCAGCGCTTTGACAGTGGTTTCGGCTCGCTGAACGATTGACGTGACCTCCGTGCTATACTTCCAGCGGTCACGAATTGCGGTTCTTCGGGACGGCGAAGCTCCTACCGATCCGGCGGCTCGGTAGGAGCCTCGACATCCCTACAATCTGTGGCCGTGCTGAGTATACCAAGAAAACGATACGAGCGATTTCGTCACCAATCGTTCTCTCGGCGCCATCCAAGCGAAAAATCCAATCAGGAACTCCAACCATGATAACATTCTCTCAACGCACGATCTCCCCGCTACTCTTGGGTCTGATGTTTCTTTCGGGCACGGCACCGGCGGGATACGGGCAACGGTGGGTTGACGACAGCTTCGATGATTTCGCCAGCGGCACGTTGGATGCGGCGGGGCAGAACATCTATGTCAGTCGAGACGGAAAAGTTCGCACAATTAACCGGTTTGATTTCAACGACGACGTCCATCTGGACCTGATCTTCAACTGCACCCACAACACCTACCAGATGCTCCCCGCAACTTTGGGGACGCTGACCCCCAATGGGCTCGTGCACAGCCAAGAGATTGCTGTTGAAGGATCGCAGCACCTGACGCTCGGTGACCTGAATGCAGACGGGTATACCGATGCGGTCTTTTGCCCCGATCGGATTGGCGTTCATCACGGTCGCCGGTTTCTGTCGATCGCGTGGGGTGGGGCCGACGGATGGCCTGCGCATCGAGTCAATGGTGTGTTGCCGATGAATGCTGCCGTTGACGTTGAGATCGCGGATCTGAATCACGACGGCTGGCCAGACATTGCCGTGTTGGGTGCCGGCCGCTGGCGCGCCGACCAGCCTTCCGAACGGATCATTCGCATTTATTTCGGCTCTCAAGACGGCTTTTCGGTCATCGATTATCAAGACCTCGCCGTGGCCGGCGCGCTCGACATCTCGGCTGCGGACTTCGACAAGGATGGGGCCCGTGACCTGGCCGTGCTCGGCAACGACGGAAAGATCACGATGATTGGGGCCACGGAATTCGACGGAACCAAGCTCACATTCCGACGGACCGAGATTTCGTTGCCCGGCAAGCACGCCCTTTGTCTGACGGCCTCCGACGCGGTCGCCGACCCGGAAAACCGGCCTGACTTTGTACTCGGTACCAGTCAGGAGACTGTCTACCTTGTCGCCGCAAAAGTCGGACGCAAGTGGGGCCAGGCCCACATCATCTCCGGTTTCGCTGCTTCGCACATGGCTGTCGGCGATCTGGACGGCGACGGGCATCCGGATTTGGCGCTCACGAAATTTTCCGCGGCCCGGGCTGCCGGCGGAGAGCAAGCGGGTTTCGGCAAAGAGGCCGAAACATCGTGCACATCTTGTGAGGCGCCGCCGGCGGCTTTCATCGGAAATCTGCAATCGGTTTGAAGGTCGAGTACACGGTCGCGGCAGCGATCGGTGATTTGAATGCCGATGGCCTCGCAGATTTTCTCGTCACCGTTCACCAGTCCGCTGAGAAATTCAACGGGGAATCTGTCGTCTTTTTCGGCGACGGCCGGCGCAAGCCAAGAAGTTTTATCCCCAGTCTGCGAGGATTCAAGACGTCGGGCACAACCCATATAGCGATCGCTGCCGCTGAAAAGAACTTGCCGGCCAGAGCAGTCTTCTCGAACAGCATCGGCGGCCAGGTGGATGAAGGTGTGCCGTTGCATGTTTATTGGGGCGAGCAGGACGGCTTCAACCCGAAACGGATCTGGAAGATCCCGTTTCATAGCGGTTACGAAGCCAGCGCCGCCGATTTGAACGCAGATGGTTACGTTGATCTCATCGAGCTGAATTCGAAACACGCAGGTGAAGCGGCCCATGCGGATCCGACTTTAGGAGCGAACATCTTTTGGGGAAGCCGCGAGGGCTTCGATCTCGACAAGAGACGAACCGTCTTACGTGAACATTTTCCTGGAACCAGCGGTGTGGCCGATTTGAACCGCGACGGTTTCCTGGACCTTGTGTTGGAACCCTTCGCGCCGGAGAAGTCGGGTGAGAAAGACATGCTGTTTATCTACTACGGTGCAGCGGATGGGTTCGACAAGTCGCGTCGGGTTGCTATGGACTCGGAGGGTTATTCGCAGGAACATCTGATCGCCGACTTGAACGGCGACATGTGGCTCGACGTCGCCGTCACCTCGCGTCTGCTGCACCGTCTTCGCATCTTCTGGGGCGGCCCCAACGGCTTCGATTCGAAACGCGAGCATCGTTTGAAGGTCTCGGGCCCGCTGGGCGTCGACGCCGCCGACTTCAATGGGGATGGGTATCTCGACGTGATTTGCGGCAGTTACAACGACCCGATTTCCGGCTTCCGTGACATGGGCAGTCTTATTTGGGGGGGGGCCGCCAAGGTTACCGTCACTGGAATTCGCAGTGGCTGCCTGGTTTTTCCCCACTGGGACGCACGGTCGCCGATTTTGACGGTGACGGCTACCTGGATCTCTTTTCACCCCAGCACAGCGGGGAGCTGACGCGAGAGACCCTGGCCTGCCACATCTACTGGGGAATAAAAACCGGCTTCGCGACTCGCCATCGTACCACTTTGATCTGCGATTCGGTCACCGATTCTCTGGCGGGAGATTTTAATCGCGACGGCAAATTGGACTTGGCGATTGCCTGCCACACGCGGCACGGCGACCATCGCATCGAGTCTCGGGTGTTCTACAACGATGGTGATCGGTTCCAAAATCACAAGCTGACGAAACTGTCGACAAACGGCACGCACCTGATGTGGGCGGCCGACATCGGACACATCTACGACCGAAAAAATCAGCAGACGGATGAATCGTCGCTCTTCGCATGGAATCAGCCCGCCCGCGACGGTCGGATCACGTTCAAAGCTGAAATTCCCCAGGAAATGAAACTGGGGTTTCAGGTCCGCTCGGCCGAGAGAAAGGGAACGCTGGGTTCACAGAAGTGGAGGCCGGTCGATACGAACCAATTCTCGCTGAGGCCGCAAGACCGTTGCTTGCAGTACCGCGCCCTGTTCCAATCCGACAACGGGGACCGTTACCCCGTATTGGACCGAGTTGAAGTCTCGCTGCGTCGCTGAGAATTCCGAATTATTTCAGTCGTTCTGGAAGTCGTTTCATCAGGCAACTTCCAGAGAATCATGCCCCCATTGGGGTGACCCAGACAGCTTGTTGTCTGGGTCGCATCGCGATAAGAGGCATTTCAATCACTGACCATTGACTCAAGAATTCCACGGCTGCTTGTCATTCCGCCAACCAGCGTTCAATTTGTGAACCGACCTGCTCGGTCAGCGATTCGAGACATCCGGGGGCTAACAGCGTGACGCTCACCTGATACAGCGACTTTGCAAAATCTACTTTTCGAGGGAGATAGCTGGACCGCGACCCGTTCGCCAGAACGGTGCAGAGCAAAGGCGTCTGCGGAAAGCGTTTCGTCAATTCCTGCTGGAGGGCATAGTACGGCTCGCCTTCAACAAGAATCCAAAAGAGATCGCCGACTTGAAGCACATCCAATAGAAAGGGATAGGTCTCACCGGCCGGAATCGGGCGAATTCGTTCCAGCAAGCGCCGTTCTCGCTCTGCAAGCGCTCGCAGGTCTTGAGACTGCCTGGTTTCCCCGCGCTGCCGGGCATAGGCTTCGTCGGCCAAAAGTTGTTCGAGTTGTTTCTCTGCCTCGGCGACGCTCTGTCGGTCTCCGCGATAGGCCAGCGGGATTTCCCAACGGCGGTGCCGAAAGATTCTTGTTCGGTTTGCGTGTTCCGGCGACTGCGGACGATGCTCCCAGTTTCCGATGGTCGCCCCGGAAATGACCGGGCCGGCATAGTGGTAATCGGTGGCCGGGGCCGGCATCGATTCCAACGCCGACAAGGCGGCATAGGCTAACTGCCGACCGTTCTGATCCGCAACTTCGACGTCCCCCACAAATCCATGCTTCGGCCCGATGTCGCCGCAGGGGGCCAGCGTGAACAGGCATGGTGCACCGGTCGCCTTCTCGACGACTTCACGCATGGCACCGACGTAATCGGGGCTGATAAGCGTGTTATCCCAGGCAAGCGTTGTCGGGTGGCAGGGGTAATTGACCACGGTGGCCATCAGCCGATCCGATTCATCCGTCATGCGGATTACGTGAACCGGGAGTCCGGCGGCATGGTCAGGATTGAAGCCGCACACATACTGGTTGCTTTCGGCATCGAAGAAATCTCGATGATGCCCCATGTCACAGCAAGTGGTCGCATACGTGAGGACGGCCGGCTGGAGCAAGTCAACAGCCGTCCGAAACGCGGCTGCAATTTCCCCGGGAATCTCGTCCAAATATGGACCGATCAACTCGCCGCCAGGAAGGTCTGCCCGAGCCCGGCAGATGTGTCCGCCCGAGTGCGTGTGTGAGAAGGTGAACGTAATTCGTTGCACATCAACCCCAATCAACCTGCTCGTCTGGCTGAGCACCTCGTACATGTCATCGGGACGAAACAGGCAATGCTCGACCATCACGTACACGCGAAACTCTTCGTGAACTGGGTCATCCAGGGGTCCCAGCAGAAGGACGCTGGCAGTCAACGGTCGATGGATACCGCTCGCCTGATCGTGGGAGGCTGCCCCCCAAAATCGATGATAGATCCCCAGGGGCGGGGTGACGTCGCTTCGGCCCAGCCCAACACAACAACGGGCCGTCGGCGTTTTGACGTGTGTCATGCTCATGGAAATCGCATCTCCCACGTATCGTCGGTGTGAACCGGGTTATTTCATGGATGATTCAAAACGACAGCGATAAGGCTACAGCGCAAAGTTTCCCAAGCCCTCATTCCCAAGCTCTGAGGTTGGGAACACAGGTTAAACCATTCACCGACGTCGGAACAAC
>CAUZTK010000247.1:0-5952 GCA_963582395.1 Planctomycetota bacterium | reverse complement strand
TGGCGTCGCTCCGTTCAACCGCGACAGCGGACAGTTCCGCGGCCGTCGAACGATCTTCGGTGGTCGTAGCGCCGTCAGAAGCGTGTTGTACATGGCGGCCCTGTCAGCTCGCCGGTGCAACCCTGTGATTCGCGCGTTTGCCGACCGACTGGAAGCTCAAGGAAAACTTCTCAAAGTCATCCTCGTGGCCTGCATGAAGAAACTCCTCGTCATACTCAACACGATGGTCAAAACAAACGCCCACTGGAACGCCTAAACCGCGTGACGAAAGACTTGAAAATGAACACAGCCGCTCTCTCCTCACGGACCGGCCCGCGATCTTCAGGCAAGATTGCCGAGGACATCGGGATCCGTCTCCGGGACGGCATCGCTGTCGGGATCGAACCATTCGTCTTTGAATTCGATCCGTTTTTTGTACTTCATCGCCAGATTGGTGGTGAGCGCCATGACAGCGTCGGCCATGGCCACCTCGCCGTTGCAGCGCAGTCCGCCCTCTGCCGGCGTCTTGTCGATTCTGTGACGGACACAATAACAGAAGTGCTCCATTTCTTCGGTGTAGCCCCGGCTGATCTTGCCCATGGTGTCTTGGGCCACGGCAGCCTGCGTGGCCGGCGCCAGACTTTCAGTGGTGTCCATGACCACGTCGCCCTCTTTTCCACGAATGACGTACAGCCGTTGATCGAGTCCGCCGCCTCCCTTGCCGGGCGCGTTCTCCTTAAACAGCAGCGCTTCCTGCTCGTTGTGGACCATCAGCGTGCCGCGGCTGCCAAAAATCGTTTCGCCGTACGGCTCCAACCCATTGGTGTTCATGGACGAATAGGTCACGATGACGATGTCGTTCTCGTCGGCCTGATCTTCAGAAGATTTGCCGGCGCGGGGATGGTGCGGACCGGGGAACTCGATGGTGACATAAACGTGGTCGTCGACCTCACGCGGATCATTCTGTTTGTCCTTCGACCCGACCCCCCTCACACCGTAGAAGTTCTTCCCGCTGTACCCTTGAACGGCAATCGGCCGGACTTTGCCCAGAAAGATACTGCAGGCGTCGAGCTGATGGCTGCCTAATTCGGCCATGAGTCCGCCGCCGGTCTCGTAATACAGCCGCCAATGGCAAAGCTTCTCCAGCGAATCGTAGCCCCACTCTTCCACTTTGCCCTGCAGGGCTTCGATGTCTTTCGGGGGAATCGGCTTTCGCCAACTGTCGCGGTTGGGCCAGCTATTGTTGCGGTGCCACTGGGCACGGATGAATTTGATGTCGCCCAGCAAGCCCCTCTGTACCAGATCGTTGGCGTTGTCGTACAGCACGCTGTAGTGCCGCTGATGACCAACAGCATAAAGCACTCCCGCCTTCCGCTGCTCGCGAATGATCTGCTTGCACTCACCGATGTTGTGCGCCATCAACTTCTCCGAGAGCACGTGTAGGCCCGCTTTCAGGCACTCAATAGCCAGAGGCGCATGCTGGTTGAGTGGCACGGCAATGACGACCGCCTCCAGCCCGAGTTCGTTTTTGACGGCGAGCAAGTCTTTGTGGCTTTTGTATCGCTTGATTTTGGACGCCTTTTCGGCCCCGAGTTTCTTGATCAGACCGACGCGGTGTTCATTGCCGTCACCCAAAAACGCCCGGTCTCGGTTCGAGGGCCGCAGATCGGCGATGGCCACAATGTCCATGTAGGCCGGCGGATGCTGCGTGATCAGAATACTTCCCTCGTCGCCGGTGCCGATGAAACCAACCCGCACCGGATTGCCCTGGAGGTGCTCGTAACCGAAGTAGACCGCACCCAGACTAGGAACGGCCGCCGCCGCCCCTTTCAGGAACGACCGCCGGGTGAATCCTTCTTGCTGCAGATCCTGCATTTTTTCGGCCCGGACGGTGCCAACGGCTTCGTTGAAGTTCTCTTTTCCGATCTGTTTTTGCTCGGGTGTGAGCTGCATGGCTTGTTCCTTTTTCAAACATCAGTCGTTCCAAATTCGGGATTCTGCGCGGGATCTCTGTGGTGAATTCGGAACGACTGGGTTTGCGTTGCTTACGACTGGAACGCGGGTGATCAGGAGTCAGGATTTTCGAGAATCCGGCGAGCAATGGGCGTTTACCTGATGTCGTGGTGACCAGCCGGCTAACGCCGGCCGCTCGCTAGCGGATGCCGTCAGCCGGACGATGGTTGAACCGGTCGTTTCCTCTTTGTTCGAATCTGTAGATCCTGTTGGATCTTAATGGGCAGCGGCGTTGGCTTTTTCCGGCCGGTCCTTATGAAACCGACCAACCAACGAACGGCGGCATCAACGCCGAACCACTGTCCGGTCGGCATCACCACAATCGAGAGCAGCGCGAAAACTTCGATGAGGTTCTTATCGACCAGGAAACTGTGTTCCGGACCGGGCAGTTCCTGAAAGTCGGTCACCCCTGGCCAAGGCGGCATCGCCAGATAGAACGACAGGAGCAAACAGGCGCCGCCGACCGCCGACAAACGAGTGAACAAACCAGCAATCAACAGCACACCGAGGACGATCAGCGACCAGATGGTCGTCTTGTCGATCCAGTCGATCCACGTCCACGACTGCGAAACCGGACCGCGTGAAAGTTGCTGTGCGGTGAGCAGTTGCTGCGCTTTGAGTTTCAATTCAGCATCCAAGGCTTTGACCGGGCCGACCAGATCCACCCGCAGTTGCTGGATTTCGGCCCACTGCTTCTTCAGGTGCTCGTGCTGAAAGGCCTGCCGAGCAGAGGAGAGATTTTGTTCATAGCGGACAAGCAACTCTTGATAGCGATCGATGTCGCCCAGCCATTTGTGGTCGATGGTTCCTTCGTGCTTTTCGTTGACTTGCGTGGCCCGATCCGGGTCGCCTTTGAGCAGCACGCGGGCCTGTTCCTTGCTGCTCAAGCGGGCCGAGCGGGCGTAGACGTCGCGGACCGCCTGCTGATAGGCTGTTGCAGCGCGATTCTTCTCGACATCTGCCGGGTCTGAGATTTTTCCGACCGTCACCATTCTAAGCATGGCATTGCGCTGGTCCGGCGTCAGGTGCAGTTTGCCATCGACGACGAGTCGTTTGCGCTGTGGATCGTACTTGACGACTTTGGCGAGCGAACCGCTAAACTTGACTCCCTCGGGCAGTCGACCGAGGGTGGCGACGAATTCTTTCCGCCCGTTAAGCAGCCCTTGCAGCCTCGCTTTTTGCTGCCGAGTCAAGTTCTGATAATGAGCCAGAAACCTGTTGTGCCAACCGTCCCACTGCCGAACGACTTTCTCGTAGCTCAGCCAATCCAATTCGTCCGGATCACCCGCCATGTTCCGGTAGAGATTGCGGAATGGACCGCGAGCGTTTTTCAGGTAACCGGCGGAGGTCCACGGGCGGGCTGTGTGCTGCTTGTTCAGCTTCCACAGCCCCTCGTACAGAAACTGCCAGCCGATGCAGATGCGCATGCCGATCAAGAGCACAATAGCCAAAGACGAAATTCGCCTCAAGTTAGGCACCGGACTTCGCCTCCACGAACTGAGCGGGGGTCTCTGCAAAAAACAACACCTCTGCCGGAATGCCCCAGACGATCGGTTCCAGCCGGCGGCCCCGGCGAGGTGGTGGAATCAGAATCGCGCCGATTCCCTGATGATTATCGCAATAACGTCGGACGCTTTCGACCCCGCCCACAAAAAAGGCGGTCGAAAGCGCGTCCGCCTCGGCCGCCGTCGCTGCCAGCACGGTCACCGAGAGCATCTCTTCGGCCGGCCAACCGGTCCGCGGATCGAGGATGTGCCCGTACCGACGGCCCCCGTGCCGGAAATGCTGGAGACCGCTGCCGCTGGTCGAAAGGGCACAATCCCTCAAGAGCACGGTTGCCAGCCGCTGCCTGGGAAACAACGGATTGCGAATTCCGACCGGCCAGCCGCCCAGACGGTTGTGATCACCGCGGGCCAGCAGACTGCTCTGTCCGCCGTGAAACAACCAGTCGCCGAGCCCACGTTCCAAGAGCAGCGCGCCGGCCCGATCCAGCGCGTAACCTTTGCCAATGCCGCCCAGATTCAGCTCGATTTCCGGACGCCGATAACGGACGGTCTGCTGTGCTCGATCGAACTCAACGAATTCGATGCCCGTTTTCTTCAGACAGGCGGCGATTTCTGTGCCGGTCGGGATTTGGCTTGTCTGGCGACGTTGTCTCCAGAGTTCGATCAACGGTCCCGACGTCGGATCGAACTCGGCCTGTGTCTGCAGGCACAGCCGGCGACACTCAGCGAGTAGTTCGAACAACTGTCCTTCAACTTTGACAGGACCGGCGGCAGCGCGACGGTTTAGCCGCGACATCTCGCTGTTCTCGCGGTAGACCGTCAGTTGGCCTTCCAGCACGTGGATCAACTCCAATGCATCGGAGGCCGTCATCACCTGATCGCTCGGTACCGGGTTCATCATGACGGCAAACTCACAGGCCATTGCCCGTGTAGCCAGCCGAATCGTATCGCCGGCCGACGGTGCAACCGACCCGTCAAACGCCGAGGAGATTTGATCGGTCAGCGCGCCGCCGGCATGTTCGATCTGTGACCGAACGGCCTTACCGATCAGAAAGTCACGCCGGCTGCTGGATGAGGAATGCTTTTCGGACACGCAAACTCACACATGCTATTGAGCAGCGGGGCTGACCCCACTTATCGAAAAGATGTTCTGATGCAGTCGGGCCGGCCTGCGGCTCAACGACACTCACGCGAAGTTGTTCAGATACGGCAATTTCTCGGCCGTCTGTCGGATTTCGTCTTCACCTTCCAGCAACTGGGTCAGGAAGTCGAAGTTGCCGGTCACCAGCGCCGTCCGGGCACTTTCTGGAATGTTGCAGGGAACACAATCGCCGACAAAGCGGACTTGTTTCGTCGTCAGGTCGAGGGTGATTTCCAGCTCGGAATCGTTCCCGACGGCATCGGCGAGTTTTTCAAGGTTGTCCCGGTCAAGACAGACGGCCGGAATGCCCAGCGACGTGCAATTGCCGAAAAAGATCTCCCCGAACGACTCGGCGATGACAGCTTTGATCCCCCAACGCAGCAACGATTGTGGTGCATGTTCCCGTGACGAACCACAACCGAAGTTCCGTCCCGCCACGAGCACGCTGCCGTTCTTGTACCGGTCGTCATTGAATGGGTGCCCGGCATCTTGGCGGCGGTCGTCTTCGAAAGCATGTTCACCCAGCCCGTCAAACGTCACACACCGCAGATAACGCGCGGGGATGATTCGGTCGGTATCGATGTCATCTAGTAACAACGGTACACCACTGCCGGCTACCTGTTCGATTTTATGCATATCGTTATGTTCCTTGATGCCGTGATTACTTTTTCCGCTTGCCGTTCTTGCGCTTCTTGCCGTCAGGGTTCTTTTTCGTCGGTTTGCCGTTGGGTCGCACCTTGAGCTGAGTGACCAGGAGCAGATCGATGACGCCAAAGACTTCAGCGTCATCTTCCCATACAACACAGGTTCTCCCCTGAGGAGAGATAGCAATCAATTCCGGATGTTGTACGGATACCTCACGGCCGTCCGCCATATAAATCATAAACGGCTCGAAAGGCTGCGTATTGATCACTCTTCTTAATTGTTAGATTGTCATCAGTACAACTCCACTTTTGGCCCGACGTCGTGCGCCGGACAGGGCTGATCAGTTTTTTGTTCTAGAGTATCGGGCAGGGGTCTGGCCCTATTCAGAAAAGATGGTAGTGGATTGATGCAGATCGGTCATGTCCAACAGTTTGCTCTTACAATGGGCCAGACTCCCTCGCTCGATCACGTTGCTCCAGTTTAAAAAACTAACCGATCCTGGTGCGCGGGATTACCGATCAGTTTGCGGCCCTATCTGCCTGATGATGCTGTGCTTATTTTTTCGCTTGCCCTTTACTTTACGTTTCTTGTCGTCAGGGTTCTTGTTTGTCGCTTTGCCATTGGGCCGAATTTCCAAATCGCTGATCAGCAGCAAGTCGACAATTCTCA
>CAUZTK010000246.1:0-5967 GCA_963582395.1 Planctomycetota bacterium | reverse complement strand
CCATGGACTTCACCGACTTGCGAGCGCTTCTGGAAGACGTCGTCAAACGTGTCCAACAGCAATCCGCGGGAACCCATGCCGACGAGATCGAAACGTCGATCATGCTATCCATTCACCCCGAAGTGGTCCGGATGGAGCGCGCCCGCCGCGACATCGATGACGACCGAAGCCGCGGCGGCCTGACGCGAAATCCGCACGCCGAGACCGGCGTCTACTCGCCGACCGGTGTCTGGGGCGATCCGACGCTGGCAACGCGCGAGAAAGGCCGCATCGTCACCGCAGCGCTTATTGAGCGGATCGTCTCGTTTCTGGAGCGGTTTGCAGCCGACGACTACAAGCCGGCGCCTCCCCGAAAGCAGTATCTGTAGACGAGGGCCTCCGGTCACGGGCCGGTGTTGGTTGGGAAGTGTCGGCTGCCGCCCGGCCGGTACGATTCCCTGGCCGGGCCTTCGGCGCTGCCGACGAGTTGCCGAACCTCCTGGAGCAGTTCCTGCCGATCGAAGCGCCCCTTTTGCAAGACTCGTCTCACGCAGCCGCTTAGGAACAGCGACCCGCTCAGGTACATGCGATCCTCTTCGGTGAGTTCCTTGGCCGTGATGATGATCACGGGAATGGACTGCCATTGTGGATGCTGGCGAAGTTCGTCGAGAAATTCGAATCCATCCATTTCGGGCATCATCAGATCCAGCAGGATCAACGACGGACATTGGTTGGCCACGCAGTCCAGTGCGGTGCGGCCGTTGGAGGCCTCGATGATGGTCCAGCCATCCTTCTCCAGTGTCCGCCGCAATAACTCGCGAGAGCTGGCATCGTCCTCGACCACCAGGGCCAAGCCGGGCGACTTCACATTACAGAACTTGTTCAGCGATCCGAGCAGCTGTCGCCGGTCGAACGGTTTGGTCAAGTAGTCGGCTGCTCCCATGGCGTAACCCATGTTTTTGTCGTCCACGATGGTGAGCATGACGACAGGGATGTCGGCTAGGTCGGGCTCGGCCTTCAGGGCCGACATAACCGTCCAGCCGTCCAAATCGGGCATCATCACGTCCAGTGTGATTGCGTGTGGTCGCACCTGGCGGGCCCTGGAAACTACGTCGGCTCCTTTCTCGACAGTGACGACCTTGAACCCTTCTTTGCTGAGGAACCGCTGCAGCATGTCTCGCACGGCCGGGTCGTCGTCGACGACCATCACGGTGTTGCGGCCGGCCGCAGGTTTCGGGATGAGGGTCGCTAATTCGTCAGCGGGGAGCGACCGGCTCGGGGGCGAGTGCTCACACTCAGCTGTGTCGCGGCCGTCGGATGGCAGTTCCAGTGTGAAGGTGGAACCCTTGTCGATTTTGCTGTTGACGTGGATTGTGCCTCCCATCAGCTCCGCCAGTTTGAGACTTATGGCCAGCCCCAGTCCCGTGCCACCATATTTGCGAGTCGTGGAGATGTCGGCTTGCGAAAACGCTTGAAATAACCGGTCCATTTGCTCGCGTGTCATCCCGATACCGGTGTCGATGACCTTCAAGATGAACCAGTCTTCGCCGCCGCGGTCCTCGCGATTGACGTCGAGCGTGATGCGACCCTCATGCGTGAACTTGCCGGAGTTGCTAAGCAGGTTGAACAGGCACTGCCTGAGCCTCGTCACATCGCTGCAGATGCTGCCCAGATCGTCCGCGCACTCGAGCCGCATCTCGTTGCCGTTTTTTTCGATGATGGGCCGAATGGTGGTGACGGCGTCTTCGAGCATGGTCTTCAGGTCAAAGGACGACCATTCAAGGTCGACCTTGCCGGCTCCGATCTTGGAGAGGTCGAGAATGTCGTTGATCAGGGCCAGCAGGTGCTTTCCGGCGGAGTTGATCTTTTCGAGGTCGGGCAGAAATTCATCCTGGCCGAGATCCTCGCACTCTTCCTGCAACATCTCGCTGTAGCCGATGACGGCATTCAGCGGGGTCCGCAATTCGTGGCTCATGTTGGCCAGGAACTGGCTCTTCATGCGATTGGCCTCGAGCGCTTTTTCTTCGGCCAGCTTGCGCACGGCGACTTCCGTTTGCAGTTCGGCATTCGATTGCTCGACGTGCTCCTGGACGGTCTTGAGTTCCTCATTCGTCTTGCCCAATTCGTGGAAGGCGGTTTCCAGTTCGAGGGTGCGCTCCTGCACGCGGCGATCGAGGTCTTTGTTGAGCGCTCTGATCTCCTCTTCGGCCTGCTTGCGCTCGGTGACGTCCCGAACGATTAGCGCAAACAGACGCCGATGATCCAGAGGGACTTCGCTGACGGCCAGCTCTATCGGAAACGTGGTTCCGTCTTTGCGCGTTCCGGTAGTCTCGGTCTGTCCCTGACAGGGCCAAGGCATGAGAGCTTGAATGCTGTTTCCCTGCAGTTCGGTTTCCCGGTACCCGAAAATTTCCTCGGCGGCATCGTTAAACGAATCGACGAGTCCTTGTTCGTCGAGCGTGATGATCCCCTCTGCGGCGGTGTCCAAAATTGCGACGATTCGCGCTTGGCGTTCGCGCAAAGCCTCGTCGCGCTGTCGAACTTGTGTCACCATGCTGCGGAAGGCCCGGGACAGGAGACCGATTTCATCACCGGCCTCTTCGGGCAGCTTGACGTCATAGTCGCCGGCGGCAAAGCGGTTTGTGGCCCGAGTGATTTGCTTCAACGGGCGGGTGATCAGACCCGAAAGCACAAACGCCAAACCGGCCGCAACCACCAACAGCGCCGCTGCCCGGCGGATCAGCGTATCTTGGAACTCGTGGGACTGGGTCAGAAACTCATCGCGGCCCGCCGCCACAGCAATTCCAAGAAATCGATCTTCTTGCCCGGCGCGCGGGTCGAAACGCACTTTGCAGAAATGCATGACGAACTGAGCATCCCCGCTGTTAGTTTTGGCTTCAATCGAGAGTCCTTCTTCAACGGAGATCTCATCTTCAACGGAAGCTTCTTCTTGGGCAGGGAGTTGTTCTTCAACCGAGTGTTCTTTGCGATCGCTCTTACCGGCAACGAACAGTCCTCTCAGTTTGGGCGACAAGTACACCGATTGAATGCGAAACTGTTTTCCAAAGTCAAAGCCGTACTCCATCTTCGGATCCGGATGGACCAGAAAATCTCCTTGTTCGTTTGTGACGTAAGGAATCCTATTGTCTACAGCGGCCGCGACCTTGAATGCGATCGACAACGGGTCGAAATCCATGTTGATGATGATGATTCCGGAAGCGCGTTGATCAAGCTGGTAAACGGGCACGCCGGCGCGCAGAACCGGAACGCGCGCCGGATCAACATGACGATCTTGCCCCTCGCGGTTGAGTTCAATTTCGGAGAGGTAAACATCGTTGGCCGGCAGGTCGATTGTTGCCGCGAAGTATTTCGTATCTTTCTTATTGATCGATTCAGGGTTTGGTTCGACCTCAATCGTCTCATCGTGGCGCTGGCGGTGCACGCGGACAACTTCAAAGCCGGTTCGGTCGATATAGCGGGCTTGGATGTAGTGCGTCTTGCGCTGCAGGAGTGCCTTCAAGCTCTCCTCGAGCTTGAAGCGGCATTGGTCCTCCGTAAGTTGTGTTTGGGAATCCATCTTGTCTGAAGCCGCCCGCGCCCGCAGCAGTGAGCGGACCTCCGGCGAATTCGCCAGATACCACACATCCTGCCGCAGCTCAAGGATTTTCGAATGGAAGACCACCCCCTGCCGCTGTGCCATGTTTTTTAAATTCGCTTTTTCCAGACCGAGAACGATGGCGCTGTTTTCCCCAATCGACAGCCAGCCCAAAGCCAGCGCCATGGCCAGCACCAGGGCGAATGCGAGACCGATGATCTTGAGCGCAATGCCGCATTTCATGACTTGTTTCTCCGGCTTCGAGCTTCACGCGTACCACCGAACGACGGAAAGCAATGTCACACGCTAAGACGATCCCGGCCGTGAGGTTCGGCCGCCTTAACAGTGGGATGTTTCGGTCTGCAAGATCGGCGCCGTTTCGTCGAACCGATCGAATCGAACGAGCTCCAGCATTCCCTTTCCCTTAACCGGAACAGAGCCCAGAGATGTACCAACACAAAACGGCGAGATTTCCGCCCAGGCTTGGGCGCTCAACGTAACCGCGCCGGGAAGCCCATGACTTTCAATTCGGGAGGCCGTGTTGACCGTATCGCCCCACAAGTCGTACTGGTATTGCCGGCGCCCCAATACGCCGGCAACCACCTGACCACAATGAATCCCCACCCGCAGGTCCCAGCTCTGAGAGATTTCCCGGGTGGCCTGAATCATCTCCAAACCACAGCGGACACAACTGCGGACCGGATTGTCAGCCTTCTTCAACAGTCCGCCGGCCGCCATGAACGCATCGCCGATGGTTTTGATTTTTTCCACCCCGTACCGCAGCGCCGATTCCTCCCAGGCAGCCACGAGCTTTTGCAGCAGTTCCAGAACGTCTTCGGCCGGGTTTTGGTCGCAAAATCCGGTAAAATTGACAATGTCGGCAAACAACACAGCGACGTCGTCGTATCGTCTCGGGGTGACGGCATTCGTGGTCTTCAGCTCGGTGACGATCTCGGACGGCAAAATCACGTGCAGCAGTTCGTCGGCATGCTGCTTTTCCCGCTCGATTTGCCGGAGGTGTTCGACTTCCCGTTCACGCAGCCGGCGCTTTTCCAGACAGGCCCCGATTCGCGCGTGCAGGATCACTGGGTTGAAGGGCTTGGGAAGATAATCGTCGGCTCCCGCTTCGATACAACGGACAACGACGGCGGTCTCTTGCAGCGACGAAATCATCACCACGGGGACATCTCGCAGCCGCGGGTCTGACTTGAGTTTCCGCAGAACGTCGTAACCGTCCATTTCGGGCATCACGATGTCGAGCAGCACCAGATCGAAATCGGTCTTTTGTAACATCTCGAGGGCTTCACGACCGTTGCCGGCCAGCGAGACGCGATGTCCGCGAGGCTCCAGACGTCGCTGCAGAATTTCCCGATTGGTTGGATTGTCGTCCACCACCAGCAGGTGTCCGGTTTCCGCGACCGCCGAACGAGTTTCGGGGTCGTCGAACATGTGACGAATCGCTTGAGTTACCGGCTCCAGGTCCCAGTCGGGCAGAACCACCGTATTCATGCCCTGGGAGTTGAGAATCTGGTCGATCAGGCCCAGGCAGCGCTTGCCCGAATTACAGATCATATTCAGATCTGGGATGTATGCGTCCAACGAATGCTCGGCCGCCTCTTCCAGCCACATTTCAGAATAGTTGATGATCGGATTTAGCTTGTTCAGGATGTCGTGTCGAAACCGGGACTGCAGGGCTTCGAACTTGGTGTCGGTTGCAGCCGCTTTCAGCATCGATGGCGTGAGGGCCTCGTCAATCAGTATTGCCAATTCCTGTCCCGCTGCTTGGATTTTGTTGAGGTCGTTGACGAAGTCCTCCGGGCCTCCCTGTTTCTGATCGGCCAGCAATCGCTCGCACACGTCGATGACAGCATGCACAGGCGTCAAGAGTTCCCCACGCTTGGTCGCCAGAAACGCCTGCCGGATTCGGCTGAAATTTGCCGGCCCGTCGGCGTCGGCTGGTGAGGGACGCCCGACCTCGGCGGGGTATTGATTCTCAGCGTCGGCTGGAGCAGAGGTCATGGAGTCGATTCCCCGGCAAGCAGCGTTTTCATTTTCGCAAGCAGCTGTTTCAGGTCGATTGGTTTTGTCACGTAATCATCGCAGCCCGCTTCGCGTGTTTTCTCGCGGTCCCCATCCATGGCCAGAGCGGTCAGTGCGATCACGGGAATTTTGCTAGTCTGCTTGTCTGCCTTAATCCGGCGGGTGGCTTCCCAGCCGTCCATCAACGGCAGATTGATGTCCATCAGAATCAAATCGGGCGATTCCGACTGGGCTTTCTCGCACGCTTCGATGCCGTCTTCAGCGACGAGCATCTCGTAGCCTCGTTTCTTGAGCCTGCGGACCACGATATCGATATTGTCCGCGTTGTCCTCGACGAGCAGAATCTTGGGCAT
>CAUZTK010000245.1:0-5978 GCA_963582395.1 Planctomycetota bacterium | reverse complement strand
GCCGGTGGCGCCGACGACGGCGACGGTCTCGAACACAGCAATCACCCCCAGCAACAACAACGGACGGTTCGTTTCGATCGTTTCAACTCACAGACTGAACTATAGCGTCAGTGAGGTTTGCCATTCAATTCCAACCCGTTGCCCCGAAAAATTTGTTTCCGAGAAGACATAAGAACGTCAATGAACGACGGCCGACATGAAATCAATGTTCGACTTCCTTTGCCGTTGTTGATGCCGAACGACGCTCGGTCGTTTCATCACCAATGACCACTTCTTCCGTATGCATCTTCCGGATGTAGCCGGCACTGTGAATGGCTATCGATAAAATCGACATCAATCCCCCAAAAAAGGCGGTAAATACAGAGTTTTCTCTCCCACCCTCTCTCCCATTCACAACCTATTCTTGATCGCAATCCTACTTATTTGTCGCAACCCTGCATCCCCTAACATGATGTTTCACCAATCAGCGTCGCAGAAGGTTTCGACGAGAGTTGCCACAACGAGAATGTGTTGCTGTTTCCACTGATTTCTACGCCAACGACTGATTCTGCGCAAATCCTGCGCAAATGTGGGAACAGGGTTGGCCCGGATTATTCATGAGGTGTTCGCTCAACTAATACAAGCATGAAGCGCAAGCGAGTGTGAACGGCATGGACTCACTCGCTTGCGCTTCGTGCTTGTATGTGCGGCGTTTTGGGCAAGATAGTCGCAACGACTTTTCACCACTTTGCTTGCGAGAGTTGAGGATCGCCTCATGAATAATCCGGGCTAACAACCTGACGATACAGGGTCACGTAAGACTCGATCATTCGTTCAACGCTGAACTCCGCTTGCAATCTTGCGCGACCCGCATTGCCTAATCGGCCGGCTAAATCGCGTTCGGCTAAAATCCGGTCGGCGAACTGCGCGAAGCCGACGCTGTCGCCCACCTTCACGAAAAAGCCGGTTTCGCCATCGACCACTAACTCGCGGTTGGTCGGAATGTCGCTGACCACCACTGGAACAGCGGCGGCCATCGCCTCCATGACGCTGTTCGACATGCCCTCAAAATCACTCGCCAGCCAGAAGACGTCCAGCAGTCCAATCAAACGTGTGGCGTCGTTCCGATGCCCGACAAAACGTGTCAGGGCATCACACGTCAGTTGCCGGGCCAGTCGCATCAGCCGTGGACGCTCGGGGCCGTCACCGATCACCAGGAAGTAAACGTTGTCGGTCAACTGTCTGAGCAACTGCATCGCCCAGACGAGGTCGTTGACCCGCTTTTGCCGTGCCAGCCGTCCGACAAACCCGACGACCTTCGCGCCCGGCGGGATATCGAATTCTGCCAACACAGCATCGCGGCTGACGCTGGCCGGCTCGGCAACGTCTACTCCGTTCGGGATGACGACGATCCGCTCATCGGGAAATCCCTGCTGGCGATAAAATTGGGCCACGGCCGCCGAATTCCCAATCAGCCGCGTCGCCCGAGAACTTAACAGTCGGTCGATCTGCAACTGCCAACCACTCTTCCAGAGATCAACGCACCGCTCTCCAACCAGCACCCGTGTCGTCGCCGCTTTGCCGACAGCCATGCGGCCATACGCATTGGCGGCGAACAGCCAGGTGTGCAGGACGTCCGGCTTCAGTTTCCGAACCAGCTTTCGGAGCTTGAAAAGTGCGGCGGGATCGAACTTCATCCGCTTGTTGAGGGCCGTCAACGGAATTCCCGCATCACGAAGATCGGCTTCGTAGGGTCCACCACGCGTCAGGGTTGCGGCGTGAACCTCGAACTCATCTTTCGGCAACCGGGTGGCAAGCAGCGTGAATTGCTTCTCCGCACCGGAGCGGTCGAGCGTCGGGATGAGCAACAGGACTTTGATCACGGACGATCTTGCTTCGGTGCAGGGGCGGGTCGCAGAGAATTCATCAGCAGAATCCGGTTTAAATAGAAGTGTCTCGCGGCGACACATTCCTCCGGTTGAGCCACCGGCGAGCGATCGCCACGCCGGGGAGCAGACCCAGCTTGGAATCGCTATCCGAACCGGGGGGTGAGCAGCTTTTCGAGGGAGTTGCGGGCGTCTTCATCAGGGACGAGGCAGACATAGACCAGATCATCCATTGTCCACGACACGGCGATCAACGGGGCAACGTAATCGCATTTTCCTTCCAAAAAACGTTCGCGCTGCGGAACTGCGTTCACCCACGTTTTCGGAATCGCCAGCAGATACCCGGTGACCGGCAAACGGCCCCGGCTCGTGAAAGTGAACTGGAACACAGCAATGGTGTGTCCGGCGGTGGACGCGCCATGATAACCTTTGGGGGCAGTCGTTTTCAGACGCACTGCCCAGCCATCCGGCACGACGACTGCAAGACCGTTGGCGAGGTCGAAGGAGTCGAAATCGTTAAGTCTAGCAAATCTCTTCCGCGACAAAGCATCGGCCGCTTCCTTCTGCAATGCCGCAAGATCGAGTTGGGGCCTGTCGGTTTGAATGAACTGCCAGGCCACGACCGCCACAGAAGCTGCCGCCGAAACCACCCACCGAAACCAAGATCGGCGGTGCAGGCGGACGGTCTTGCGGATCGCTGCCGACGCTTCAGCCGGCTGGCGATCTTCCGATAACCCGTCGGCCGAGCGTTGATCGACAAGTCGCACCAGCAAACGGTCCTTCAGACCGATCGGTACGGCAACGTCACGGATCAACCGGCCGATCTCTCCATCCAGAGACTGACGCTTCCGAAATTCGCGTTCGCAATCCGGGTGCGAATGCAAATACTCGACCGCTCGAGCCAATTCCGGGTCGTTGAGATCGTAGGAATCGGGGCGGGTGACGTCCAGAATTTCCAAAGCAGTTCGACAATCCATTGCGGTTCTCTTGTTTGGACTGAGGGCTGAACTCGCAAAAGTAGCCAGCCTGCTATTGTCTGGTGGCCGCCGGCTCAAAAGGTGCCAGCCGCCGCCGCAAATAAGCTTTGGCGCGAGACAGCCGGCTCATCACTGTGCCGATAGGCATCTCCATTTGCGCAGCAATTTCCTTATAGCTGAACTCATCGAAATAGAACAAAATCAGCGGTGTACGGTATTCGTCCTCCAGTTCGTCCAGAATGGCGAGGAGTTGTTCCCGATCGAGCTTCGCCTCAGCCGGACACTCGCCCGACAATTCCGGAATGTTCTCCAGCGAAACGTGGTTCGTGCCTCGCTTTTCCCGATAATCTTTCAGATACGCGTTGCGGGCAATGGTAAACAGCCAGGCTTTCGCATGCTGCGGCTCCCGCAACTGATCGATCTTCGTCTGGGCGATGAGAAAAGTCTGCTGCACGATGTCTTCGGCGTCGGCAGCAGAACCCGTCAGCCGAAATGAGTAGCGGTACAGCAGAGAATAGTACTGTTCCACCAACTCCGACACGCTGCACACAAGCCGACCGTTGTCCATGGTCATCTCACTACTGTTGATCCATTTGCCAGTCGAATTATTCCCGCCCGCTCCGAAATCGTCCAGTTCCCAGCTAAAAATGTCCGCGTAAACAATATACACATGCGCGCATTCTCGGGCAAATTTGACTCCTGAGAACTGAGAAAGGAGAAAGAAAAGATCGCCCAACGAGCGGTCAGCGCTGTTCCGAGTTGTCCTGGTCCCGCCCCGTTGCGGTTTGGGGAGCGGCGGCATCCGGTCCAAAGATCATCAGCGGGACCTTCAGGACCGGAAACTCTGCATCGTCGGTCTTGAGCATCAACAGCGTTTGGTGCCGTCCAGGCGGCACGTCGGCAGTCACAGTCACGGTGACCCGGGTTTCGTGGTATCCTGCCGAGTCCTCTCCGGGGTTTACCATCGCCGCTTTGACCAACGGCGAACGACATTCCAGCCCAATGATGTGGGCCGGTCTTTCGCGGGAGTCGGTGATCACGATTTCCTGAGTCGTGGGTCGGTCGCTGAACTGGTAGAAGATCAAGGCCCGTGGACGGATCGCGATTTTTTCTTCCGGGAGAATGAACTTAAACGTCAAGACCACTTCTCGCGGCTCGGGGTCTTGATAGAAGAAGTTGACGTAGAACTCCTTCTGTCCGGAATTTTCACTGGCGGTTTCGACCCGGACACTAAACTCGCCCGATTCGTTCGGCTGATAGACGCGCTTTTCGAGCCTGGGGTTGAGGCAGCCGCAACTTGGCTTCAAATCGGTGACTGTAACGGTTCGATCGCTGCGGTTTGTGAACCGGAAGTAACCGGGAATAACCGGGACCGGTAGCACCTTGCCCAGCGTAATCAGATACTGATCGAACACTAGCGCCGGCGGCTGCTCTCGCGGTGTTGGTTTTTGGTCGGTGGCCCCCACGGCATGTGCGACCAGCGAACAAAAAAACGGCACCAGCCCGGCAATCATCAGCGAAACCAGAAGCCAGCGGGACGAATACTGACGCAGGTTCTGTGTGACCATGGGTGAACAAGCCGCTCTGGAGAGTGCTGCCCGGAATGGGCGAGATGACGGGGCGGTCTTGTAGCAGAAATCGGCAAACGCGGCAAGACGCACAGGAAGCGGACGAGCCGCCGTTGCCGTGTCGCTGTCGCTGTCGCCATGAGAGACTCTAGGCAAGGGGATGTCCCTTGAAATCCGAAACAAATCATAATCTCATGTCCAAAACGTCAGAATACAGGAGCAGATGACTGGGAAGTTTTGAACATTCGTATTTCGAGAATTCAAATTTGTTTCGAGTTTCGTGCTTCGAATTTCGGATTTGGAAGCGCGAACAAAATCCACGTTTCACACCTGATAACGGTCCAAGCAAAAACCAGTCGGCTAACGCCGGCCTCTCGTTCGGCAGGCTGAGGATGTCGGGCGAAGTAGCGATACGTCCCGGTTGTCGGTACAATAAAAATCGAGCGGGCTACCGATTTTTGTGCCGAAAGGCCGGGCGTCAACGGAACGTCGAATTCAAGGGGAGATTGGTGTTGCGAAACGCCCTATTTGTGGCCTGTCTGTTTCTGCTGGGCACGAAGACGACACTTGTAGCGGCAGAGGTCATCACTCTCGCCGGCAATGGGAAAAGTGAATACACCGGCGACGGCGGACCGGCGCTCGCGGCTGGTGTCGCCGGGCCGTTTGGTGTTTCGCTGGGACCCGACGGGGCGCTTTACATTTGTGAGATCGGCAATCACGTCATCCGCCGGCTCGACGAAAAGACCGGCACGTTGACGACGGTTGCCGGCACCGGCAAGAAGGGATATGCCGGCGACGGTGCACTGGCGACCAAAGCGCTGCTCAACGAGCCGTATGAAGTTCGCTTCGATGCACAGGGTAACATGTTTTTTGTCGAGATGCGCAATCACCTCGTTCGTCGGGTGGATGCGAGAACCGGAATCATCGACACAGTGGCCGGGACCGGCGTGAAGGGCTTTTCGGGCGACGGCGGACCCGCAGCACAAGCGACGCTCAGCTCGCCGCATTCGATCGCGCTCGACAACCGAGGCAATCTTTACATCTGCGACATCGGCAACCACCGCATTCGCCGGGTCGGCTTGAAGAGCAGCACGATCAGCACGTTTTCCGGCACCGGGCAGCGCAAGCCGACGCCCCATGGCGCGCCGTTGACGGGGACGCCGCTGAACGGTCCGCGGGCCCTTGATTTCGACGGAAAATCGAGCCTATTCCTCGCGCTGCGGGAAGGAAACGCCGTCTACCGGATCGACCTGGAGACCAACACGCTCCATCATCTGGCCGGTATGGGGAAAAAGGGCTATGCCGGTGACGGCGGCGATGCAAAACTGGCATTACTTTCGGGGCCCAAGGGGATCGCACTCGGTTCCAACGGCGACGTCTACTTAGCCGACACCGAGAGCCACACCATTCGTGTCATCCGCCGCCGCAGCGGAATCATTGAGACGCTGGTCGGCGACGGCCGGCAGGGCAACGGACCGGACGGTGATCCGCGTCGCTGCCGGCTCGATCGACCGCACGGCATTTTTGTCGATCGCAGCGGCAACGTTTACATCGGCGATAGCTCAAAC
>CAUZTK010000244.1:0-6026 GCA_963582395.1 Planctomycetota bacterium | reverse complement strand
ATTCAGCCCAAACGCGGACCTGATTGTTGACAGGATCGATTTCCGGGCTGACGAAGACTACCTTGCCGGTGAATTGTGCTTGGGGTTTCTCGTGCAGTTCAACCGTGAGCGTTGCCGGCATCCCGCTCATTTCGCCGCGAATCTGCTGCGCGTTCACGAAACCTTCGACTCGCAGCCGATCCATCCGCACAATTCTCATGACCTTCTCGCCCGGTTCCACCCATTCACCCCGGCGGCGGAAGATTTTGACGATGACCCCGCCGATGGGCGCTTCGATTTGCCGATCCCGCAATTTGAGCATGGCCAGCTCGAACCCGTTTTGCTTCGTTTTCCGCGAGTCAATGGTGAGGTCGTGTTCGTGTTCGGCCCCTTCGAGTTCGAGCGCCGCCTGTTCGGCGGCCAGTTTCAGGCTTTTTAATTCGGTCTCTTTGACGGCGCGGGTGATGTCGGCGATCTCCCGATCGAGCTGGCTTTGTTCCACCTCCAGAACGGTTCGCTCCAAAGACAGTTGTAGGCTATCGATTTCCGATTGGGAAACGCTGTCCGACACCGAAGTCCGCGACCGGAGGGCTCGCTCCAGTTCCGCTCCGGCCACTTCGGAAGACTTCTTCGCAAACCGGACTTGGACGTCGTTTTTCGCCTGCTTTTGGGCGATCGCCAAATCGAACTCTGCCCGAGCAACGTCCAGCTTGGCCTGCAGGACAGCCTTCTTGACCAGCCTGAGCTTGACGTCGTAGCGCTCCTGCTTGAGAGCTGTTTCCAATTCGAGCGCGGCCTGGTCACGGGTTAGCTGTGCTTCGGCGGCGTCGAGCCGAGCAAGCACAGCCTTTTCCAAAACCATCTGACCCTCCCGCACGTCGAGTGCCTCCAGCACGCCGGCCGTCCTGGCCGGTATTTCAATGTCTTCGATCAGCCGGACCAGCGCCGACTCGACTTGGATTTTCTGGGCCGAGACTTGTTGCGGCGACCCGCAAAACAAGATCGCGAGCAACACAGAGAAACCGATTTGATTGCAGGTCATCATTAGTGGCGTCCCCCATTAGTGAATACGCCTCAGCAGACAGATCCCCGGTCTTTGTCCGTTAGAACAAAAGTCTGGTCTGGACAGCCTCGAATAGTTCGTGCAGCCAGACGTAACCAATCGACCGCCGTCCGCAGTGAATGCGGGCGGCGACCGTCGCTCCCGGCCTAAGATGTGGAACCTTCGACCGATCGATGTTGACGTGCACGCGAACGGTTGGGTTGTTCTCTGCGTCTGGTTCGGTCGACATAGCTATTTTGTCGATCAGTTCTTCATAGGTGACGTCCGGTTCGGTCGCCAGCAGGAAAGAGACTCTAAGATTGTTGCCCAGCTCTCGCTGTGCCTGCAGCACGTGTCCGATTCTGTCGTCCGCAACGAGCAGTTCGAGGACCCACGGCCCTTTGGGATCGGCCATCCTCATCAAAATCTGTCCCGATCGCACAGGCCGCGTCTTGAGCAGTTGCTGCACATTCCACGTCAGAACGTGTCCATCGATGGGACTGCGGACGGTCAACTCATCCTGTTGCTGTTTGAGGATTTCGTACTGCTGCTCGAAACTTTTCAGCAGTTCCTTGATTTCTGATTCCTCGGCACTGAATTGATTGGGACGTGCCGGACCGTCGGAGTTCGTCACATTGCTTTCCACGCGTCGAGCTTGCACGGCCGACAGCCGCTTCCGGGCGGTTTGCATGTCGCCCCAAACTTGCTTGAATTCCAGATCGAGCTGCGGATCCCGAAGCACAACCAGCCTCTGGCCCGCGTGAACATGTTTTTCGTCATCGGCCAGCAGTTCGGTGACGACCCCGTCACGCGGAGCAAAGATGTCGCGGCGGAGTTTCGGCTGCAGCCGGCCTTCGGCTTCGATTTCAAAGTCCGCAGGCACCAACACCATTCCCGCTACAACTGCGGCTATCGCCAGCAGGACCATTACGGTCCGGGGCAATTGCTGGAGCCGCAGAAACCAGCCGGCCTGACGCACCACGCGCGGAATGGGCAGCTTTCGGTGTTCGAGGGCGTTCCGCAATGCCAGCCGACTGTGCTGACAGGCCGCTTCGATGCGGTTTCGCATCTGCTCGTCTGGGCCGGCATCGAATTGTTCGATGACCAATGCGCCGATCGACGATCGGTCGTTGCTCGTCGATTCCTCTGAGTCCTCTTTCAGCGGAGCAACGACGAGCAGCCGGGCATGCGATTCATCCAGGTAGCTACGCAGCGGTTCTTTGATCTGGGGAGGTAGTTTTTCCGACCCGTTCGGAAAAAACAACGACATCTCGGCCGCCAGGACCGCTGACACCAAACGTTCTAGTTGACGCACGACATTGGCGCGACGTTCGAAGCGGTCGGTTCCACCGACCGCCAGCAACCGGCAGCCCGAGCGGCGAGGAACTAGAACGCTCAGACGACCGCAACCGATGAAACGACGCCCTTCATTGGCGATCGCATAGGCGGTCCGGTCCAGATCAAGACTCTGATGCACCTGCTTGGAGAATTCGTCGAATCGGTTTCGCAGTTCCTCGCGGGATTGTAGATGGCGCAGTTGACCTCGGCCGTAAAAATCGGTTGCCAGCTCACAGAACGACGCCAGCAATCGCAATGCTCCCTGCTGCGCAGCCGGTGCGGTTCCCGTGCGTTGAAAAACCTCAACGACACCAACCGGACCGGCCTGTTCCTCGAACAGGGGACAGACCAACAACAGAAAATCGGTCGGGTTTGAGACCGCGTTTTCACCGGCGGGGCCCGATTGCGGCGGAACAAGTTTTGATTCGCCCTTGTCGACGGCCAATCTCAGCAGCCGATGATGGCTTTGGTGATCGGTTGGCCGTTCGCTCAGCGGCGTACGGGAAAGATTGACCTGATACTCCAGTGCGAGTTGCCCCTCGCGATCGAGCATCCAGATCGCTCCACCGGCAGCGGCCAGCGCCACGACGAGTCGGTCCAGTAAGGTGGCATGAAACTCCGCGCGAGAAACATCCGATTTTGCAAGCGACGCAATCTCGTCGACGAGATTTTCGATCTGCCGCCACGAAGCGTCAGCAATTTCATGATCCGAATGTGGAACATCGACGGTCATGGCTGATATGTGACCCCGAAAATTCGAAACAGTCGAATAAACGACGAAGTCGGTGCAGTCAGAGAAGTGCCTTCCCGTGGACCTCTTGTCGGCAATACCGCGAAGCCCCTCCCTGCTGAATTCGACCGCGTCATGCTTTGGGCTGGCGATTGGTGTTGGATCGTGCTTTTACCACGGCAGTTCACAAACCCTGAAATGCGTTTCGCTTGACGTTACCGGAGTCGAGTGCCCTTCGCAAGATCGAAAAAATGAGACGCGGATCATCGTTGCGACAGCGCAATCGAGTTTTACAGGTCATCTCTTCTGTACACAAAGTAACTTCTGTCGGGAAAATAACTTCTGTGAGGGGACCGTTTCGGCCGATGGATGAAAGGAAAGTAGATTGTATGTCAGCAATCGCGGACCCGGATTGCGCGAACCGCCGCTTGGATCTGGAATGGAACCATGTCCACAAATAATGCGGTAAGCACCTAAACGGCAACCACTTCTGCGGTATATCCGGATCAGACGCACGTCGCCTTTGAGGGGGCGTGAAACAAATGATCACAGAAAAATGCAGGCCATTACGTGGTCGGAGAATCCGGCCCGTTCTGCGGTTCGTCCCGGAATCGTGTGTGACCGACAGCTAAACTCGGATGAGTGAATCGGACGGTTCACCGGGATATGATGGGGGGGCTCGACATGGAAAGTGTTTGGAAGGAATCGCACTTCCGTGCGCAGGCCGGTCACAGCGGCCAGCGGCCAAAACCGGGCGGAGATGTCCGGCGCCGAGCGAAAACAAGATGCTCCGTCCGTTGGTGCACAATGTTTGCCGTCTCACTGATTCTGACGGCCGGCTGCATCACGAAAGAAGCAAATCTCTTCAAAAATCGCCGCGATCGAAATTTCTACGAGTCGGTTGCCACCCGCGTCGACTATCCCGAAAACGAGCTGGCCTGCCAAACCGACTTCGAGATGGTCGAGCGACCCCATACGATTCGTCACAACGCAACACCAACAGATTATTTGAACCTCAGCCTGTCGCAGGCTGTCGAATACGCGCTGGAGAATTCCGAGGTGCTCCGCGACCTAGGGGGAACCATCCTCCGCAGTCCCGAACTCGTTCGGACCGGTTACATCGCCGGCATTCAGGCCAGCGATCCGCGATTCGGGGCCGAGGCAGCCCTCAGCGCCTTCGACGCTCAGTTCTCCACATCCGCCTTTTTCGAGAACAACGACCGTCAATTGAACAACACGTTTTTCGGCGGCGGGACTCGAATCCTCCAGCAGGACGTAAACGATTACCAGGCGCAGATCTCGAAGCTTTCCGCCACCGGCGGTGAGTTCGCCTTGCGTAGCACTACGAATTATGACAACAACAACGCCCCCGGCAATGCGTTTCCCCACGCCTGGACCACGACCCTGGAAGGAGAGATTCGCCAGCCATTGCTGCAAGGAGCCGGTGTCGAGTTTAACCGCATCGCCGGACCGAGCCGCGTTCCCGGACTCATCAACGGCGTGATGGTCTCACGGGTCAATAACAAAATCAGTCAGGCCGACTTCCAGGTGGCGGTGCGGAATTACGTCAGCAATGTCGGGAATGCCTACTGGGACCTGTACTTCGCCTACCGCAACCTCGACGCCAGAATTCAGGCCCGAAACCGGGCGCTGGATACGTGGCAGATTGTCAAATCGCTCAAAGAACAAGAACGCCGTGGCGGTGAAGCCGACAAGGAAGCCCTCGCCCGCGAACAGTATTATCGATTCCAGGAAGAGGTGCAGAATGCCCTGTCCGGTCGTCAGGAAGACGGGACACGCACTGGTGCCGGCAGTACCGGCGGCGCCTTCCGCGGAACAGGCGGCGTCCACATTGCCGAGCGAAGACTGCGGCTGTTGATGGGCGTCCCGATCACCGAAGATCAGCTGATCCGTCCCACCAACGAGCCCGAAATTGCCCAGATCCTCTTCGATTGGGATAGCATCGTCGCGGAAGCCCACTCCCGCCGACCCGAACTGAAACGGCAACGGCTGCTGGTCGAGCGCCGCGAAATGGAACTGTTGGCCAACCGAAACTTTCTGACCCCGCGACTCGATGCCGTGGGACTGTACCGCTGGCGCGGTTTCGGTCGCGACCTGCTCGAGCAAGGGGGAAACAACAATGCCTTCGACGACCTGACCGGCGGGGCCTTTCAGGAATGGCAACTGGGCGTCGAACTCGACGTCCCGATTGGTTTCCGCCGTGGTCATGCCGCCGTCCAAAACTCCGAGCTGCTGCTGGCTCGGTCACGGGCCATTCTCCGCGAACAGGAGCGGCAAATCGGTCACGACTTGAGTGATGCCATCGGCGAACTGGACCGGGCCTATGTCGTTTGTCAGACGAACCTCAATCGTTACCGCGCCGCCAAAACGTTGCTCGACACATTGGAAGCAATTCGCGAATCTGGTCGCACCATCGATGTCGACCGGATTCTCGATGCGCAGAACCGTGTCGCCAGCGCCGAAACTCGTTATTTTCTTTCTCGCGTCGAATATGCACTAGCCATCAAAAACGTGAACTTCGAAAAAGGTTCGCTGATGGACTATCACAACGTTTTTACCACCGATGGCTTTAGCACAGTCAATGCCGATGGGAAAACGAAGGAACCGGGCAGTGAAAAGAGTAAGCTGTCTGCGACACAAATCGCCGTGCCGCCGCAGCCGGACGGACCCATTGAGCAAACCACTTTTCAAACCGCAGCAAAGTTGAACAAGGTCGAACCGGGTACGGTCAAGCCAGGCACAGTCAAGCGGAACACGCCCAAGCGGAACACGCCCAAACGGAACACGCCCAAACGGAACACGACTAAACGGAACACGACTAAACGGAACACGACTAAGCGGAACACGACTAAGCCGAGCACGGTCAAGCAGATTACGGCAAAGTTGGGCAAACTCAAGCGAAACACGATCAAGCCC
>CAUZTK010000243.1:0-6027 GCA_963582395.1 Planctomycetota bacterium | reverse complement strand
GCTGGCCCTGTTTCGCGGCCAAGGCTGAGGCAGCCTGGAAATCGGCATGCCAAGGACTGTTTTTATATTTGCTCTGGGCCTCTGCCGTCGAGAAGCAGCCGATTGCGATCAACAAAGCCGACACTGCCGATCTGGAACTCATCTCGAACCTTCTAAAAGTGGCTTTTAGCGCCTCATAACGTGAAAGTTACCAACATGTTGTCACTTTGCTGGACTTAGCAGATCCCTGATGAATTCTGTCGAGAGTCAAGAGCCGGAAGAAAATATCGTTAAACGGTTGGCATCAACCGATTGATGGCCCATCTCTTTCTGGCTCTTGACTCTCGACTTTTTTAGTTCCGGCTCCGCCGGGTTGGATCGTCGTCAGACCATGATTTCCCGGATTGGATGGCCGAAATCGATTTCGAGCCGTTTGTGACCGGGGACTTCAAGCTTGTGCGGGTCGAGGCCCAACTGGTGCAGCACAGTGGCGTGGATGTCGGTGACGTAGTGACGATGCTCGACGGCGTGGAAGCCGACTTCGTCGGTGGCGCCGTGAGTAATGCCGCCTTTAATGCCCCCGCCGGCCATCCAGATGGAAAAACCGTATGGATGATGATCTCGCCCGCCGGATTGTTCCCCTCCGGGTGTGCGGCCGAACTCGGTGCCCCACACCACAAGGGTTTCATCGAGCAGCCCTCGCTGCTTGAGATCTCTGAGCAGCCCGGCGATTGGTTTGTCGACCTGCCCGATCCGCGTGCTGTGATTCGATTTCAACTTGCTGTGGGCATCCCATCCCGTATGGTACAACTGCACAAAGCGAACACCCCGCTCCACGAATCTCCGTGCCAACAGGCACTGTGTGCCGAACGAGTTGGTCTTGGAATCATCAAGCCCGTACAGCCCGCGGGTCGACTGAGTTTCGCCGTCGATTTTTAAGATTTCCGGCACGGCCATCTGCATGCGAAAGGCCAACTCGTACGATTTGATCCGCGCCCGCATGGCCGCGTCGTGGGGATATTCCACGCCCGCCAGGCCGTTCAGCTCACGCAGAAGTTCGAGCTGTTCTTCACGTTCTTCCTGGAACACTTCAGAACCGGGCGTGCCGAACGGCAGAGGGTCCTGAGGATTGACCCGCATAGGGACGCCAGCGTGTTCCGGCCCCAGATAGTCGGCGCCGTGGGCACCGACTCCGCCACAGCAGTCTCGCGGCGGTGTGCCCATGACAATGAACTGCGGCAGATTGTCGTTGAGCGATCCCAAGCCGTAATGCACCCACGCGCCCATCGACGGGTAAAAGCCGTCGAAGATATGATGACCCGTGTGAAACTGAATCTGGGCGGCGTGGTCGTTGTCGGTGGTCCACACCGAGCGGACAATCGCCATGTCGTCGACGCACCCACCCAAGTGCTGCCACCAGTCGCTGATCTCGATACCACTGTTTCCCCGCTTGCGGTATCCGATCTGTAGGGGAAAAATCTTCGCCATCAGTGCCCGCGGCACACCGGAGAAGTCACGAACGTTCTTACGGTAAAAGGGCGAATTCAGCACGGCATTCTTGTAGGGAGATTCTTCAATCGTCTTGCCGGCATATTTGTTGAGCGCGGGTTTCGGGTCGAATGACTCCATATGGCTGGTGCCGCCGAGCATAAACAGCCAAATGACGCTCTTCGCTTTCGGAGCAAAATGCGGATGGCCGTCTGGCAGAGACCAGGCTGTGGATGTGTCGGCCTTGAGAACCCCGTCACCGGCCAACATCGCGCCCAGCGACAATCCGGTGAAGCCCATGCCGCAATCGGCAAGAAAAGTCCGTCGGTTGACTTGACCGCACGAAAATAACTGAGAGACAGCTTGGTATGGTAAGGATGGCAAATGTTGCATGGAAAACTCCAATCGACTCTAGTTTTGTGCGCGAGTTTATCTGGGCTGAATTGGTCCCACAACCGAAAACATCGGCGAAGCAAGACATTTACCAAGTCGATATGATAAAACCATATCAAGGGGTCACGGCAGGGGCGGGTTGCATCGAGAGATTCGTAAGCTTGTCAGTCTTGACCTCTGTGCGATCGTTTAGCGGATCGTGACAAAATCGTTGTGGCTGAATAGCACGTGCACCAGGTTTTCTCGTGCCCGCAGACGCGGCTCGGCTGCGGGAGCCAGCTTCTTCGGCCCTCCCGATGTGAACGCCGTCAGTTCTGTGGTGTTTTTCAGCAGCTTTGTATGCCGTGACAGGAAGCGGCGACAGGCCGCCAACTCGCCGTTGCTGGGCGATCGGCCGAGGACCGCTTCGAACACGGCCGTGATAAACGCTGTCTTGCCCTCCTGCCGGTTCGCTTCCAGCCTGTCGCGGTTTGACAGGTCCCGTGCCAACAGCCGGGCCTGATTCAGCGCCATGGCGCTGTTGGTCAGGGCCAGTGCCTGTTGCGGCACAACGCTTTCTCGTCGTCGATAACACTCGTTGGGATTGGCCAGGTCGAACAACTGCAGCAGTTCCATTTTATTGTCGGGAGTGGTCCGGAAATATAAGCTGCGCCGCCGAGATGTCTGACCGAGCTTTTCGTCGAGTTCCGGGCCGCCCATGCTCTGATCCAACTGACCGGCCACGGCAAGCAGGCTATCTCGCACCAGTTCGGCTTCCATGCGGCGGAAGTTCATCCGCCACAGATAAAGGTTGTCAGGGTCGACGGTCGCGTTCGGGTTCGCGATTCCTTCCGAAGACCTCATGCGATAGATGTTCGAGGTGACGATCAGCCGATGCAGATGTTTCATCCGCCAGCCGGTTTCGGTCAACTCGACCGCCAGCCAGTCGAGCAGCTCGGGATGCGACGGCGGCCGGCCGCTTAGCCCGAAGTTCGAGACGCTCGAGACCAGCGCGCGGCCGAAATGACGCAACCAAATGTGGTTGACGGCCACACGAGCCGTTCGCGGGTTCTTTGGATCGGTGATCCACCGCGCCAACGCCAATCGCCGGCCGGTGCTAGTACGCGGATAGACCGGGCCGAGTGGCTGATACTGATCGTCTTCCTTTGCGAGAGCCTTCTGGGCGGCCTGCAATGTCTTGCGGGCGGCAGCGAGCTTCTTTTTCGCGTCGATGACGGCAATTTTCATTTTCTGATCGTTCGACTTGACGGCATCACCTGCCGCTGCCAACAACTGCTCCGTCTGCAGCACGGCTTGTTCTGCTTGGGCGAAGGTCGCCCGACGTTCGGCCTGACTGGCCGCCCGTGCCAACGCATTCGCATTCGCAGCACCGGCAAGTTTCGCGCGATCGGCTTGAATGCGGGCTTCCAAGCTTGCCAAGTCGGCCCGGGCCGTCGCTAATTTCTTTTCAGCCAGCGCCGCGGAAGCAGTTGCTCTTGCCTCCGCAAATGTGGACTGGGCGACCTGAACATGGGCTTTGCCGTTCGCGATCATCTCCTCGACGATCTCCGGCCGCAGCGCTGGGAAGTAGCTTTCCACGGGAAGCGAGACCGGACGAATTTCGAGGTTACCGTTTCCGAGCACTGCGGGAACACCGGGGCTGAGTGGTTGATCCTTGTCGGGGTGCCGGTCGTCGCCGCGGACAAACAGAAATGTGGGTCGATCCAGTTCGGCGTCGAAGACTCGCGACAGGCCATCTTTCAACACCGACGCCTTGCCGTTATCGACTTCAGTACCGACCGATGCCGAAAGCCGATCGGTACGAAAGGCATGCGGTTCGAAGAAGGCCCGAAAACGGTAATACTCTTGTTGAGTCAGCGGGTCGAACTTGTGGTCGTGGCAGCGGGCGCATTTCATGGTGACCGCCAACAGGCCCATGCTGGTTTGTTCGACCGTCTCAGACAACCAGACGTTGCGATCGAACTTGTACCAATTGCGGCCCAGAAAACCGGTCGCCCGCAAGATGCCCTCATCCATGGGGGCAATCTCGTCGCCGGCCAGCATTTCGACGATCATGCGGTCGTAGCCCTTCTCTGCGTTGAGCGATTCGACGATCCAATCCCGCCACCGCCAAATGTGACGCTGGCTGTAACGAATCTCGTTACTGGGACGCCGGCCGTACCAGTCGCTGTAGCGCCAGACGTCCATCCAGTGTCGTCCCCAGCGTTCGCCGTACTGCGGGATCGACAACAACCGGTCGACAACCTTTTCGTAGGCTTCTGGCGACACATCGGCGAGAAATTCGTGCAGTTGCTCGCGGGTGGGAGGCAAGCCGATCAAATCGAGGTAGATGCGGCGAAGCTGTATCTCTGGCTGGGCGGGAGGACGGGGCCGAAGCCCCCGTTTCTGGTGCTCGGCAGCGATGAACGCGTCGATGGGGTTGCGGACCCAGGCGATGTTCTTCACCTGGGGAACGGGGGGCCGTACAGGCGGCTGAAAAGACCAATGCGTTCGCGGATCTTCCTGCGGCTTCTCGTCGACCGGGGCGGGCGCTCCCGCACGAATCCACGCCGTGAACAAGGTAATCTCCTCGGCAGTCAGCGGTTTGCCTTCCGGCGGCATCCGGAAATCTTCGTCGTTGTCGGTCACCCGCTCGATGAGGAGACTCTCGGCTGGCCGGCCGGGTTTGACGACCGGTCCGCTGTCGCCCCCTTTTTGCATCAAGGCGGCCGTATCCAGACGAAGCGCGGAGTTCTGCATAACCGGCCCGTGGCAGCCGAAACAACGACGGGCCAAGATAGGTTTGACGTCGCGCAGATAATCGACAGGTTTGTCGGCCAAAACTACACTCGAAAATAGGGCCAGGAACCCTGCAGTCAACAGTGCGTTTCTCATAGCAATCAGTTCCCATCGGCAAGGCAAAACCTCAACGCGCTCAATAGCATCATACCAAAATCGGACCCGTTTGTAAAACTGAGACCCTCATCTGAGTCAGGGCTTGTCAGTGCTTCAAACGGAAGCCGCTTGCGGCATAGCAGGCCCTCGTCGAGCAACTCCAGAATTAACGGCCTCCGCTCAGCGCGCGCAAAAACCGACCCGCGACCACCAGCGCATCGTCTGCTCCGAACCCTCCTGCTTTTGTGACCACGGGCAGTCCGCGGTATTTGCCATCCAGAAACCGGCTCCAGGGGATGCCCGGTTCAATCTCGCCCTGCAAACAAAGCGAGGTGCTTTGCAACTCAGAGCAAACGGTCACCGCGGTCTCTCCGCCGGTCAAAATCAATCCGCCCATCTCGGTCCGCTCGATCAATGCGGTTACGATGCGACTCAGCATTACCGTCACCGCCTGCCGATCCGGGTGATCGGCCATGCCGAGCGTCGTCAGAATGACATCTTGGCCCCGCGACATCTGCTCGCCGGCGGTGCTGACAATTTCCGCCAGTTGACTGCCTTGCATGGTCGGCGAACTTCGTGGACAGAGAACAACCGCCCCCGCGCTGCAACTCACTTCAATTTGCCGAGCCGTGCTGTGATGACGGCTGCCGGCCACTGTCAGCACCGGTCCGTCGGGTGGTTCTGGAAACTTGAGCGACCGGACGGCGGGCACAATTTCCAAAACCTTCTGAAGGGCGCCTGCCAGTCCCGCCGAACCGCACAAGAGACGAATCCCGCCTACCGTGGCCGCTTGAGCGAGTGTTTTGAGATCCGCATCTGTTTCCGCGTCGGCCACGAACAGACTCGCGCCGGTCTGTCTCAGCATCTCGGCGACGGGTTCCATTCCACGTCGCACCACCGCCAGATCGATTAAGCAAACGGGCCTGTCTCCAGCGGTTCGCTGGAAAAGATCGACCAGGTTTGAAGTCGGAACCTCTTGCCCGAACGACGTCGTCGCGAATGGCCAGCCGTCGATCAACTGGCATCCTTGTCTGGTTGTGCGGTGTTGTTGGGGGAAGGCGGGCGCGATCAGGGCGCGGTCTATAGCGAGCGCATCCATCAGCGTCGACAACTCGGCAGCGGGGTGTCCACGCAACGTCGAGTCGATTTTTTTGTAGATCCACATTCGCTGCATCGAATCGGACGGGAGATAATCGCTCGCTTCTCGGACCCGCCGCGTTGCTTCAGCCTGGGAGAGATTGCGGCCGTTAGTCGAAAGGGCCAGTACGTCGGCCTGCGGCAGACGGCCGGGCC
>CAUZTK010000242.1:0-6047 GCA_963582395.1 Planctomycetota bacterium | reverse complement strand
GGGCTTTGCGTGCCGACAAATTGAGTGCTCAAGACCGCATGGATCATCGAACGCGTTGTGGTCTTTCCGAAACTTCCGGTGACGCCTATGACCAATGCATCGCGGCACCGGCGGTACCAGCGGGCAAATCTCCAAAGGGCTTCGTGTGTGTTTGGCACGATGACAAGTGGTGACTGCGGATCGGTCTGTTTGGTGTTCTGCACGACGGCCGCACATGCGCCCCGGCGGAGCGCCTGCTCGACAAAGTCGTGCCCGTCGTGTCGCTGGCCCTTGATCGCCCAAAACAGATCACCGGCGCGCACTGCCCGCGAGTCGGTTTCGACGGAATCGAAACCTCTCTCACCGCATTTCAATCCGACTGCCTCAGCGCCGGTGGCGGCGAGCAGTTGTGCGAGCGAGACGTGCTCCATAGTGGAACGACTAGGTCCAAAAACTAAGAGGGACAAGCAGATCGATACAACAGACATTCCGACCTGCTAAAAATAGATTCACTCTGAAGTGCTGTCACAATAACTTGACTGTTCCGCCAAGTGTTCGATTCAGGATCTCTTCCCGTCAAACATTCTAAGCTCGCATTCGGGGTCGAGTTTCGACGGGCGACTGGTCTCTACGGAACAGCGCCTGCCGGGCGACGACGCAGTCGTCGAACGGAATTCGCCGCGTGCCGACAATCTGTTCCTTCTCGTGTCCCTTGCCGGCAATCAGGACGCAGTCTCCGGGATCGGCCCGCTGCAGCGCCCAATTGATGGCCTCGGCACGATCCACTTTGATGTACGGTTCCTGCCCGGTTTCCTCGAAGCCTGACAGGATGTCCTGAATGATTCGTGTGGGATCTTCTGTTCGTGGATTGTCGCTAGTGACGATCGTAAGGTCCGCTTCGGCACCCGCCCGTCCCAACAGCGGCCGCTTCGATCGGTCGCGGTCGCCTCCGGCGCCGAAGACGCAAATGACACGGCCGGTTGTCAGGTTCCGCAGGCAGTTGATCGAACGCCGTAAGGCGTCGTCGGTATGTGCATAGTCCACGAAAACTTCGAACGGCTGTCCGTGTTCAATTTGCTGCAACCGGCCCGGGACCGATGACAACGTCTCGATGCCCGCAGCCACCGCATAGAGAGGCAGACCAGCGAATGACGTCACAGCCGCGGCTGCCAGACAGTTCGACACGTTGTGCCGGCCCACCAACGGCGAGAAAACTTCGATCGTGTCATCACCGATGCTCAACTTGAAACGGCTGCCGGAACGCGTTTCCTCAAAAACCTCGGCGGAGACGTCGGCGGGACCATTGAGGGCGTAAGTCAGCAGGTTCAGCGAACTGTCAACCTTCTCTCGTAGCGACGCACTGGCGGGATCATCCGCGTTCAGCACGACAACCGCATTTCTTTTGCAATTTTCCAGGATGCGGGCTTTGCTGGCTCGATAGGCCTCGAAATTCTTGTGATAGTCGAAATGGTCGTGTGTGATGTTGGTGATGACTGCGGCATTCAGCAGGGTGCCCGCACAGCGATCCTGATCGAGTGCGTGACTCGACAGCTCGACGGCAACATGCTCGGTCCCACGATGAAGCATCGCCTCGAGTCGCTCTGAAAACGTTTTCGAGTCCGGCGTGGTCATCCTGGCAGGCTCGACGACGAATCCGTCACTGTATTCAATCGTGCCCAGCAGTCCCACCCGCTGACCGGCCGTCTCCAAGATCGAACGAATCAGCCATGCCACGGTGGTTTTGCCGTTGGTCCCCGTAACTCCGAAAACTTTGAGGCGCGACGACGGGCGGCCCGCCAACTCGGCGCACAGTTCGGCATACGCTTTGCGAACATTCGGCACCACGCATTGAGGAACAGAAACGTCCGACAAAGGCCGCTCGACGAGCAATGAAGAGGCTCCTTGCGTCACCACTTGCTGTGCAAACTCGCAGCCGTCGACCCGCGTTCCGGGAATTGCAGCAAACAGCATGCCCAGGTCGCATTGGTCGCTTCGTTCGGTCGCGCCCGAGACACAGATGTCGGCACAACCGACAAAACTCGCATGAGGGAATAGGCGACGCAAACTTACCGGAACCCGTGTTTGAGGCAGCCGGTGAGACATGCGGATGTGCTCCCAAGTCGTACAGTCCGGGACCCCGCAAATGTTGCGGCTTACGAGGCTCCCTGCGCAGCTTACCCGTGGCCGAAACATTCGGCCTCTAGGCTGTGGCGGCGATGAAGTTTGGTTGGAAGAGAGATCGAGGAGTTGTCGAATTGTTGGCTGTTGATGCTGGAACGGAACCGTTCGAGCGGACGGCATTCTCTTCATTATCCGTAACCGGTCAAGCCGACTTTGGTCATTTTTTACAATCGAGGTAAAGGTTACAAACCGACGGCGGTCCATTAGGACGCGACGTTTTCGGGTATGAGACACCGGTTGCTTTTGCCGCTGTCGATCGAATAATGTGACGAGACGCGGGGATGCCATGGATTTTCCGCAGGCGCGACCAGGAAGACATGCTGACAGCAGTTCCGTCAGACCCCGGGTTGCACAACCTTGCGGTGTCATCCTAAAAGGAGAGTTCGCTTTTGCATCAACCTTACGATGCCCTGCTGATCGTCGCCTTCGGCGGACCGGAGGGGCCCGAAGACGTCATTCCATTTCTGGAAAACGTTCTGCGAGGCCGGAATGTCCCGCGAGAGCGAATGCTGGAGGTTGCCGAGCACTACGATCACTTCGGCGGTGTCAGCCCCCTGAATGGACAGGTCCGCGAGTTGATTGAAGCTTTGCGCGCTGATTTAGTCCGGCACGCGATCGATCTGCCCTGTTATTGGGGAAACCGAAACTGGCATCCGCTGCTGACCGAGACTATGCAGCAAATGGCCGACGACGGTATCAAGCGGGCGCTGGCGCTGGTCCTCGCAGCCTTCAGCTCCTATTCGAGTTGCCGGCAATACCGCGATGACATTAGGCGGGCACAGCGATCGGTTGGCAACGGCGCTCCCGCGGTTGATAAGGTCCGCGTTTTCTACAATTACCCCGACTTCATCGCCGCCAATGCGGCGCGGCTTCGCGACGCCGTCGAGCAGTTCCCCGACAAACAGCGAAAGACGCTGCATGTGATCTACACGGCACACAGCATTCCGTTCACGATGGCCAGTTGCTGCGATTACGAACTGCAATTGGCCGAAACCTGCCGCATGGTTTCCGCAGCCATCGGAATCGAATCCGGGCGCTGGAGACTCGCCTATCAAAGCCGCAGCGGCCGTCCCCAAGATCCGTGGCTCGAGCCGGACATCTGCACGTCCCTGGCCGAACTGAAGCAGCAAAACGGCGCCGATGCCGACGTCGTTGTGATGCCGATCGGTTTCTTGTCTGACCATCTGGAAGTGCTTTACGACCTCGATGAAGAAGCCCAGCAGATCGCTGAAGGACTCGGCTTGAACATGATTCGCGCGTCAACCGTCGGAACTCACCCGGTGTTTGTCGGCATGTTGCGGCAGCTCGTCGAGGAACGGCTGTTCGATTCGACGCCGCGGCGGTCGATCGGCCGCTTAGGACCCAATCCCGATGTCTGCCCCGACGACTGCTGCCCTGCGCCGGCCCGTCCCAACCGGACTCGAACGACCTGAGTCACACCTTACAACCGACCAAGACAGGGCCTTCGTTTCGATCCCGCTCTCCAGGGTATCACGCAGCTGACTGTCGTGGTGCACGCCAATAATTTCCCGCAAATTTCCTTGACTTTGTATCTTTCGCCTTCCCATAAAGCCGTCTGTCGAATTTGTCACGTCAGGGCGGATGCCTCTCAGTTTCCTCGCTTGTTCAAACGGAACCTCTTCTTGTTCAGATGTCAGGCGGCTGACGCGGGACCGTTGTTGTACGTCGCGACAGGCGGAAGCAGTAATTCGAGTCTCCACGTGCTGGATCCGACGACAGGCAGTGTTGTGTCCACGATCGGACCAATCGGATTCTCTATCACCGGTCTGACATTTGATCCAACATCGGACATGCTTTACGGATCAACGTCCAGATTAAACCCCACCAACCCCAAAAGCTTCATCTCAATCAGCCTGTCGCCGGGCGCTGGTACGCTGATAGGCAGCAATTCCACGGGCGGTTCTAATGCCGATATCGCATTCGATTCGGCCGGGATTCTTTACGGTTGGTCCGAGGCTTCCGACGACCTCGTCACCATCAAAATTTCGATTGGTGCTTCAACCGTGGTTGCTGATTTCGGGAGTTTCACACGCGGTTCAGAGCTTTCCTTCGATCTCATTGGAACATTGTGGTTCGCCGGTCACGCCGACTCAGCAGTCGACAGCGAACTCCACACCGTCAGCCCCACGACAGGGTTGGCGACGTGGAGTCTCTCCCTGACCCCGACGACCAGTGCTAGGTTTAATGCAATGGCTTTTGACGGGACAACGATGTTTGCGTCGAGAAACGACAGTACGCTGCACACCATCGACTTGACAACCGGTGCAGTGACATTGATCGGATCGAGCATCACTGGCATTGATGCAATCGCCTTCCAAGGGGTCGTAATCCCCGAACCCTCCAGCCTCGCCCTACTCAGCATCGGAGCCATCGACCTGTTCGGTTACGGCTGGCGACGGAAGCGAAAGCAAACTCATACAAACCACTAACCACCCATACCATCCGGCGCCGAACGTAATCGCCGATGCACTCACACGAAGCACCGTGCTCGTAAATCCGGTTCACACGTTCGACAAACCGCTCACAAGTCGGCGGGGCGACTCCAACCAGCCTCGGCGAATCTTTTCCGAAATTGACCAAATTACGGAAAGATTGAGATACCAAAACCCCTGTTCCTCGGGTTTCACCTCTCTCACTACACCATCTCAAAGCATAATTTTCCGGAAAGTAGATCGCTCAAATCCTACCCAGTCATCCCAATCTACGGCTGCTTAGCGTGCACCACGACAGCTATCTGCGTGATGCCCTTCTCCGGCGCAATCCCGTGAATTGTCTTCCCGACCGGTCGTGGTACAATTTGGTCGAGTTACGGTTTTGAGAGCGGAGAAACCGTAGTCCGGCAGCATTCTCGCACCCCACGCGCCCTGCCGACCGACTGACGGATCGACAAACTGCAAAAAGGATTGCCATGACCGACAACCGTTCATTCGTTCACCTGCATTGTCATACCCACTACAGTTTGCTCGACGGCGTCACGCGGATTCCCGAACTGGTCCGGCAGGTGAAAGAGGCCGGCATGAACGCCGTGGCGATCACCGACCACGGAAATCTCTACGGTGCCATCGAGTTCTACAACCAGTGCCAGATCCACAACGTCAAGACCATTCTGGGTCTGGAGGCGTATGTGGCCCCCGGCGATAGGCGCGACCGAACCTCGTCGCGGATGAGGGAGGCGAGTTACCATCTCACCTTGTTGGCGATGAATCGGCAGGGATTTCAGAATCTGATCCGCCTCTCCTCCAAGTCGTTCCTCGAAGGTTTTTACTACAAGCCCCGCATCGACAAACAACTGCTGGAAGAATACAACGAAGGGATCATCTGTCTGTCCGGCTGTGCCTCGGGCGAGCTGTCGCAGCTCATCCTCTCCAACCGCATCGACGACGCCCGCCGGCTCTGCGATTGGTACGCGAAAGTTTTCGGCGATCGGTTCTACCTGGAGATTCAAAACAGCGACGTCGAGATTCAAAGACAGTGTGCCGACGGGACGATCGATATTGCCCGGCAAACGGGCTTCCCGCTGGTGGCCACTAACGACGCACACTATCTCTGTCGGGCCGATGCCGAGGTGCAGGACGTGCTGCTGTGCGTCAACACAGGTTCGATCCGCAGTGATGAAAAACGCATGAAGATGAGCGGCGACGAGTTTTTTGTCCGCACGCCGGACGAAATGTACGCCGCCTTTCCCGATCAAGCCGACGCGGTCGCCCGCAGCCAAGACATTGCCGACCGCGTCGATATCGAACTCGACTTGAACGTTCAGCATTTTCCAGTCTTTAAGCCGCCGGAAGATAAGACCGATTCCCAGTACTTACGTGAACTGTGCCAGCAGAAACTGCTGGAGCGGTATGGTGAGGAAGTCAGCAACA
>CAUZTK010000241.1:0-6091 GCA_963582395.1 Planctomycetota bacterium | reverse complement strand
CCGCCGGGTGCGGTTCTTCACCGCCACGGGGCTGGTCACGCAGCTGTTAGAGGAGCGACAACTCGAACGCTTCCAAAAGCAGCTGGAGCGTCTGCAACTGATTGTGCTCGACGAACTGGGATATGTGCCGTTCTCCAAAATCGGGGCGGAACTACTATTCGAGGTGGTCAGCCGGGCTTACGAATGCACAAGCTTGATCGTGACCACCAACATCCCCTTCGAAGTCTGGACGGAGGTCATGGGAACCGAACGGCTGACTGGAGCGCTGCTGGATCGGCTCACGCACCGCATCCACATTCTCGAAGCCAACGGCGAGAGCTATCGGCTTCGAGAATCAAAGGGCCGCCTCAAACAACGGTAATCCACTCGCAAACGAAAGTAGGGATGAATTGACACCCGCCACACTTTCTCTCCGGAGTTTACAAATATGTCCCCACAGTTCTCTGGACTACCATCCGCCGGCCCCAGAGGCAATCCAACCATGGACCGAATCGGCAAGACGGATCTTGCCGAAAGAGAATCTCTTCAAGCAAGATAATATGCTGACTCTAACATAACAAATGGTACCGTCCGTGGGGGCAGGTCACGACCCGCAAGCCAAATTGCCAAGCCGTCGCCTGCCGCGTCTGAATCGATCATTCGATTGAATTCGACGTGTGAGCCTCGCTGGCAGAGACGGGACCGAATCGAACCGCCATACGGTGCCCGGCGAGATCACCGAAAACATCGCGGCCGTCGATCGGTTCTTCAGTTCGATCAGCGATCCTGACACTGCCGACTCACCCTGGCTGCTGTTGTAGAACGGCAAGTGAATCAGGCCATCCGAGGTTTTCAGGGAATTAGGCGTCTGACGGCCTGAGCGCCGGATAGCAGTTTTTCAACGGGCTGTTAAATCTGGTCGAGCTTCTTGTGCCGACGCTGCAAGGGGCGACAGCAATCGGCACACATCCCGTACACCTCCAGTCGATGTCCCTTGACCCGAAACCCATATTCCGCGGCCACGTTTTCGACGATGCGGGAGATGCTCTCCGCGGGGAACTCGATCAAATCACCGCACTCTTTACAGATGAGGTGGTCATGTTGAGGGTAGCCGTAGTCGTGTTCGTACACTTCGCGATCGTTAGACCGGGCGACCTTCCGCAATAGACCAGCATCTTCCAACAAGTTCAGTGTCCGGTAGACGGACGCGCGGCTCACCGATCGGCCCGATTTGGCCCGCGAAAGCCGTTCCACCAGTTGTTCCTTGTCGAAGTGCTCGTGATCGGCGAAGACCTCTTCGACGATGATGTGGCGCACGTATGTCAATCTTTGGCCCTTGGTCGCCAGATACTCCTGGAACTTGGCGGCCGGCGAGACAGCGACTTCGACTGACTCGAGTTCATGCACAAGCCTGTGCCCCGCATCGAGGAGCTGTCTTAACAGCCCGTTGAAAAACTCATTCTGGCTGCGAGCGGTCTAAGCAGTTTTCCAACAGACTGTTAACCGTCGTCTTCGTCGTTCAGCCCGATTTCGTTCATCATCTTTAAGAGCGCCGCTTTCAGTTTCTCCGGCGTCTCATAGATACCGGCATCGATCTCCACCTTAATGCGGGTCAACCGCTCGGCTCGGACCTTTGGAGATTGGCTCAGCCGATTGAACATCTTTCCCACCGCCGAGATTTCGACGTCATCGTTTAGGCTGTTTGGTTTTGCCTCGGCCGGCTTTTCGACGTTCGGCACCGAACCCGTCGGCCTGGCGGGGAATGCATTGAAGAGCGACCCAGGACCGTTCACTTCCATGTCGGCAACCCCTTATACCGTTGATGATCAAAAAGGACGCGCCCCGTGCAAACCGATTGGCTGACAAAGACGGAACATTTTGATAATGGGCTGCAAAGCAGCAACATCGAGTGGTGATCGGCTGAACGCCTCGGCGACGACCCATCACCGTTAGGAGCGATGCTGCTAACATTATCATATCGGAAAACCGGAAAACAGTTCAACCGGGACTCGCACACACCCGGTTCAGGGGTGCAGAACCGGGTTTGCGGCCTCAATTCCGGGCGTATGGTCCGGAAGACGAACCAACCATCTCGCCGAAACCTTCCGCCACGCAGCCCTTGAGGATTTCTGCCGCCGCAAGAACATCGTCCCGTGTCACGTCGAGGTGCGTACAGGCCCGCAATCGCTGCGGTCCCATCGCCCCAATCCGTAGGCCCCGCTCCAGGAGTCGATTGGACAACTGAGCTGCATTGCCTAGTTCTCGATCGACCTCGAAGAAAACAAGGTTCGATTCGACCTCATCCGGATCGATCACAAGTCCGTCGATCTGTGCGATTTTCTCGGCCAGCAGACGGGCGTTCTCGTGGTCTTTGGCCAGCCGTTCGACGTGGTTTTCCAGCGCGTAAACGGCCGCGGCTGCGGGTATTCCAGCCTGTCGGAGGGCCCCGCCAAACAGCTTGCGCGCGCGGCGGGCACAAGCAATGTCCTCGGACGATCCGGCCAGAATTGATCCCATCGGACAGCCCAGCCCCTTGGAAAAGCAAATCGACACGGTGTCGACGTGTCTGAGGATTTCGGCCGGTGAATCGCCCGTTGCCGTCACCGCATTGAACAGCCGGGCACCGTCCATGTGGACTTTCAGCCCGTGCTGGTGAGCCCAACGACCCACCCGGTTCACCTGTTCTAATGGATATGCCTTGCCGCCGCCACCGTTGGTCGTGTTTTCCAGGCAGAGCAGCCTTGTTCGGCACAGGTGCTGATTGTCGGCGCGAATCTTTCCTTCCAGATCGGGCAGGTCGAGCATGCCGTTTCGCCCCGGAACGACACGGCAGGTGACCCCGCTCAACGCGGCCGGGGCGCCCGCTTCGAAATTGGCGATGTGTCCCGTTTCGGCGATCAGCAGCTCGTCGCCTGGCAGACAGTGGGTCCGGACTCCCATCTGGTTCGACTGCGTTCCGGAGCAAGCGAAAACGGCCGCCTCCTTCTGGAACAGATCGGTCACCATCGCCTCCAGCCGGTTGACGGTCGGGTCTTCCCCGTTCATGTCGTCGCCGACTTCGGCATTGGCAATCGCCTGACGCATTCCGGATGTCGGTTTGGTGACGGTATCGCTGCGGAGATCGTAGAGAATTTCGGGCATTGTATAGCATCCTGGACACATGAAGTTGTCGGGGGCAGCGTCAAGTGTGCTGCCCTTTACTGTTTAGCTTTACTCTACAACCGCCTCATTCCCGTGGCAATGAAACGCCGAAGTTCCCCCCCTATCATCTGGGTCCTTTACGGGTGGAGATCTCGGATTTACGATGGCGTAACAACGGCCGGCGGGGATACTTATCCCTGGGCACCAATCATCGGACCCACCAGACATGAACAATTCCACCGCGACGCCGATCGACATCACGACCATCGACTGTTCGAGCGACAACGCCGAGGAGTTGTTCGTCCAATTGCGGAGGAAGCTCAGCCCGCGGGGCGACGTCGTTTCGGGGACCGATCGTCAACGAACGATCGAACTGTTCGGCGAAGCTCTCTCTCCCCAGCAGGTCGTCGAGCGGATTTGCGATGACGTTGAGCGAGATGGCCTCGAAGCCGTGCTGCAATACACCCGCAAACTCGACGGCCAAGACCTGACGGCCGAAACAATGCGTGTCTCGTCCGCAGAACTCAAGGAAGCGCGACAGACGGCCGATGCCGGTTATCTTGAGACGATCCGCCGTATCCGTGACAACATCGCCGAGTTCCAGAGGGCGGTTTTGGTGGACGATGTGAAAGTCGTTCGGCAGGACGGGGCGAGCCGCGTTGAGCTGAGACAGCGGTCACTGCCTCTGCGGCGGGTCGGCATCTGCGTTCCTGGCGGAGCGGCGACCTATCCTTCAACGGTCTTGATGACCGCAGTTCCCGCGCAGACTGCCGGCGTCGGCGAAATTGCCGTCGTTGTCCCGCCGACCGAGTTCGGCGGTTACAACACTGACTTGTTGGCCGCCTGCGCCGAAATCGGGATCAGCGAAGTGTACCGCATTGGCGGTGCACAGGCAGTCGCCGCTCTGGCCTATGGAATCGAAGGACTTCCGCGGGTCGACAAAATTGTCGGGCCGGGCAATTTGTTCGTGGCGCTGGCTAAACGGCACGTCTTCGGAGAGGTCGACATCGATAGCATCGCCGGACCCAGCGAGGTGATCGTGTTGGCCGACGAATCGGCACGAGCCGATTTCGTCGCCAGCGACCTGATTTCACAGGCCGAGCACAGCCCCGGTTCCGGCATCTTGATCACTTGGCACGGGCCGCTGATCGAGGCCGTCAAAATGGAAATGGCCTTGCAGCTAACACGGTTACCGCGGGGCCGGCTCGCCCGGCAGAGTCTGGAAGCGCATGGTGCGTTGATTCTCGCCCGCGATGCCGCCGAAGCCGCCCGCTTGTCCGACCGCATGGCGCCGGAGCACCTGCACATTTCGACGACCGATCCGGACCAGATGCTGGCCCGCGTGCAGAACGCCGGCGCGATTTTCCTCGGCCACGACACCCCGGTTGCCTTGGGCGATTATGTCGCCGGTCCCTCGCACGTTCTGCCGACCGGGGGCACCGCTCGGTTTGCCAGCGGACTCTGCGTCCTCGACTTCCGGAGACGCTCTTCGGTCATTTCCTACAATCGCGAAGGGCTGCGGCGCGCGGCTGAAGACGTTCGCCTGATGGCTGAAAAGGAAGGTCTCACCGCCCACAGTGCCAGTGTTGACGTCCGACTTGGCTGATCGAGTCGGCCTGAGGGCGGCGCCCAAAGCCGACTCGACCTCGGCCTGCGGCACAATTCGGCTCAGATTTGCGGCAGTTCGAAACCTTGTCGATATTCGCGGCCCAGATAGCGGTTTGCTTCGTCGTCTCCCAGAAATGTTTCCGTCTGTGGATCGAACGTCAGCCGTCGTCCGGTCCGGTACGAGATGTTTCCCAGGTGACACAGCAACGACGAATAATGCGCATCCTCGATGTCGGCGATCAGGTCTTCCCGTCGGCGGGTTTTGACGCAGTCGATAAAGTTCTGATAATGTCGCGGCGTATCGATCCACCGCCGCTGAAACGAGGGTCCCCGCTCGTTTTTATAGAAGACGCGGAAGCCGTCGCGGTCGATCATCAGGTAGCCTTTGTCGCCGTAGAAGATGTTATCGTTGTCGAGCCGGTGCCCCTGCATCCGATACGGAGTGAAGTCTCGCTGTTCGAAGACGTACAGCAGATCGTCATACTCCCAGGTCACGACCATGGTGTCGGGCGTTTCCTGCGCGTCTCCCTTGGATCCGAGTTTCGCCCCGCTGCAGAAGACCGCTTTCGGGGATTTAAGCCCCAATGCCCAACGGCCCAAATCGATCTGATGGATGCCATCGTTGCCGATGTCGCCGGTGCCGTACTCCCACATCCAGTGCCAGCCAGAATGAAAGCGGTTGCGGTTGAAGGGGCGTTTTTTTGCCGGACCGAGCCACAAGTCGTAATCAACGCCCGGGGGGACCGGTTCATCGGGCCGATGCGACCGCAGACCCCGACGCTGGTTGTTGATGGCTTTGACCATCATCACTTTGCCGATGACGCCTTCCCTGAGCAGATTCCAGGCTTGTTGGTAATGCGGCGCGGCCCGCAACTGCGTGCCGTGCTGAACGATCCGCCCCTGCTTTCGCGCGGTCTCGACCGTCCGTCTTCCTTCAACGATGTTGTGCGAGCAGGGCTTTTCGACGTAGACGTCTTTGCCGGCCAAACAGGCGAGGATCGTCGCCGGCGCGTGCCAATGATCCGGCGTGGCAACTGCCAGCGCGTCGACATCTTTGCGGTCCAGCAGTCTGCGAAAGTCGCCGACCTGCTGCGGACGTCTGCCCGCGACCGATTCAATCTGGTCACACAACCGGGCCGCACGGGTCGAGTCGGGATCGCAAATGGCGACGACCTGACTACCGGCAAGCTTGGCAAACCAGTTGGCCAGCGTCCGGCCCCGTCCGCAGCCGAGCACGGCCACCCCCAGCTTCTCGTTCGGAGAACCAGACGCCCCCAGCGACGGAAGCCGTTGCGGCTGCTAGGGCCGTTGTCTCCAAAAACTCACGACGATTGAAATTAGTCATCACGCTGCCTCCTGACGG
>CAUZTK010000240.1:0-6097 GCA_963582395.1 Planctomycetota bacterium | reverse complement strand
CTTGACTGGGTCGTCGTCGCTAAACTAAACTCAAAATTTGCTTTACGGTAGCAGATGTGTGATGCCGAACAGTAAGATCCTGCGGGGAGCGATCCCTCTTTGAAAGCGATTATCAGCGACATTCACGGCAACCTGGAAGGACTTGAGGCGGTCCTGGCAGACATCAAACAGCAGGGAATCGAAGAGGTTTTCTGCCTGGGTGATATCGTCGGGTACGGTCCCAATCCGCGCGAGTGCATTGATTTGGTCATGTCGTGCGATTCCTGCTTGCTCGGAAACCACGACCAAGGAGCCTTGTTCGATCCCGAAGGATTCAACGCCGGTGCCGAACGGGCCATCTTCTGGACCCGCAAGATGCTCGAAACCGGCGACAAAGCGGGCAACGAGCGGCGCTGGGAGTTTCTCGGCGAACTGCCACGGATGCGCCGTGATGGCGACTATTTGTACGTTCACGGTTCTGCGCGAAATCCGCTCAACGAATACGTCTTCCCGGAAGACATCTACAACCAACGGAAAATGGAGCGAATTTTCTCGCTCGTCGACAAGTATTGCTTTCAGGGGCATACTCACATTCCCGGTATCTTCACCGAAGACTTAAACTTTCTGTCTCCCGAGGAGATTGATGATCACTACACGCTCGGCATGCAGAAAGTCCTGGTCAATGTGGGGTCTGTGGGCCAGCCCCGCAACGGCGATCGCCGGTCGTCTTACGTGATGTTGGACAACGTCAGCATGGAGTTTCGGCAGGTCGATTACGATTTCGAGACGACCATCCAGAAAATCTACGCCATTTCTGAACTCGATAACTTCCTGGGCGACCGTCTGCGCGACGGCCGGTAAATCGTGCATCGCTTGAGTTGAGCGGTCGGGCTGAAGGGCAGCACGGAGTGGACATCCCGGCGGCCTTGCAGCTCGGCTCGGAAATCTGTCTGGTAACCAGACCATGGAACTGAAACGTCTTTTGGCGTTCTTCGCCCTTTCATTTGCGATTATCGTCCTATGGATGAGGGTTGCCCCGCTATTGGTGCCGCCCCCTGCCGGACAGAATCAGCAAGCGGAAAACGCAGCACCTCAGCACGAGGAAGTCAAACAACGGCAAAACGTGCCCCAAGTTGCCACCGGCTCAAACGACGAACCCGACGACAAAGTCGAACTGGAGCAAAAACCGGACGCCGTCGGAAAACCCATCGACAAGCCGAAGCTGCCTGACCGTCCCCACGACCAGATTGTGCTTGGTTCGCCCGACCCAAACACGGGCTACTTTGCCGAAGTCGGCACGACGACGACCGGTGCTGCCGTTGAGTTCGTCAATCTGAACGACGATCGCTACAAGCAGTTGGACAACCCACAATTGCCGCTTGCCGTAGTTCAGACGGTCCAAAAGGGAAACGAAACTCTGCGGACGCTACAAACCTCGGTGGACTCCATTGACGATCAACTGAAAGCGCTGGGCACACGGCTCATAGACGTCGAATGGGAAATCGTCGAGAAGCAGGCCGATTCGCAGTGGCGGGGCGTTTTTTCGTCGGTCACCTATCGGTTCGTCTCTCCGGACGGCGAACTCGAAGTCCGGAAACGATATTCACTCAATAAAGTAACCCTCCCGGCAGATGAAGACGGCATGCGGAAAGTCCGCGACACCGATGTCAGCGGGTATCAACTGCGGATGGATTTCACGATCCGTAACCTCAGCGACCAGCCGCAACAAGTCAGTTACACGTTGCAGGGGCCGGTCGGCCTTCCGCTCGAAAATACCGAACATACTAGCGTTTTTCGTGAAGTTGAGGTCGGTTTCCTCAACGAAAACGAAGATGAGAAAGACCAGCCTCGGGATCGACGCACGATCGAAGACAAGACGATTACGGCCAAGACGATCAGCGACGACGATGCCGACAATGAAATTGAGGAGTGGAAACGCAGCTTCCGGTACATCGGCGTCGACGTGCAGTATTTTGCCGCCCTGCTGCTGCCGGTCGACGATCAATTGAAGCTCAAGATCCCCTACATTGAGGCCGCTCAGCCGATGCTGGTCACTGAAGGGGTCAAGGACAAGAATCACAGCGACGTCAGTGTGCAACTGACCTCGAAAGTCGTCCCGCTGCCGCAGGGCCGCGAATTCACCCATTCCTATGACTTGTTTGCCGGACCCAAACGAGACGCACTGCTGCACCGGCTCGGTGCCGACGAGATCATCGGCTACACTTGGTTTCCCTTTGGTGCATCCATCACGGCGCTGATCAGCAAGTCGCTGACTTCGCTGCTGAAGTTCATACACGATACGGCCGGTATTCCTTACGGCATCGCGATTATCTTTCTGACAATCATGGTTCGCGGCTGCATGTTCCCGATCTCTCGGAAGCAGGCGGCCAGCGCCAAGAAGATGAAAGAGCTGCAGCCGAAAATCGCCGAGCTCAAAAAGAAATACGCCAACGAAAAGGAGAAGTTCGCCAAGGCGCAAATGGAGCTGTTCAGCAAGAACAACTACAACCCCTTTGCCGGCTGTCTGCCGATCTTTCTGCAAATGCCGATCTTCATCGGGCTGTTCCAGGCCCTGAGAAACTCCGTCGATCTGCGGATGACGCCGTTTCCTTTGACGTGGATTAAAAATCTTGCCGCTCCCGACGCCATGTTTGAAATGCCGTTCGCACTGCCGTTTCTCGGGCAGGATTTCAACCTGCTGCCGTTGGTCACCGTGGGCTTGTTTCTCGTGCAGCAGAAGCTGTTTATGCCGCCGCCGATCGACGAACAGCAGGCCATGCAGCACAAGATGATGAATTTCATGATGGTTTTTATGGGGTTCATGTTTTATCACATGCCGGCCGGACTGTGTGTCTACTTCATCGCATCCAGCTTGTGGGGTATCGGCGAGCGGAAAATGCTCGACTACGGCAAAGTGGGAGCCGGCGAAAAAAAATCTGAACCGGACGAAGCCGCGACAGTCGCTCCCGCCGCCGCGAAAAAAATTGAGCCGAAAAACCGTAACGGCAACGGCAAGGAAGGCAAGGGATGGCTGCAACGGTTGCTCGAAGCCGCCGACTCTGCACGGGCAAACCAAACTCAGTCTCGCGAAAACAGCGGCGGCAACAAATCGGCCGAGGCCAAACTCGGCAGCCGGAAGAAAAAGAAAAAGTCTCGCCGGTAGCGGTCGATTTCCGCTCAAACGACCAGTTTGACGACCACACCCACGATCATTCGGTGTGCTCTCAAACTATAACTGCTGGTCGCTGCTATCCGATGCGACAGCGCTGAGTTGACCACGTCTGTACGTAATCCGGGCCAAGCAGAGTTCGGCGGAACGGAGGTCCCCAAACAGACTCCCTTTCTCCCACTGTCCATCTCTGCTGCGGCCCCGTAGAATGACCGCGTGGATATGGAATTGGACGACACGATCGCGGCACTGGCTTCACCGGCCGGTCCTGGGGCACGGGGCGTCATCCGTCTGAGCGGCCCAAGAGTTTGGGAAACGCTCAATCGGCTATTCGATGCGGAACGGCCCGACCAGTGGTCCACGACCCGAGTCGCCAGCCGACATGCCGGACGGCTTCGGCTGGCGGACTTCCGCTCAGCGGTCCTTTTGGACGTCTATCTCTGGCCAAATTCTCGAAGCTACACCGGCCAGCCCGCCGCCGAGTTGCACATGGTCGGCTCGCCGCCGTTGCTGGAGTCGGTCCTGGCAGAACTGCACAACTGCGGAGCCCGCCCCGCCCGTCCGGGGGAATTCACTCTGCGGGCGTTTCTGGCCGGCCGGGTCGACCTTGTTCAGGCCGAAGCGGTGCTCGGAGTCATCGACGCCCACGATCACCGTGAGCTTGAAACTGCGCTCAGACAGTTGGCCGGCGGAATTTCCGGCCGGATCGCCAGCGTCCGAAATGATCTGCTCGATCTTCTGGCCGATTTGGAGGCCGGGCTCGATTTCGTCGACGAGGACATTGAGTTCGTTTCCCGCGATCAACTGTTGGACCGCATCGACTCGGCCCGTAACGTAATCGAGCTGCTGCTCGGCCAGGCCGCTGCTCGAATGCGTTCTTCCGGGCGGCGACAGGTTGTGCTCGCCGGTCTGCCGAACGCCGGTAAGAGCACTCTGTTCAATGCGCTCGTCGGCCGTGACACGGCCCTCGTCTCAGCCGTCAGCGGAACCACCCGCGATTACCTCTGTGCCCCGTCCGATTGGAACGGAACGGCCGTGGAGCTGATCGACACGGCCGGCTGGAACGATTCTCTCGACGCTGTGACCGGTCAGGCGCAACGTCTTGGTTGGGAGCGGTTGCAGCAGGCCGATCTGATTCTCTGGTGCAACGCGGTCGATTTCGATCCGCCCACCCGCCAGGCCGACGCCCGTCTGCGGGCCGAACTCATCGAGCAGCAACGACCGCTTCTCCTCGTGCAGACAAAATGCGACGTCGATCCGAACCACAATGGCGACGTGAACGGCTTGCAGGTCAGTGCGCTGGCAGGGACAGGAATGTCGGAACTTATCAAGCGTGCGGTTGCCCAGCTCGCCGCGCCTTCTTCAGGCGGCCGGCAGCTATTAGGGGCGACCGCTTCGCGTTGCCGTGATAGCCTCGAACGCGCCCTCGGCACCCTTAAACGTGGTCGGGAGTCGGCCGCGACCGGAGCGGGTGATGAAATCCTTGCCATCGACCTCCGCGAGGCGCTGGATCATCTCGGGCACATTCTGGGCACCGTTTACACCGACGACATCCTCGATCGCATCTTCAGGAAATTCTGTATCGGTAAATGACGTGGCGGCGAAGATCGATCCTCGCTGTTCTCAGTTGTCGTCCGAGCGCCCGTCAGCGCCGCTGCTGCGAGCACCGTCTTTCTCGGATATTTCGGGCGTTTTGCCCTCGGTGCTATGGCCCTCGGCGACGATCGGCACGGGCTGGGACTTTGGTCGGGTCCGCTGGCGGTAAATCACCAGACCGTCCATCGCATGATACAGCGATCCGCATTCGGCCGGGCTGCGACGGTGGTCGATCAAGTCTTTCGAGATCGCATGCACGGCCCGACGGATCCACTGGTCTTTCAAGCGTTCTTTGGGAAGGGCCAGCGTCAGGAACTCCAGCGTGTGGCCCGACGTGTTCAGACGGGTCTCGAATTGGTAGCTGTGACCACTGCCCGAAAAGTAGTCGGTCGAAAAGGTGCCGTCCGAATTCTGATAAGCACGTGCCTCGCGGATGTACCGCTGAATTTTCTGGTCAGCTTCCAGCCAAACGCCCCGCAGCGGCCGATCTGTCTTCAAGTAGGTGTTGCGGGCATAGGTCAGTGAAAACAGTCCGTGCGACCCGCCGCAGGCAGCGTTTTCAACCGGCTCCTGTGTCTGCATTTGCACCAACTGCTCGATACTCCACTGCTCGCCGTACTTGTTTTGCCAGCGGGTGTTGGGCTCCAGATAATGGCTCAGCGCCCACAAGGTCCAGGTGATCTCCTCGCGGCTGCTGACTTCCATCTGGGCGTGCCGGACCATGTCGGCAATCGTGATCGTCTCACCCTGAGCAGTGATGATTGTGTGCTCTTTCGGAACCTCTGCGATGGCCAAGATCGCCAAGAACTGGTTGGGGTGCCCTTCGAAAGCATAGTCGGTTGAATAGGGATGCGCGCGGCCTCCGTAACGGGTCTTCTGAAACCAAGGTTCTCCACGGAAGAGCGCCCCCTGCGAGATCCAGTCGATGGCCTTGACTCTTTCGCCGTCCTGCTTGATCCGATACTCCTGCCGCAGGGCCAGCAGCCCGTGCATGATTTGCCAGGGAGTATGCACGTTGCCGGTGAGGTAACGGCGAGTCGAGATGTCGATCGCCTCGTCGACCATTTTCGCCAGCGGATCGACCGGACCGTTTTCGGACGACCCTGATTTTGCCGAGTCTGCCCGGTTCTGGCCGGCCCCTACGGTTTCGGCGGCAGTGCCTGCGAGAAGTCCAAAAACTGCGGCAACAACCCAACTGTGCGAAAATGATTTCATCGCCGAGCATTCTCCCAACAGAGGACCATCTTGAGTCGATGAGGCTGAACTATTTTCGCTACCCTTTTTTACACAGCATGCGTCAACAATACTATGCAAACCACCTGGAGGACCCAAACTGTCGTCGACTTTGTGAAT
>CAUZTK010000239.1:0-6104 GCA_963582395.1 Planctomycetota bacterium | reverse complement strand
CGACTGGTATCAGGGCACCGCCGATGCCGTCCGCAAGAACCTCATGTACATCGAGCAGTACGGTATCGAGACCGTGCTGATTCTCTCGGGCGACCAACTGTACCGCATGAACTTCACCGAGATGCTGGCCACGCATCGTGAATCGGCTGCTGACGTCACAATTTCCGCGGTCCCCGTCAGCGCCGAGGCCGCTTCGGCGTTCGGAATCATGCAACTGGATGATTCCGAACGGGTCATCGGCTTTCGGGAGAAACCACAGACCGGCGACGAGCTCGAGGCCGTCCGGACCGATCCGGCGTGGATCGAAGCACAGGGCATCGAGGCCGCGGGCGCGACTGCCTGGCCAGCATGGGCATTTATCTGTTCAATCGGGACGTGCTGGTGGAACTGCTCAAGACGACCGATTACGAAGATTTCGGTAAGCAGGTTTTCCCGACGTCGATCGCAGCCAGACACGTACAGGTCCACCTGTTCGACGGCTATTGGGAAGACATTGGGACGATTCGTGCGTTTTACGAAGCGAACCTGGCATTGACCAGTCCCAATCCGCCGTTTGAGTTCGCCGCTGAAGATGCTCCGATTTACTCTCGCACCCGCTCTCTGCCGCCCACGCGAATCGACGGTGCAACAATCGTCGGCAGTCTGCTGGCTGATGGCTGCGTGATTGGCGAGGGGTCGGTCATCGAGAACAGCGTTGTCGGTTTGCGCTGCCGCATCGGCCGCAACGTGACCGTTCGTAACTCGGTTCTCATGGGGGCCGACTACTATCAGAGTCCCGACGAAATCGCCGCCGACGTCGCCCGCCCCCCAGTCGGCATAGGCGCTGGCAGCCGTCTGCAAGGAGTGATTGTCGACAAGAACTGCCGGATCAGACAAAATGTTCGTGTTCAATGCGAGTCAGGTACCACGGCAGATTCGGAACGTAGTCCTGTCGTGGTTCGCGACGGTGTTGTCGTTGTCCCCAAAGCGACGACCCTCCCAGTGGGATGGTCGCTTTGAAAGAGCACCGCTGCTGGGCCGGCTGGAATCGCTTAACAAAGGGCCCGTGGTTGGTTTCGAGCGGTTGACCCGCAACGGCGGGATTGATAAAAAGTATTCTTCGCCGTCGGGTGGTTGACCGGTTGCAATTCTTCAGAGCGGCTGCCGGCTGGATTATCAAAGCGGTTGGCTTTTTGAGTGGCCAGTCAATCCGGTTCGACAAGAGAATACGGATTTCTGCCAAGATTGTGGTGAAACGTACCGTTGGCCGGACCGGCTAAATAACATTTTGGGACCACAATTTCGGGCGAGCCGCCCGCACCACGAAGTTCGTGGAGGGCCAAAGAAAGAAAAGGAATTGACATACGAATGGGACGTGTCGAACGTGGCCGTGAGTTAGCTCGCAATCGGAAACGCCGGGAAAAGCTGAAAAAGCTCCGCGAGAAATATGCAAAGGCTTCGGCTCCGGCCGAAAAGGTCGATATTGAGGGCAAAGTCCGAAAAATTAGCCCCTTTGCCGTCCTCGAAGAACCGGACTCGGCAAAATAGCGACTGATCGACAGCGGGCCCGGTGAGGTGGTCCTTTCCTCGTTCCCAAGCTGGAGTTTGGGAATGAGGTTCGGTAGCGGTCCTCGATCTTCGGTCCTGAACGCTTGCGTTCTTACGTTGCCTGCGGGGTCGTTGCCGGCTCGGCCGTGAAGATAAACCCGTCGCGGGTGCCGTCTACGAAAATCGTGCTCCCCTCGGGAAACTGACCGGCCAGAATCTCGTTAGCCAGCGAGTTTTGCAAGCGTTGCTGAATGACACGCTTCAACGGACGGGCTCCGTAAACTGGATCGTATCCCTCTTCGGTCAGTAAGTCTTTCGCGGATTCAGTGACCGATAGCCCGTAACCGTTTTCCTCGAGTTGCTCGGCCAGCTTTTTGAGCTGCAGGTCGACGATCTCGCGAATTTCCCGCTTGCCCAGCGGGTGGAACACGATCACCTCGTCGATGCGGTTCAGAAACTCCGGCAGGAACTCGTGCCTGAGCGCATCCATGACGCGGTTGCTGATTTCCGCTTCGTGCTCCTGGCCAGCCAGATCTATGATGAGCTGGCTGCCGATGTTCGAGGTCATCACCACGATTGTGTTCGTGAAATCGACGGTGCGGCCGTGACTGTCGGTCAGTCGGCCGTCGTCGAGCAACTGCAGCAGCACGTTGAAGACATCGCGGTGGGCTTTTTCGATCTCATCGAGCAGCAACACACAGTAAGGGTTGCGGCGGACCGCCTCGGTCAGCCGGCCTCCTTCCTCGTAGCCGACATAGCCGGGTGGGGCGCCGATGAGCCGGGCTACCGAGTGCCGTTCCATGAACTCGCTCATATCGATGCGGACCATGTTCCGCTCGTCGTCGAAGAGGAACTCGGCCAGCGCCTTACAGAGTTCGGTTTTGCCGACACCGGTCGGCCCCAGAAAAATGAACGATCCGATCGGCCGGTTTTGGTCCTGCAGTCCGGACCGCGAACGGCGAACGGCGTTGGAGACCGCTTCGACCGCTTCCTGCTGATCGATCATTCGCGAATGCAAGCCGTCTTCCATGTTCAGCAGCTTTTCGCGCTCGCCCTGCATCATCCGCGTGACCGGAATGCCGGTCCAGACGTTGACGACGCGGGCGATGTCTTCGTCGGTCACCTCTTGGCGGAGCAGCCGCTCGCCTTCACCGTCGTTCGTCTCGGCCGCGCGCTGTTCCAGTTCGGCCAGCTTTCGTTCGGATTCTCGCAGTTGCTGCTCGGTTTCGTGGGCGCGGATGTAGTCTTCGTTGAGGTTGGTCTGCTGTGCCTGGGAAAACGCCTGCTCGTAGGAGGTCCGCAACCGTTCGATCTGCTCTTTCAGCGGCTGCAGATGCGAGAGGGCCTGCTGCTCGGCCTGCCAGCGGGCCTTGAGGCTGTTGACCTGTTCCTCACGGTCGGCGATCTGCCGTTTGAGTTCTGCCAGACGCTGGCGGATTTCGGGGCTGGTCTCCTTGGCCAGGGCGGCCGCTTCGATCTGCATCCGCGTTAACTGGCGGGTTGCCTCGTCGACTTCGGCCGGCATCGAGTCAATCTCCATTCGCAACTGGCTGCTGGCTTCGTCGACCAGGTCGATCGCCTTGTCGGGCAGAAAACGGTCGTTGATGTAGCGGTCGGAAAGAGTCGCCGCAGCGATCAGTGCGTCGTCGGTAATCCGAACACCGTGATGCGATTCGTACCGATCCTTCAGCCCGCGGATGATCGAGATGGTGTCTTGTATGTTCGGTTCCTGCACCAGCACCGGCTGGAATCGCCGCTCTAGCGCCGGATCCTTCTCAACGTGTTTTCGATATTCATCCAGCGTGGTCGCACCAACGCAGTGCAGCTCACCGCGAGCCAAAGCCGGTTTGAGCAGGTTGGAGGCATCCATGGCTCCTTCAGCCGCACCGGCGCCGACGACCGTGTGCATCTCGTCGATGAACAAAATTACCCGGCCTTCAGCTGCCTGAACCTCGCGCAGAACAGACTTCAGGCGGTCCTCGAACTCGCCGCGGTACTTGGTGCCGGCAATCAGCGCGCCCATGTCGAGCGCCACGACGGTTTTATCTTTGAGTTTCTGCGGAACATCGCCCAGCACAATGCGTTGGGCGAGCCCTTCCACAATCGCCGTCTTGCCGACGCCCGGTTCGCCAATGAGCACTGGATTGTTCTTCCTGCGCCGCGAGAGGACCTGAATGACCCGGCGAATTTCGGTGTCGCGGCCGATGACCGGGTCGACTTTTCCTTGGCGGGCCAGCTTGACTAGGTCGTGACCGTATTGCTCCAGCGCCTGGTATTTGTCTTCCGGGTTTTGATCGGTCACGCGCTGTTCGCCGCGGACCGTCTTCAGCGCATCAAGGACGTTGGATTCCTCGATGCCGTTGAGTTCCAGCAGCCGCTTGGCCTGGTCGTCGATTTGGGTCAGGGCCAGCAACAGATGCTCGGTCGAGATAAACTCGTCCTTCATCTCATCGGCGATCTGTTGGGCCTTTTCAAAAAGCTGCATGGTGGCCGGCGCGGCACCAATCTGATAGCCGGTTCCGGAAACTTTCGGCAGTCGGTTCAGCTCGCTTTCGACCATCGATTCCAGTTGACCAACCTGCGCACCGATTTTCTCCATCAGCGGTCCAACGACACCCTGTTCTTCCTTTAGCAGCGCGTCGAGTAAGTGTAGCGGCAGCAGTTGTTGGTGACCGTGGTCCTCCGCAAATTTTTGCGCGACTTGCACGGCTTCCTGAGCCTTGATGGTCAGTTTATCGAAACGAAATGCCATGTCGGTCTCCTGTGGGCCGCTTAGCCCCTCGGTGAAAACACCGGGGGCTCAATGAAATCGCGATCCCGAACAAAACCGCGTTATGGGAGATGCAGTGAGCCGTTGTTGAGCGGTTGGGGGGTGACCGTTCGCTATTCTTTCTTCTCGAACTCCGCATCGATCACTTCTTCCCCGTCTGTGCCACCGTCGCTTGAAGAGCCTTGTGATGGATCGCCTGTGCCGGGGGTCGCGGATTGTTGGGCCGCTTCGTACATGTGCTTGGACAAGGCGTGCGTCGCCTGTTCCAGTTCTGAAATTGCAGTTTCAATGGCGTCAAGGTCTTCGCCTTTGGCGGCTTCGTTGACCTTTTCGATCGACGATTCGATGGCCGACTTTGAAACGTCGTCGAGTTTGTCGGCGTGCTCCTTCAACAATTTCTCGGTCTCGTAGACCATTCGCGAGGCCTTGTTGTGCGCTTCGGCCAGTTTTCGCTTGCGCTGGTCTTCGGCGGCGTGCGACTCAGCGTCCTGTTTCAGGCGGTCGATTTCGTCGTCCTTAAGGCCGCTCGATTCTTCGATCAGTACCGATTGCTCTTTGCCGGTAGCCCTGTCTTTGGCCGACACGTTCAAGATGCCGTTGACATCGATATCGAACGAAACCTCGATTTGCGGCATTCCGCGCGGCGCCGGTGGCATCCCTTCGAGATTGAATTGACTCAACAGCCGGTTGTCGTTGACCATTTGCCGTTCGCCCTGAAAAACACGAACGGTGACGGCGGTCTGGTTGTCGGCAGCCGTCGAGAAGGTTTCTTTCTTGGTGACGGGGATGGTCGTGTTCCGCTCGACCAGGACGGTCATGATGCCGCCTTCCGTTTCGATTCCCAGCGACAACGGCGTCACGTCGAGCAGGACGACGTCTTTGACGTCTCCGGCGATGATTGCCCCCTGAATGGCTGCTCCGACCGAAACGACCTCGTCCGCATTGACCCCCTTGTGCGGCTCCTTGCCGAACATCTCTTTGACAAAGGCCTGCACCTTCGGGACGCGGGTCGATCCGCCGACCAGCACCACTTCGTCAATTTGCTTGGGGTCCAGTTTTGCGTCGCTGAGCGCGTTGCGCACGGGTCGGCGACAGCGTTCGACCAGCGGATCGATCAACCTCTCGAAGTCGGCCCGGGAGACGTTCATCTGTAGGTGTTTGGCGCCGCTGGCGTCGGCCGTGATAAACGGTAAGTTGATGTCAGTCGTTTGCGATGTCGAAAGTTCTTTCTTGGCCTTCTCGGCCGCCTCTCGTAGTCGTTGCAGGGCCATCGAGTCCTTCCGCAGGTCGATGCCCTGTTCGGCTTGGAATTTGTCGGCAATAAAGTTGATCAGCTCTTCGTCAAAGTCGTCGCCGCCCAGATGCGTGTCGCCGTTTGTGCTGAGCACCTCGACCAGTTCGACGTCCACTTCGAGAATGGAGACGTCGAAAGTCCCGCCCCCCAGGTCGAAAACGACGATCTTTTCGTCTCGTTTTTTCTCCAGTCCGTAGGCCAGCGCCGCCGCCGTCGGCTCGTTAATAATCCGGGCCACTTCCAGGCCGGCAATCTGACCGGCATCCTTCGTCGCCTGACGTTGGGCATCGTTAAAATACGCCGGTACGGTAATGACTGCTTTGTTGACCTTGTGACCCAAATAGCTTTCAGCGGCTTCTTTCAGTTTCCTCAACGTCAAAGCGGAGATCTCCGGCGGAGTGTATTCCTTGTCCTTGACTTTCACCTTGACGTAATCGGTCGGGCCGCCGGTAATTTCGTAGGGGACAATCTTTTCTTCGGCCTGAACCTCGTTGTGTCTGCGGCCCATGAATC
>CAUZTK010000238.1:0-6123 GCA_963582395.1 Planctomycetota bacterium | reverse complement strand
GTTTTGGCCACGTTTTCGGGCCAGAAAGGTCTCGGAAGCAGCGCCGTGACCCAATCGATCTACCAAAACGCACGGTCCGACGCTCAAATGTTCCGGATGGGCCGATTCGAGAATTCGGGCCTGGAACGGTGTCAGCTTTCGAGCGTGGACCAGCGCATCGATCCAGACCGAATCGAATGCCGGCAGATCACAAGCCAGACGCCGCACATGTCGCCGGCATCGCCGCAGAGCAACCGGGGTGCAGAGTTTCAAATCCGCGAGGTTTTTGAGCAATTGTTTCGTCGGCGGCTCGATCATCGTTGAGGCATCCTTTCCTGCCGCTGCAAAATTTTGTCCGACGACCGATTTCGGCCGTGGCAGTTTATCTCAAATCGACGATGTCACGACAAGACGAGCTGCAGGGCACCGTCAGACCGCCCGGTTTGCTGTGCTCGAGAGTCGTCCTCCCGTGATTTTGGTCGATCAGGTCGACAAAATCGGTAGAATCGCAATAAACTATCTGCTTTTACAAATTTGGGACTTTTCAACATGCGGGGGAATTGCAAGAATACCGGAGGTAATAGTTTTGAGTACTTTGCGCTACTGGTTGAAAGCCTCGGTTGGAATCAGGTTTTACCACTCTCGAAACGGTTTCGTGTTCTGTTACCGTGTGTCTACAGTCGATGAGATCTAATCAAAAGCCTGATCGTGACGAGATCGCTGTTGTGGAATTACGTAGCATCCTCACTGAAACCCGGGTTGGCGAGTTGGTTTTAACCACCCGCCCCGCTCTGGAGCCAACCGATAACATCTCGGTGGCTGCGGCTGAGATGCGCAATACGAGTCACGGCAGCGTGGTGATCTGCGAACAGGGAAATCTCGTCGGAATTTTCACCGAACGGGATCTGCTCCGTGTGATCGACGGAGGGCAAAGCCTCGAGACGAAGCTGTCGGAGGTGATGACAGCCAATCCCCAGACGGTCACGGTGGACTCTTCTCTGTTCGATGCCACCAAATCGATGCACACGGGGGGCTACCGACGGTTGCCTGTGATCGATTCGGGGGGCGCACCGGTGGGAATTGTCGATGTAAAAACTATCACTCACTTTCTCGTCGAATATTTTCCTGAAGCTATTTATAACCAGGCGGCGCACTCTCAACTCATCGCCCGGGAGCGTGAAGGAGCATAACGGCGCTGCGGAATGAACACCTCCCGACCAAAAACCAGCCACGATACCAGCACGCCGAAATCAATCATCCGATCTCGACCCACTGCCAAATTAGACTATTCGCCGAGCGGCAGCGCCGCCATCAGAGGTGACTCAACGGTTTCGGGCGAGACTGTCAACTTTCCTTGTCAAGACATGCAAGTTCCTGCACCTAAGCAGTACAGTGTGGATCCTGCTTCGAGGAGTTAAAGGCCGATGGCATCCAGTGATGTTGCCGCTGCGGAGAGGACAAACGGAAAAAGGCAAGAGCAGTTAGAAACCGTCGCGATTCGCTTTTGCGGAGACAGCGGCGATGGCATGCAATTGGCCGGAACGCAGTTCACCAACGTGTCGGCCGCCTTTGGGAACGATGTCAGCACGCTTCCCGATTTTCCAGCCGAAATCCGGGCACCGGCGGGGTCACTGAGCGGCGTCAGCGGGTTTCAGCTCAGTTTCTCCAGCCTAGATATTTTCACGCCGGGTGACGAGGTCGACACGCTGGTGGCCATGAATCCGGCCGCGTTAAAAACGAACGTCGCCGACCTCAAACGGGGCGGAACCCTGATCGTCAACGAAGACGCGTTCGATCAAAACAACCTTGCCAAGGCGGGCTATCAACAGAATCCGCTCGACAGCGACAACGCGCTGAGGGGTTTTGACGTGCATCGAGTTCCGATGACACGGCTGACACGCGACGCCGTCGACGGTCTTGGACTCTCTCTTAAAGAAGCGGATCGCTGTAAGAACTTCTTTGCTCTGGGCTTGGTCTACTGGCTTTACGACCGCAATCAATCTCCCACTGAAAAATGGGTCCAGTCAAAATTTTCCAAGAACCCGGCCATTGTGAATGCGAACTTGCGGGCGCTGAAAGCCGGCAGTCACTACGGTGACTCCACCGAGTCGTTCACGGTTCATTACGAGGTGGCTCCGGCCCGGCTGACGCCCGGAAAATACCGCAAGATCACCGGGAACGAGGCGCTGGCGTTCGGTTTGGCAACGGCGGCCAAACTGTCGGGAACCAACCTGCTTTATTCCGGCTATCCCATCACCCCTGCCAGCGATATCCTGCACGAGCTTTCGAAGCTGAAGAATTTCGGCGTGCGGACCTTTCAAGCCGAAGACGAAATTGCCGCCATGTCCGCCACCGTGGGGGCCGCGTTCGCCGGGAATCTGGCGGTGACGGCCAGCAGCGGCCCCGGAATTTGTCTCAAAGGTGAGGCCATGGGACTGGGCATGATCACTGAGCTGCCCATGGTCATCATCGACATTCAGCGGGGCGGGCCGAGCACTGGCCTGCCCACAAAGACTGAACAGTCGGACCTGCTGCTGGCGATGTTCGGCCGCAACGGCGAATCACCGCTGCCGATCGTGGCGGCCGCCACCCCCTGTGACTGCTTCGAGGTGGCTCAGCAGGCGATACGGATTGCGGTCGAGTTTATGACGCCCGTGATCCTGCTTTCCGACGGATACGTTGGCAACGGTGCCGAGCCCTGGCGGATTCCGAACATTTCAGAGCTGAAGCCGATCAAGGTCCAACACCTCACCGAACTGAACGGGGAGGGAACATACCTTCCCTACAAGCGGGACGGCCGATTTGTCCGGCCGTGGGCCATTCCGGGGACGCCGGGTCTGGAACACCGGATCGGAGGCTTGGAAAAAGCGGACATCACCGGCAACGTGGAATATTCGCCCGCCAACCACCAACACATGACCGAGATCCGGGCCGCAAAGGTCGCCGGCATCGCCAACTTCATTCCCGAACAGGAGATCGATGGTCCCGACTCGGGGCGGTTGCTGGTCGTCAGTTGGGGAGGCACCTATGGTTCGGTCCGAACGGCAGTCCGCAGGTTCATCGACCGGGGAGAAGCCGTCGCGCATGCTCATTTGCGCTATCTGAATCCCTTCCCGCGGAACCTGGGAACCCTGCTGCACAACTACGAAAAGATTCTCGTCCCGGAACTGAACTACGGCCAACTGAGAATTCTGCTTCGCAACCAGTATCTTTTGAATGTCCAAGGGCTGAACAAGGTCCAGGGGAAACCGTTCTTGGTCAGTGAAATCGCAAAACATATCGAAACCCTCTTGGAAGACGAAATCGAATGAGTGTTGAACTGCCGGTGCTGACCTCCAAGGACTTCGCGAGCGATCAGGAGCTTCGCTGGTGCCCGCGGTGCGGCGATTATTCTATACTGGCCCAGATGAAGAAGGTGCTGCCGACACTCGGCATCCCGAAAGAAAACTTTGTCTTCGTCTCGGGAATCGGCTGTTCCAGTCGATTTCCTTACTACATGGATACCTACGGGTTTCATGGGATCCACGGCCGGGCTCCGGCCATCGCAACCGGCGTGAAGCTTAGCCGGCCCGATTTACAGGTCTGGGTCATTACCGGCGACGGAGATAGTTTGTCCATCGGCGGCAACCATCTGATGCACGCCATCCGTCGGAACATCGATCTGAAAATCATCCTGTTCAACAACCAGATCTACGGCCTGACCAAAGGGCAATATTCGCCGACCAGTCCGCTGGGAAAACGAACCAAGAGTTCCCCCTTTGGATCGGTCGACAATCCGCTTAGTCCGCTGTGCGTGGCGATTGGTTCGGAAGCCTCGTTCGTGGCTCGTTCAGTCGACGTCGACATCAAGCACCTGACCATGGTGTTGGAGCGTGCCGCACATCATCATGGCACCGCGTTTGTTGAAGTCTATCAGGACTGCAACGTCTTCAATTCGGGCGCGTTTTTCTACGCCTCGAAGAAAAACCAGAAGGACGAAAACATCCTTTATCTGGAACACGGCAAACCGTTGATTTTTGGGAAGAACCGCGACAAGGGAATTCGCGTCAACGAAATGAGCAGTCCGGAGGTTGTTCAGTTGGGCAGCGGCATCAGCGAAGATGATCTGCTGTTCCACAACGAACAGACGGCCGAGCCCAGCCTGGCGTTTCTGCTGGCCCGCATGCGGCACCCCGAACTTCCGGAACCTGTTGGTGTCTTCCGAGACGTTGAACGCCCGGTCTACGACGAACAGGTCGAGACTCAAATACAACAGGCGATCGAAGCCAAAGGCGAAGGAGACCTAGAGGATCTGTTCAACACAGGCGATACCTGGACGGTTGAGTAAACGAGCACGGCAGGTGGGGACCGGCCGAGACTCCGGAGAAACTTCGGCTGGCTTGGCAGTCGAAGTTCTGCCAAACCAGACAGGGGGGTTTGCGAAACAAACCGCCTATGGCGGCTCAGAAGGAGACGCTTCAATGATCTGTCCCGATTGCAGCCATGACAACATTGAAGGAGACGATGTTTGCGAGGCGTGCGGACAGCCACTCGTACAATTCGATCCGTCCGGCAGCGAGCTCGAGCAGTCGATCTCCCGCCACAACATCGAAGTTCTTTGTCCCAAAAATCCTGTGACGGTTGAAGACTGCACCGCGGTGCGGCAGGCGATTGGCCTGATGGTCGAACGACGCATCGGCTGTTTAATCGTCCAAGAGAATTCGCGACTGACCGGAATTGTCACAGAACGCGATGTCTTGAACAAGGTGTCCGGCGATTTACAGATCCTCGACAAACCGGTCTCGGCGATTATGACGCGATCGCCAACGTGCATTACCAGCGAAGATTCCATCGCCTACGCTCTGCACACCATGGACCTCGGCGGTTACCGGCACCTGCCCATTGTGGATGAAGCAGGATCGCCGACCGGTGTGATTTCCATCCGCGACATCCTGCGATTTCTCTGCGTAAGATTTGCTGAGTTGCGTGCCGGAAACGGATAACCGACCGGACAGAAATCATGGGCGGTGTTTGACTCCCGGCGGCAACCGCTTCGTCGGGCACTGTTTCGGGAAACAGTTTCGTCATGGCGGACGAACCGTTAAAAGTGATCGTCGTCTGCGGGTACCAGACGGCCGAGATGCAGCCGGCCTTCGATGCCGTCCGCCGCCACTTCTCCAAGGCAGATCTTCGTGTGCAATGCTGCCTCGATTCGTTGGAACGTTTGATCAACGGCGGAGAATGGTTTCCGGATTTGGTGGTCGTCTGCCAGCACCACCCCGCCCAATACAGTGAGTCGCATGTTCAAAAAGCGTTCGGTCTGGCGCCGCTGGCGCGCTGGGTCTGTGTCTTCGGGGCGTGGTGTGAATCGGACGGCCACAGCGGTACGCCGTTTCCAAATTCGGTGCGGGTTCCGGCGCGCTGTGCCGAGTCGCGTATTCGTAGCGAAAAGTCGGTCCTAGAAGGGAAACGGCCGGCGTTGCCGCTGACGGCATCGCGCGATGAAACCTTTGCCTTCGATTGTTCCAAAAATCTGACAGTTGTTCTGACCGGCCGACAGGTGGAGATCATCTCGCCGGATCACGAATTAAGCGGCATGTTCCGTGACCTGTTGATCGCGGCCGGCTACAGAGCCGTCCTGCGATTGCCCCCAGAGGGTGCTGTTGCTGCGGTCGTCTGGGATATCGATCCGTGGTCTGAAGAAACCGCGGGGCGGTTGCGAACCTTCCACAACGACCACCCCAACGTGGTCATCGTTGCGCTGATGACGTTTGCCCATCCGGAAAACGATGCGATCCTCGCCGAGTGCGGCGCCGATGCGGTCCTCGCCAAGCTGACCGCGCCGCTGGATTTGCTACCAACGCTGAAGGACGCGCTATCCCGAAAGGCCCTGCGTTGCCGCTGACCCTGTTGAGGTCGATGATCAATCGCTGTTCGATACGGCAATCCGCAAGTTGCGGAAATCGACATCGGTCGTTTCGTCATGTCCTTGCAGGCTGAGGTGTCCCGCCGTCAACCGTTTGCCCTCGCGGGGATTTTCGTTCGGCTCCCGCCCATCGTTCCAATCGGCGACCTGATAGCCGTTCACCCACGTCGAAAAATGCGGTCCGTCGGCCAGCAGCGTCAGCGTCATCCACTGCAAATCGTCGGCAACAATTCGTCGCG
>CAUZTK010000237.1:0-6184 GCA_963582395.1 Planctomycetota bacterium | reverse complement strand
GTGCATCAGGTCGAGCACGCCGGTCATCTGGCTGAAATGTTTGCGGTGAGTCGTCCAGTTCGTGCTCGCTCCGTTGGCAACGAACGCTTGTCGTGGTGCCGTGGGAAGACCGTGTTGCCACGCTTTGCATTCGAGATGCCAACCGAACGATTCAGCATTCTCAGTACTGGCAATCATTTCGCGGCCAAGCAGCTTCGGCGCATCCGTTTGCTGGCCAGATCGATCCCCGCCAGTTCGCGAAGCGCCGCGGTCGCCTGCCGATCGCCCCCAAATTCGCCCCGGCCCACACAATTTTTTCAAGGGTTTTCGGTGTTATAGTCTCTCGCGGTGGTCGTCCGGGCACTGACCGAAGGTTGGTCCGGCCGGCCAGAGGGGGAAAAATTCCGCCGACAGCGGGGACAATAACAGCGGGGTTCGGCGTACTCAATCTCACCCCGCAGTCCCTGCAGGATGATCGGTTCCAGATCTGGTGCGATGCTGCACTGTTTCCCGCAGTCCGGGCAGGCATGCCTCGGATGCTCGCAGAGAGCTTCCGACCGCCGCGACAACTCCCAATTCACCAACTGCCGTGCGACCTCATCGCCGACCTCAGCCGTCAATTCCTCAATGTCCACAAACGTGCCGGCTGCTGCCAATTTCTCCTGCTGACTCTTCGCCAGCGCTGCCACCACCTCCAAAACTTCCTGCCGAAACTGATCATCCATGATCAAACCTCGTGCACTTTTCCAAAGTGAAGGGAAACAGACCAAAAGCAAATCTCAAGCCAATCGCAAAGTGGGGAATGCACCCGGTCTTCGAGACTGATCATGTTCGCATGTTGACCCGCTGCCGATTCCGGCGATATGATCGTGGCTGTAACATGGATGTCGCATTCCTCGGTTCGGCCCGGCCTGTCTGCGCGTGCCAGAGAGTCGTTTCTTATGGCTTTTCTGAAATTCGACAAAGGAAGCCTTCCGGGGCAGATCCTGGAACTGCACGAAGAGCGAATGGTGCTCGGCCGTCACCCGAGTTGCCAAATCGTCCTGGAAAATGCAGCAGTCAGCCGCCAACATGCGCAGATCCTGGAAAGCCACGGGCAGTATTACATCGAAGATCTGCGCAGCCGTAATGCCACGCTGCTCAACGGCGTGCCGGTCGAAGGGCGGGCGGAACTGAACGATCAGGATCGAATTCAGGTTTGCGACGTGCAGTTCCGTTTTTACATCCGTCTGCCCTCGGTCGATTCGTCGGCGGCTATCAAACGGGGCCCGTCGGCGGTCATCGACCCCAACGATCCTCGCTTGAGCGCCGAAACACTCGCGGAAACGCCTATCCCGAGCTTACACCAATTGTTTCTGCAGGCCGAACCGGCTAATGACGACACCGATACGTCATCGATTATCAACACCCTCGACGCCGGTTCCGCCACCAGCCTGCGGCTGGACGTCAAACCGGAAACTAAACTGCGGGCGGTGCTCGAAATCAGCAACTCGCTCTCGAACACGCTTAAGATCGAAGAGATTTTTGAGAAAACGCTCGACGGCCTGTTCCGCATCTTTTCGCAGGCGGATGAGGGGTTCGTCTTGCTCTTTGACCTCGAGCAGAAAAAGATGCAGGTCAAGGCAACCCGATCCAGACAAGGCGACGGCGACAGTTCAGTTCGCATCAGCATGACGATTGTCAGACAGGCGATGCAAAACGGCGAAGCCATTCTGAGCGCCGACGCCGCCCACGACGGTCGCTTCAAGATCAGTGAGAGCCTGGTCCGGCTGCAGATCCGTTCGATGATGTGCGTCCCGCTGCTCGATCAGAACGCTAAGCCCTTGGGCGTCATTCAGCTCGACGCCAAGGATTCACGCTGCCACTTTTCGCAGAATGATCTGGACCTGCTGGTCAGCGTGGCATCGCAGGTGAGCCTGGCCGTTGAAAACGCCAAACTTCACGAGGAGCTTCTCAAACAGCGGGACCTCAAGCGGGACCTGGAGTTCGCCACGCAAATCCAACTGGGATTTCTACCGAACCAACCGCCGAAGGTGCCCAGCTATGAGTTTTGTGATTTTTACGAACCGGCCCTGCGTGTGGGGGGCGATTATTTCGATTACGTCGGCATGCCGGACGGCCGTTTGGCCATTGCCTTGGGCGACGTCGCCGGCAAGGGCATTCCCGCCGCTTTGTTGATGGCCCGGATTTTTTCCGCCGCCCGGTTTCACCTGCTGACCAAACCGACGGCAGCGGCGGCTATGACCGGACTCAACGCCGAAATCACATCCAGCGGTCTCGGGCATCGTTTCGTGACCTGTGTGATCATTCTACTGGACCCGGCGGCGCACGAAGCAACCATCTCAATTGCTGGCCACATGGCTCCGCTGCTGAGAACAGCGCAGGGTCACGTCACATCGATTGCGGATCAGGAATCGGGTATACCGCTGGGAATCATCTCCAATCAAGAATTCGGACAGGCAGTCGTCTCGATCGAATCTGGTGATTCGATCATCCTCTACACCGACGGGATCACCGAGGCGATGAACCCGAACAGCGAAATCTACGGCACCGAGCGACTCGTCGGGTACATCACAAACGGACCGCCGGAGATTACCACGCTCATCAAAGGCATTGTCGACGATGTCGAGAAGTTCTGTGAGGGACGCCCACAGCACGACGACATGTGCCTGGTCGGTTTGCGTCACCTGACATGACCTTCGCCTTGAGCGCAAGGCGATCGGTTGTCGAGCCGGCAGAGCGGTTGTGCGTGGGCCACGTTACAATGACAATCGCGGCGAGGCTCGTCCGTGTCAGTCGAACGAAACTTTTGGTTCCGAAACAGTTCTCGGCTGATCGATGATCGCTCTGCTGCGCTGGAAGGCCGCTCATCGTGACGTGTGACATTACCTCCATCCTTGGGAATTCAGGACGGATTGCCAAGCGACTTCCCCATTACGAACGCCGGCCGCAGCAGTTGGAAATGGCTGAAGCGGTTCGGGCGGCCATTGACGACCGGTCGCACCTGCTTGTTGAAGCGGGAACCGGGATCGGCAAAAGCTTCGCGTATCTGGTCCCCGCGATCCTCGCCGCCAGCTCCCAAAATCACGAACACGAAGAGAAGCAGGACCGCCGGCGGATCGTCGTTTCGACGAATACAATCAGCTTGCAGGAACAGTTGATTTCACGCGACATCCCATTTCTGAACGCCGTGCTGCCGGTCGAGTTTTCGGCGGTGCTGGTCAAGGGCCGATCGAACTATCTCAGTCTACGACGGCTCAACGGAGCCTCTCAGCGCGCCGGGGCGATGTTCACCCGGCCAGAAGAGACACAGCAGTTGCAACAGATCCTCAACTGGTCGAAGCAGACCACGGACGGCAGCCGTTCCGACCTCGCATTTCAGCCGCTCTCGCAGATCTGGGACGAGGTGCAAAGCGAGCACGGCAATTGTCTGGGCCGTGCTTGCCCCACCTACAACGACTGCTTTTATTACCGCGCCCGGCGGCGTGTTTGGAATGCCGACCTGCTGGTGGTCAATCATGCCCTGTTTTTTTCCGACCTGGCGCTGCGGCGGGAAGGGGCGAACATTCTGCCCGATTACGACATAGTGGTCCTCGACGAAGCGCACACCATCGAAAGTGTCGCCGGCAACCATCTAGGCCTTTCGGTCTCCAGCAGCCAAATCGATTACCTGCTCGGAAAACTCTACAACGACCGTGCCAATCGCGGGTTGTTGGTTCATCACCGCCTGGTCGAATGCCAGCGCCTAGTGAACAATCTGCGGTACTTGACGACCGACTTTTTTTACGAACTACGTGACTGGCTTCGCGAGCACGGCCCAAGTAACGGTCGCGTCCGCACCCTCGTTCCCCTTGCCAACAGCATCAGCCCCATGCTCAGGCAATTGGCCGTATCGATCAACCGCCACGCCGAGAAGCTCGACTCGGATGAAGAGCGGATTGAACTGACCGCGGCGGCCGAACGCTGTGAGACCTTGGCCGTCGTCCTCGATTGCTGGATGAACCAAACCCTTAGCGACTCGGTCTACTGGGTCGAAATTGGCGGACGCAAGCAACAGTTGACCAAACTCATCTGCGCCCCGATTGAAGTCGGATCGGTGTTGCGGGACGAACTGTTCAACCGTGTCCCAACGGCCATTCTCACCAGCGCCACGCTGGCCGTGGGCGAAAGAAGTTTCGAGTTCGTCCGTAACCGCCTGGGACTAACCAAAGCCCGCGAGTTGAAGCTGGGCAGCCCGTTCGATTACCGGTCGCAGGTTAAGCTGATTCTTCCCCAAAACATGCCCGACCCGGCCGGTCAACCACGCTCCTACGAAACCGCGGTCTGCGAGAAAATCAAAAAGTACGTCTCGCAAACCGCCGGCCACGCATTTGTGCTGTTCACCAGCTACAACATGATGAAAAATTGCGCCGAACGGCTCACGTCGTGGCTCGTCGAGGAGAACCTGTCGCTGTACTGTCAGGGCGACGGGCTGCCGCGGTCCCAGATGTTGGAACGCTTTCGCAACGACTCCCGCTCCGTCCTATTCGGGACGGACAGCTTTTGGCAAGGCGTCGACGTTCCGGGCGAAGCCCTCGTAAACGTGATCATCACCCGATTGCCCTTCGGCGTCCCCGATCAGCCGCTCATCGAGGCGCGGGTCGATGCGATTCGCGCCCGCGGTGGAAACCCGTTTCTGGAATATCAGGTCCCCGAAGCCGTCATCAAACTGAAGCAGGGGTTCGGCCGGTTGATCCGTCGAAAGAGCGACCGCGGTCAGGTCGTCATCCTCGATCCTCGCGTTCGGACGAAAAGTTACGGACGATTATTCATCGACAGCCTGCCGCAATGTGAACTCGTGATCGACCCCGTTTGAATCGTAGGGAGGCAATTAAATGTCGTTGGCGCCAAAAACAAAGACGCAGGGCATGCAGATTGCCGGTGTCAGGATGCGCCAGAAAACCGGCCACTTTGCCGAATTCACTGATCCTGCCAGTCTGCATTTGAAGCGGAAATCAGGATGTACGGGCGACCTTTCCAGCAGTAGACTTGGGGAAGCTTTGGTGTGAAAATAGGCAGGGATTTCTCTCTTTGCGGTACGATGACGGCCAAAACTTCGTTGGGCGGACGAACGCTGTGGTCTCCTGTGCGAAACTGAAGAACCGAATCGGATATGTCATCGCGTTGGCAATGTTCTCGGTGTTTTCTTACATGGCCTATTTTTATTCAACCAGCCAATCCTCAGAGCCGGAACTCATGGGGGGGGCTGGGCCGGAAATCTATGTCCCTGACGTTGCCGACGTCGAATTCGCAAAGTGGAGTGAATAATTTGGCGCAATGGTGAAATCGAATGGGTACGAAACAACACAGAAACCTCGCTTGCCCAAGTCTAGTCGCTGGTCAGGTTCAGATTGGTACATTCATCGCATTGGTAACAAAGGAGCGATTTATGTGGCTGTGCGGCGTGGCAACGACTCATTGGCTACGAAGGTGTACTGGACGAATTTGACGCTTCAAGTTTCCGATGTTCAACAAGTTCAAGAGGAATGCGACAGAATCGCAGGCGCAATCTACGAGTGGTGGGATGCCAATATCAGCGACTAGTCCGAATCAATCCGCCTTTACCAGGAGCGAGCACGCTTTTGGGCACGCGGCGCCACAGACCCACGTGGGAAAAATCAAAATCCATTTTGGCCCAGCCAGGAAGTGATGGTTAACTCTGGCTATCCGATGATTCCCCAGGCAAAGCAGATTGACGATCTAATTGGACCGGCATGGCATTCCACGTCGAACTGCCAACAACCGAACATTGTGGAATGGCACACGGAGGCGTTGTTCGCTGGCCGTTACGAGTTGATAATGTGGGTGAAAGCTGAGGTGGACAGGCAATTCGGCAGAATATCGAAAGTTATCGGAGAGCCTCGCTTCAGTCTCGGCGAAGTGTCCCGCGTAGAAGGACGCGGAGCCTCTTACCAGCAATGGCACGAGTTTGGTGCCGAGAAGTGGGAGAAGGTCGTCAAGGCAAAAGGTGATTTCTCCGTTATTGGAATTCGCTTGGATCGAGATAATCCGGTTCGCGGTTTTGCAGAGTACAAAAAAATTCACAGGAACGGCATCCAAATGAAGGTGGGCACGAGCCTTCCTGTTTACGATTGAATTGCGTGCTGAAGCGGTGGCCACCGCCCAACTGCGCACGAGACGCAGAGTTCGGCATCCGTGCCGAATC
>CAUZTK010000236.1:0-6241 GCA_963582395.1 Planctomycetota bacterium | reverse complement strand
ATTTCGGTGATGGCCGGTTCTCCGCCGGACCTGCTCCAAGATTTTTTGGGTCGCACCAGCGGTTACTGGTATCAGGGCGTCATCGAGCCGATTGATGAGGTTATCGCCGCCCAGCGCGACGACTTCAAAGCCGACTGGCTCGACGAATACACCATCGACGGCCAGCTGCACGCGGTGCCATTGTTCGGCTGGGCTCAGGTTTTGGCCCTGAACCGAGCGGCCTGGGCAAAAATCGGCAAGACACATCTGTTGCCCAGCGAAGCAAATCCTCGTTGGGACCTGAAGCAATTCGAGAAGGCCCTGGAAGCCGTCGCGGTTCCGGGCAAGGTCTACCCGCTCGGTTTACAGGTTTCCAGCGAGCAGGGAGACTACAGCATCTTGCAGTTTTTCTGGGGACACGGAGCGAGGGTCTATGAGCACCGCCAATACGATCACGTGGCCCTGAATTCGGAAGAGGGAATCGACGCGCTCGCCTGGCTGGTCAAGGCCCATAAAAAAGGATGGATCCAACCGAACGTCGCCACGATCGGAGGCGGCGAACTTTACGACATGCTTTGGCGAGGAGGAATCGTTTGTATGCCGGGCAGTCCGAGCCTGCTGCGAACCTACGCCAACGCCCAGCGCGACGGCCGAGTCCAGACCGAGATCGACCTGATATTCACGCTCCCGCCGACAGTTTCGGGTGTGAAGGTGACTCTGCCTTTCGGTCCCAGTGGACTGGTTATATTCAATCAGACCGACAACCAGAAGAGAAAGGTCGTCCAGGAGTTTGCCCGGTTTCTCTGTCGTCCGGAAGTGATTCGAAACTTCTGCAAAGCGGCCAACCAGTTGCCGTCGCGCAAAAGTGTCGGACCGTTGTTTGAGGACAAGCCAGCACTGGCAAGGCTGCAAAAGCTGGCCGCCACTTGCGGACGGGCAGACATGGGATTGACGGCTCGGCACTACTACGACATACGAAAACGTCTGCCGCCTCAGTTGCAGTTTGCATTTCTGGGGCGGAAAACTCCTGCAGAAGCGTTGCACGATTTTTCTCGTGAGGCACAAACGGTACTCCAACGGTGACCCCCACGCCGAAGCCTCAGTTCGAGCGGAGCATGAAGCAGTCCCCCGTCCAACGCCTGTTCGCGTCCCGACACGCCTACGGTTTTCTGCTGCCGGCCTATCTGCCGTTCGCGATCTTCATACTGTGGCCGTTGCTGCACGGTGTCTACCTAAGTTTTTTCGACGTCGGGTTGCGGGACCGAACATGGATCGGCATCGAGAATTATCTTCGTCTCTTCGGCGACGAATCGTTTCACTATGCGATTCGCAACACCTGTTTCTACGTGGCGATCGTGGTGCCCGTCGTCTGGTTAAGCAGCCTGAGTGTCTCGGTCCTGGTGTTCCCGCTGGGTCGTGTGGCCCAGAGTTTTTTCCGGTTTGCGTTTTACGTACCGGTGGTGGCCGGCGGCGTTTGTCTGGCCATGGTCTGGTTGTGGATTTTCAACTACAGCTACGGGCTGCTGAACTACCTGACGGGCCTATTCGACGTTCGGGTGGACTGGCTGGGCCAGACGGAGACGGCGCTGCCCTCGCTGGCGGTGGTGGTGATGACTTGGACGCTGGGACAGCCGATCATCATCTTTCTGGCGGCTCTGGGCGGAATTCCGCCGGAGGTCAACGAAGCGGCGATGATCGACGGAGCGGGGCTGTTTCGCCGGTTCTGGTACATCACGCTGCCGCTGTTGCGGCCGGCATCACTGTTTGTGCTGGTGACGCAGACGATTGGCGTGTTTCAGATTTTTGTGGTCGTCTATTTGCTGACGGTCAATGGCGGACCGGCCTATGCCACGCGAACCATTGTCTACGGCATGTACGAGACGGCGTTCACTCCGCCATACGATTTCGACTATGCCGCGGCACAGGGTGTCGTGCTGCTGGGCATTCTGTCGGTGGTGGCGGTGGTGCAGTTTCGGCTGCTCGGCCGCGATACGCAGTGGCATTGAAGAAGCACGGCGAATTCCGCAGCGAAGTGGATTCCAGGTGACAGAAATAGCCGTCAGAACGGCCCGTCGCTGAGCAGTGGAGATTCTCGACCGTGTTTGAATTCGATGTCAATCACTGTTTTCAGTCCCCGGAGTTCCACGCGAGATTGGTCGGGCAGATAGCTGAATTGGACGATGCGGTCCGGAAAGATGTTGTCCAACAGGGCGAGCGTTTCACCGGTCTTGGCATCGATGATCTCCACGAGCAGCGACTGTCTGCTGCCATTCCAGCGGTCACGCACACCGCTCATGGTTACCAAGAAGGGTAGCCGGATATGCGGCGTGTGAATGACCGAACGCTGCGGCAGCGTTCGTTTCCAGTCGAGTTTGCCGGTTTGCCGGTTGACGGTGTAAAGATCGCCCTGAATATGGACGGCGTCGAGAAATGTATCGCTGGTGTAATAGCTGTATTTCCGCCACGACCGAACACCGGCTGCACGCTGCAGATTGATGTAATACCGTTCCCGGTCAGCGAAGAAACGCAGGTAGTTCAAATTGGCGAGGTCTTCGGGCTGCAGGCGAAAGTCGAGACGTTTTTCACCGGTGGCGACGTCGATGACAAGCAGTCGGCCGGGAGGCAGAATCACGGCAAATTCCCGCTCGCTGTTCACAGCCGTGAAGAGGCGTCCCGTCAGCGGTTCGTCGAATTCCATTCGATCGGTCAAGGGATCCCAAATCCGCAGTCGCCGGCCGCTTGTCGAGTTGGCGACATGAAACAACTTTCGGCCAAAAACCCGCCGCTGCCGGCCGGTATCCACTTGGAGTTTTCCGCGGCGCAGCTCTTGTCCCGTCGCGGTGTGATAAACGGTGTACGTCTCACGATCGGACGCGAACAATACCAGGACTTGCTCGTCTCCGAACAGGCCGGCGTAGGGGTCGCTCAGCATGCCGCTGTTGGGGTCAAGATCGGTCCGTTGCCACAAAATTCGGCCGTTGCCCGGCTCGACAACGACCAAATGCCGACGGGCCTGAAATGTGCAGAACGACGGCCTGGCCGGCCCAACCTGCATCCTTTCCTTTTGCTGCAGAAACTTGTGCGGGGTGGTGGTCCAAAGCGGTTGTTCCGACTTGCGTTGCAGCAGTGAAATTCCATGCATGTTCGCCGTACTACCGAGCGGAAGAAAGTGTCCCACATGTGAGTTTTTCGACTGCGAGGGATACGAAATCTGCGTTGGAATGGAAATTCGGCCAACCACAGTTCCCGACAGCCGGTCGATCACGGCAAGCCGGCTTTTGCCCTTGATACCTTTGTCGAGCAGCCGGAATGCGTGTTTCGGCGGGGTCTCGAAGCGGCGTTGGTAACGTCCGTACGTTTCGGCCAGCTTGGGGTCGGCGTGAACCCAGCCCCGCTCGCTGATCCGAACTCGACCGACGTTCCAGGCTGGCAAATTCCGCTGGCGCAGCGCGTGACGGGTCAAGCTCTCAGGTGCGAAGCTGGCCGCGAACTCGCTCCCCGTTTGCCCGTTCTCCAGTTGAACGTCGGCAAACCCCTGCTTGAGGTCGGCCAGTTGTTCGGCAGCTTGCTGCCACAGTCCCAGTCGATCCCAAAGCTGCGCAAGCGTGGCCGCGGCGACGGCGGCTGTGTTGGGGTCGCGGCTGCTTCGGTTTTCGAGCAGCAACAACTCGGCCTGTTGAAAACGTGCCTTGTCGATATATCGCCGGGCCAGCTTCAGACGCGGAGCGGCCGCCTGCGGCCAGTGTGCGTAAACGGCCACAAACTGTTCCAGCCGATCCGTGTCGCCGAAATTTAGCGTTTGTTGCTGCGCGATGTCGATCTGCTGCTGCACGCGCGCTAGATCTTCATTGCCGAATTGTTGTTGCACGCGCCCGATGATACTCGGGACCCAGCTTGCCGCCGTGACCAACAACGACGGATCACCGGCCATCGGCAACGGTTCGGAAAGTTCGAGGGCAGCAAATTTGCGTGTCGTCTTGAGGACGGCGCCAAATTCACCTCGCCGCAATTCCGATTCGGCCCGCTGCATCAGGAAACGGGCACGCAGCGATGGAGTTTTCGACAATTGATCCAACTGTGCGAAGATGGCACGATCATCGAGAGTCGGCTGCTGAAGTTGCAAATACAGAAGTTCCCGCATCAACCTCTCGGCCCTTCCACGTTGATGACGGGACAAACGCTTTGTCATGGATAGCGTCAGGTGTTTGTGCGCTTCTGCAATGTGACCAAGTGCGAGTTTCAACTCAGCCGCCAGCAGCAATTCTTTCGGCGAATCGGGGGCCTGCTCGAGTTTCTGCTGAACATGGCCTAGCAAGCTGCCCGCCTGCGGAAAAGCGGTCACTCCGCGGGTGCCGGCCGAAAGGATCATTCCTTGGCAGGCGACTAAGTTGCCGGGTCTCCACGAGTCTCGGCTGGTCTCGGCGCCGGTTGCACTCGGCAGCGGGGACCCTGCTGTGGGTACTGATTCGCCGTTCTCGAAATGCGAATTTCCTCGAATTCCGGACAGCGTGAAACCGATTTCGTGACCGCTGGAAAGTTCCAGGGTTGCGACACGTCCTTCCTGAAGAGGCACCAGATAGCGTTCACCTATGCACAGTCCGCGACCACATGGCAACCCAAGCCGCGTCTGCCATTGCTCCTCACCCGTCTGCAATGATAACCCGCGGCAGACGCGGTTGCCGACAATCAACACGATTTCATCCTGAATCGTGCCGACGTATTCACCATCTTTGCGGGGAACCTTCCACAACCCTTGGCCGGTGAACAGGTCGACGCAATGCACAAACGCCGACTGGCGGGGCAGCATCACCACACGGTTCGCTTTGATCTGCGGCACCGCTGGGAAACCGGAGTGTCCGTAGGTGCGGCCTGAACCGCCGGGCCAGCGTGAGAAACGCTCGAACGATTGTTGATCACCGTAATAGTAGGCCCACAGTAATGTCCCTGTCGATGAATCCACGCCGACTAGAATCCCCAGTTGTGTAGGACAGACTAAAACGCCGACGGCGAACGACGGCGAACACGACAGCCAGTAACGTTTGGCATCCGATTCAATCGGCAGCTCGACAAATCCGAGCCCTTGAGCCCACAAAACCTCACCCGTCTCGGGTTTCAAGGCCACGAGATTCAATTGACGATCGGCTTCGGTGACGGCGAACAGACATCCGTCGACGGGCAACGGAGGTCCTAGGAAAAAGTGTCCGGAGAGATCGTTTTTGCGTTCTCTGAGGCGCGAGACGGCGGCGGCCTCAATTGCCCCGATCGAGCCGTCCACGTTGGAATCGATTTGCTGAAACATCTTCGATTCCCCGACAAACTCGGCCTGCACAACGCGGCCGTCATCGTTCCGATCCATCCTCAGAAACCAATCGGGCGTTGTAACTGGTCCGCCGACCATCCAAATCGGCTGTTGTACCGAGTCGCCCGGCTTATCGGGTTCAAGTTTCAGCGCGATCAGCCGGTTCGCCTCCCGCGAAATTCTGCGTCCCGGTGGTTTGATCGAGATATCAGTTGAAACGGAAGAACGACCGGAACGAGATGGTTTGCTCACCAGATCGAGGTAATCGACCGCATAAAGGCGCTCGCCGTCGCTGGCGAGCATTCCAAGTGTCGCATTGCCGGCGTAGGTCCTCTGCACGTCGAAAGAGGCCGGCAGGCGCCCGCGCGGCTTAGAACGTGTTGCAACTTTGTTCCGAATTCCACCGGCCGCCGAGGCCATTGATGTGGCACATCGATAGGTCCAAAGCGTTCGCCCGCTCAGCGGATTGCAAGCGCGAAGATTCGAGAAATCCCGCACGATGACCATTTGGTCGGCAACAATGACCGAGTTCGCCACTGCGGCGGGTCTAAGGTTTTCCGACTGCTGCCGCTCCCATGCACGGACCAAAGGAACAACGGATGCGTTGCCGCTCTCGGCATAGGACAAATTCCAGAGCGATTCGAGATGCGGAGTTGTGGCCGGCATGTCACGGCTGTGACTCGCGTGACCGAAGGCAATCGGCCAATCGGCGGCATGAGCACGCCGTACCGAAAATGCCGAATCATCTGCGATTCGCCCGGCATGTCCCATCGTTCCGTCACCCAGCTTAATCGGTCGTCGGACGATTCCATCAAGAATTTTCGTCTCGCGCGACGTTCGTCCACTGAACCGGTGGGCCAAGGCCGCCTTAAAAAGTGTCATCGTTTTCACACGGCGGCGATGGGTCCCCTCAGCGATAAGCCGGTCCCAGCTTCGGGCAGCCAGCCCCGCCCATCCCTGGTC
>CAUZTK010000235.1:0-6245 GCA_963582395.1 Planctomycetota bacterium | reverse complement strand
CCTGCGGATCGAGAAATGGTTCGCCATGATACGGAATCAACGTCAAGTCGACAGCCAGTCTCTGAGGGCGCTTGGTTAGCCAGCGTGGTAACTCGGCAGACAGCCCGGCATTGATCCGTCGTTCGAGCGGCTTCATCTCCGGCAACATAGCGACCAACGCATCTCGCACCGCCTGATCGGAGGGGGTATCGCGTAGTCGGCTGCAGGCATCGAAAATCGACTGCATCCGCCCGGCGGCAAAGAATAGAATATTGATCAGCACTGACGCCAAACATTTTCGACCGTGATCCTGGATTTTGAGATGTTCCTCGACCAACGAGGCCGCATGCGCGTGCACCGCACGTACCGAAACGGTATGGTTCATCCTTAGAACGCATGGCTTCCTCCGAAGATGATTTGGTTTGACACAAACCGTCTACAAGAGGAGCCTTGCGTTCTTCAATACGAATTCAGCCAAACTTGGAACTACTGAGTTTGATCATGGGGGCGTTTCTGGACGGAGAATGAAAAAAGTCGCTTACCAAAACGATAACGAACCGTTATCGGCTCGACCAGTCAAGACTGCTTGTGTTGCCAGTGAACGGTCGAATGTGGAGGCTTGATTTGTTCCGTCACCCGGCCGCGCTGCCGGTTGCCCGGTCTTGCCGACGAGACTCCGTTCACTCAGCCCCGGCGACCTCTTTCGCCTTCAGAGGTCGGACCCAGGAGACTTGCGTAATCGGCAATTGGAACGATGCCTTGGCGATCGAGGCTGTCGTGGCCGACTTCGGCGTCGACATGGCCGGAAACGTGGCCAGCGTGGCAACACCCACCAGAAAGACGTTGAAGTCCTTGCGAAGGTTCTCATACCCGGCTGTCGTCGAGCAGACGCACATGTCGGTGGCATAGCCGGCCAACAGAACGTGCCGAATCCCCTGTTTCTGCAAAAATGTCTTCAAGGCGTCGTATCCTTCGAGGTCATAGATCACGACGTCGTTGAGGCCGACTTGGATGTCTCGGACGACGGGGTTGAGCAGGTCCCAGAACCCGGCGTTGTTAAAGTTCGCTCCCGCGTCCAAGCCGGGAAACTGACGGAAATAGTCGCCGACTGGTTGCTCGGCCGACAGCGGAATTTTTTGGATGACCGGCTGCCCCCGGTACGAAAAACTCTTCAGTTTTTGTTCGAGTTCCACCTGTCCCTTCCGCCGAGCTTGGGCAGTCGTTTTCTGCCGAAACGAACGGTACAGCTTCCTGCGGATCGGATCTTCCCCGCCGGGCAAACTGTTCATGATCAACGCGACGTTGCCTCGCATCGATTTCAGAAACGGATTGACCACCTGCCGGACGTGCCGATGATAGATGCGATTTTTCTCGGGCGTGCAGAAAAAGGCGACGCCGGCCGACTGGGGACTCTTCCAGCCTTGCCCGTCGTCAATTCCCCAAGGATGCACGACGATGACCGCGGTCCGGTCAGCGCGCAGCCGATTGGGCATTTCGATAATCCCTCGTGCGTTGTAGAAAAATCGCCACGCTCGCACAGCCAAGTCGGCGTCTTTCTCGGCAACGAGCGGCGGTGCTTCGAAACGGGCCGTCTCCCGAATTGGTTCGATAAATTCCGGACAATCGGCCAGCAAGGGACGCGGATTCTCGATCGGTCTGAGTTCGTTGACGTTGACGCCTCGAGCTTTCGGTTCGGCGGCCCAACCGTCAGACGGTGATGAGATGGACGCCGTCGCGGCACAAATGTTCAGAAAAACGATCGAGCAGAAAAAGCGGCCGTTCTGCTTTGCAGTCGACATAGCATTGACCCTTTTCAAGTCTTCAAGCCCTATCGGAACGGGGACGATATTGCTTCCCGACTTCTTAGCATGGGGAGTTCGAACCTTCATCGATCAATTGTTGGTGATAACGGCAAGCGGTGGCCATAACCATCAGTTCCGCAAAGAACGCGACTGAGCGATGGTTAGTTGACAATCAAGCGATTCGCTCTCTATCGTGACTGGTCACAGGCCGGAACTCGATGGTCCCCATCACAACGTGAGATCATCGATAACCCTCGACACTAAAGAGAGAGACCTTGGAGAAACGGACCTTCGGCCGTACAGGTTTGGCTGTCTCCGTGCTTGGTTTTGGCGGCGCGCCGATCGGAGTTTTGAAGATCCAACAGGATCGAATTGAAAAGATCCTGAATACGCTGCTCGACCGGGGCGTCAATGTCATCGACACGGCCGCCATGTATGCCGGTTCGGAAGAGGCGATCGGCAACGCGGTGGCTCATCGGCGAAATGAGTACGTGTTGATTTCCAAATGCGGCCAGGCAATCGAAGGTCTGGAGGGTGAGGCGTGGTCGGCACAGGTCATCACGCAGACGGTCGACCGGGCGCTGCGCCGGCTCAAGACCGACCACCTCGACGTGATGCTGCTGCATACTTGCGACCTGGAAACGCTCAAAAAAGAGGAAGCGCTGGGGGCGCTGGTCGCCGCACGTGAGGCGGGCAAAGTCCAATTCGTCGGCTACTCCGGCGACAACGAGGCGGCTGTCTATGCCGCCGAACATCCCGAAATCTCCGTGCTGCAAACTTCCCTCAACATCTGCGATCAGGCGAATCTCGACAAGGCACTGTCCATCGCCTTAAAAAATGACGTGGGCGTGATCGTCAAAAGGCCGATTGCCAACGCGGCCTGGAAGGTCCTTTCCGATCAGCCCGGCTTCTATCAGACATATGCACAAATATACACAGATCGTCTGGAGAAAATGGGGACCACGCCGGCCGATTTGGGATTTGACGGCGAACCGCAGGCCGTGTGGCCGGAGATTGCGCTACGGTTCACGCTCTCGATACCGGGTGTGCATACGGCGATCATCGGAACGACCAATCCCGAGCACGTTGCGGCCAACATCGGGATCGCCGCCAAAGGTCCCTTACCACAAAAAATGGTCGAAGAGCTGCGCCAGGTTTTTCACCGGGCCGAATCGGCAGCGGGAGAAACCTGGAACGGGCTCACCTGAACGGAATCGATGATTAGTGGGCCCGGGTTAAACCGTGCGTTCGGCCACTGGCGTTCGCTGCTTCTCGACATGATCGGCGATGAGTTTCACTAGTTTCCGCCGGTCAACCAGTTTTGTGATGTATTCGTCGCAGCCGGCCTCAATGCACATCTCCCGCGCCCCATGAATTGCGTTGGCCGTCAATGCTAGGATTGGTCCGGCGAAACCTTCTTCGCGCAGCTTTCTCGTCGCGTTGAAGCCGTCGAGCACAGGCATGAACATGTCCATCAAAATCACGTCAAACGGATTCTGCTCATCCGAAGCGGCCGACACGAGATCGACAGCGACCTGCCCGTTTTCGGCGATCGTGACATGAGCGCCCTCTTTTTTCAGAATGAATGAGATCAGCCGCTGGTTATCGAGACCGTCTTCGGCAAACAGAATGCGGCAGCCGCGGATTCCACATAATGGTGCCGGCGTGCTCTGGGGCGGGTTAGATTTCGCGGCAACTTTGTCGGCCCGTGCAAGCTGCGGGCTGGCCTCGTAAGCGGCAGCCGAAATTGTCAGCCGATAGCCGCATTCCCACCCATTTGCAGAGAGAACGGCGACGTCGCCACCCAGCGCTCGGGACCATTGCCGGATAATTATCAACTGCAGCCCCTCGCCACCCGCCCCTCTTCGCAAATAGGGGCCGTTCGGCGTCAAGGGTACTTGAGCGTCCCTCGGGTCTGGCTCGATCCCGTCCAGACCCGTTCCGATGACATCGAATTGCAGTGTCGATTCGTCCTTTTGATCCTACAGGCACGTGATCGCCCGCATAATGCTGACGTCGGCCAATCGGATCGCGCTGCCCACAAGATTGCCAAGAATTTGCAATAATCGGATCGGTTCGGACGCAAAGGGGGACTGATTCTACGAACGAGGATTCCAACCTCAAGCCCTTCGCTTCGGCTTTGGCCTGCATCTGCGAAATGACAGCGGCAACGAGCTGTCGCGGTGAACACTTGAGTTGTCCGACTTTTAGAGTCCCGGCCTCAATCTGAGACACATCGAGGACGTCGTCGACAACGTGCAGCAGCTCACGGCCGTTCCGCTTGATTGTTTCCAGAGGATCTCCATTTTCTACCTGTCCCCGATTCTTGTCGATGAGCACGTCCGTGTAGCCGAGAATGGTGGTCATCGTCGTGCGAATCTCGCAGCTGATCTCGGCCAGCATGTCGTTCCTGGTTTTGGCGGCGGCATGTTCGGACTCCTCGGTCAGCTGGCGTTCCTTCAGCAACCGAGACGTCTGCAATGCGTTGCGAACCCGAGCTTGAACGACGAAGTCGCTAACGGGTTGACAGATACAATCGACAGCCCCGGCATCCAGCGCCCGGCCGATTTGCGGATCGGCGGATTGGCATGTCAGTATGATGACAGGGGTGTTGCTCGTCAGCCGTTGCTTCTGGATCGATCTCAGCAGCTCAGAACAGTCCACTCCCTGCAAAGTCAGTCCCCGCAAAATCACGTCGGGCGCCGACGTCGCGCAGGCGGCCGACAATTCCAGGGTTCTTGCTGCCGTCGAGATCATGTACTCATTCGACGGCAGCGCCGCTTGAACCGTCGCAGACTCATCGACGATGAGAATTTTGGCTGCCATGAATTGCGTTCTGAACCGTCTTGGCTGCGCATGGTCACGGAAGGATCAAACCTTCCCGGATGGCGTAGCGCGTCAGTGCTACCCGATCGTGAATGCCCAATCGGTGCATGATTTTGGCGACTTCCTTCGTGCTGAATCCTTTGGCCAGGTGCCGCAGCACTTCCAGTTGGCGCGAAGTCAGCAGCGAAAGGCCGTTTGGGGAATGGATCGTGTAATGTTTCCCCTCCGAGTCGAATTCCAGCCGTTTCCGCACTTCTTTCGAGAAGCAGAATTCCCCCGCCGCTGCCCGCCTAATATTTTCAAGTAGCCCGTCAAGCGGTTCGTCTTTGGTCAAATAGCCCTGGATGTCCAGCTCGAGTGTCTGTTCGATGAGAATGTCTGAGTGGTGAGCCGTCAGGAACAGCACGTTCATGACGGGCCGCTTGGCGCGTAGCTCGGAGACGACGGCGAATGCTCCCCGGCCGGGAATTTCGACGTCGAAAATCGCGATGTTGGGATTGGCATGAAGGGCCACCTGAAATCCATCGTCTGATCCGGCTGCCGTTCCCACGACCTGCAGGTCCTGTTCGGCGTTGATGCGAAACGAAAGTGCCTCAACAAGAACCCGCTCATCCGCGATTAGCACAACTCGAATTGGATTCATCATCAGCATTCTCTCTCTTCGACGATGGTCCTCTCCCGGTACCCGACGGTGCTCCGGTCGCACGGTTATGGCAGCGCGGGGTTTACACGACCGGGACATCTCGCCCTGAATATTTTTCGTGTCGTGCCACGGCATCGACACTGTTTGTGTTCGACCAGGTTTCCGGAGCGACGTTTCGTTCTGGCGATCCTGCTTCGGCTGCTTCTCTCTGCTGGCAGCGCGATCCGCTGTTGATGGCTTCCCGAACGCGGGCCAGCAGCACCCGGGGATTGATCGGCTTCTGAAAGAAGTCGAATGCTCCCCGGTTCAAGCACTGAACCGCCACGGCGATGTCTCCGCGACCCGTCATAAAGATGATGGGAATTGTGCATCGAATTTGTAGCAGCTTTTGCTGAATCTCGAGCACTCCCGTACCCGGCAGATGCAGATCCAGCAGAAGGCATCCTGTGCTTGTGACCTCGAATGTCTGCAGAAACTCTTCGGCCGTCAGAAACAATTTTACTTCCAGACCGGCCGAGCGCATCAGGAACCGCAGCGACCGGCAAACGTTGGGATCGTCATCAACCACGAAGACCGTCGGCGTCCGGCGAGGCATCCGGAAGCTTCGTCGCGAAATGGGGCGGATTGCCATCGCGCTTGAGATTGCAGACTTCGCGGCGGGAATGCAAGATCCATTCGTGGGAACAATTCCGGCATCACCAAGAGACACCCAGACGCTCGGCCTGCAATTGTGCTGATGTGCTGAGATTGATTGTGCATCCGCAATGAGGACAGCGGGAGTGAAACCTTTTGGGCAACAGCATCGTTCCGTTCCCTCTTTTCAACTGTTCGTCCAGCATGACCTCCCCTTGTTCAATACCTGCTGGCAAAACTCACATGGGTGGGCGGCGTCGCGCACTGGAACAGAAGTATCGACTTTATTGGCGAGAGCAGCCGTGTTTTTACTGGAAAATGAAGGCGACAGAGGGATTCTACTAATCGGGTTTTTCCTGTCA
>CAUZTK010000234.1:0-6259 GCA_963582395.1 Planctomycetota bacterium | reverse complement strand
ACTCGACCACCCCCTCCAAGACTCGGTGCCGCAGTTGTTCGTAGATGATCCGCTCGTGCAGCGCATGCTGATCGATCACTGTCAAACCCTGCTCATCCTCGACGACGAGGTAGCAATCCAGGACTTGCATGGCACGGTAGGCCCCGGTCGACCACGACGAAGATGGCGAACGAGATGTCTCCTCGCCTCGAGTCTCTGCGACAACCAATTTTCTGAAAATGCCCGTCGAGTCACCGGGTCCAACCGCCGTCAGGCTCTCAGTCGGGCCGAATGGGACGAAATCGTCCGACACAGGCGACCTCGCCTCTGCAGACTTTGCTGAATCCACCGGTCCGTCGACCAGCCGCCCCGAAAGTTGCTCTTGAGCCCAGTCCACGAGTTCCATTTGAAGTTCCTGCCGGCGTTCCACATCCAGCGGTCCAGCAGGTTCGCTCGAACCGGGCGTTGGCGGAAGCGACATCGTCGAACCGAGGTCCATCCCCAGAAACTTCGATCGCAGCGTCGAGAGCAGTTGCCGGTACAGCGACTGGGCGTCTCGAAAACGGACCTCCGTCTTGGTGGGATGTACGTTGACGTCCACCTGGTCCGGCGGCATTTCCAAAAAGAGAAAGGCGATGGGATGGCGGCCCGTCATCAACAGCCCGCGGTATCCCTCGCTAAGTGCGTGCTGCAGGCTGCGGTCTTGAATCCAACGGCCGTTCAGGAACAAGTACTGCCCTTTGCGGGAGGCTTTACTTTGTGAGGGATGGGCCACGTACCCCCACAGACGAACTTCGTCGGTCTCTGATTCGAGCCAGATCAAATGCTCGGCCAACTGGTCTCCGTAAAACAGCCGCAGCCGTTCGATCAGCCGTTCGGTCGAGGGCAACTCGTAAACTGTTTTTTCGTTGTGCCGGAGCACCGCGTGCAGACGCGGGTGTGCCAACGTCAGGCGGGTGAACTGTTCGCCGATGTGCCCGAATTCGGTGGCGTCGGTTTTGAGAAACTTGCGACGGACCGGCGTATTGCCGAACAACTGCCGAACCTCGATCGACGTCCCGACCGGACAGCCACACGGCCGAGACAGACCAGCCGCTCCGCAGACGACCTCGAGTTCGTAGCCGGTTTCAGACCGTTCCCGCCGGCTGCGGATGCGTAGACGGGTGACCGCGGAAATCGACGCCAGGGCCTCTCCCCGAAAGCCCATCGTCCGCACGTGGAACAGGTCGTCGGCCGATTTGATCTTGCTGGTCGCATGGCTCGTGACGGCCAACAGCAGGTCGTCGGGGTGGATGCCTTCGCCGTTGTCGACGACGCGAACCAACTCCGAGCCGCCCCGCCTGACGTCCACTTCAACCCGCGTGGCGAGTGCGTCGACGCTGTTTTCGAGTAATTCTTTGACGACGCTGGCCGGCCGTTCAATCATTTCGCCGGCGGCAATTTTGTTGACGACGCCAGCCTCGAGCCGATGAATGTGGGGCATTTTGCGCCGCTGTCGATCCTTCGTCGAATTCCGGAGAGCCAAGCAGCCGAGAGCCAGCAATCAGTAGTGAAAGGTTAGTCTCCGTCACACGTTCAGGCCCGGCCCGATTCAATCGAACACGAACTTCACTCGCTTCACTCGACTCGTCCGCGCTGTTCTGGCAGGCTATGTAGCAGCCCGCGCATGTAACCGACCGCAAACGCGATGTACTGCTTCGGCAACGGCTGGTCGCCGGAGATCTGCATGATGTGATCGTAATCGATGATGCCGTCGTAACCGACTTCGTCCAGTGTGCGAAGCACCTGCTCCATGTTCAGGTCGCCGTCGTCGACCATCACCTCCGCATACCCCTGATTGGTGGGCAACGTCCCTATGACGTTTCGGAAATGAATGTGAAATAGCTTCCCCTGCTCTCCGAAGTGTCGCAGGCCTTCATAAACGTTCTCGCCCGATTCGTAGCGGGTCCCCACACAAAACGTGATGCCGTTGTGCTTGCTGGGGACCTCGGAAAAGAGCCGGTCGAAATCGGCAAATCTGCAGAGAATTTGCGGGCTACCCAAAAACGAATACAGCGGCGGATCGTTGCCGTGCATGGCAATCACGGTTTTGCTGCCTTCGACCGTCGGCATCACCTGCCGGTAGATGTTCAGCACCCCTTTCCAGAGCTGGTCAGAGGTGACCTTGTACTTGGGCCGCGGTATGGATGACATGGAGCGGCTGGTGGAAAACTCTTTGTAGCCGTAACCGCCGCGTCCCTGTTTGCTGGCCCATCTGCTGGCGGGATTCTGCAAATGCTGCGTTGCCCCGCAGGACTGGATGCCGAACACCGGAATCTCGGCGTCGGCCAGCATCTCGCCGATCCGCTTGAGGTTGTCGATTTCTTTCTGCCCTTCCGGTCGGGCCAGGTGCGCATTCAGGTACGTCGAACCGTAGGTGTTGGCTCGTTCGATTTTCAGTCCCACCGCGTCGAGCCGTTTGACGAAGTCCCGGAAGTTACCCTTGCTAACGCTGCCGTCTTCCTGGTAACCCTCGATCTCACGCATTGTGATGTCGACGTGGTTGACGCCGATCTGCTTGAAGAACTTCAAATCGTCGTCATTCTTACTGTTGAGCCAAGACGTGTTAAACCGCACGCCAATGCGAATGTTGCTCTTGGGTCGGTCCGCTGGTGCGGCATTCGCGGACGCTGCCGGCTGTTGCGCCAGATTGCCGACCGTTCCCAGCGCCATGGTGCCCAGTGCGGCCTGTTTGACAAATTCACGTCGTGTGGAATTTTGCGGATTGCTCATCGGTCGACCTTTCAAATGCAGATAGAAAATTAGAAGCTCGGGAACCGACGTCGAATGATTTTCAAAGTCTCACCGAACCGTCTCGCCAGCAAAAGCATGGCTTCGCCGATGACCTCACACGCTTGTCAACAGCCTAACACGACGTTGCAGCCTCTTCAAGTTAACATTCCACGACCCACAACCGGCTGCTGGAACGGAACTGGTGCGCGGTTTAGAATATGGTCAGCACTTTATCTTTTGGAATTCCGAAATTCGTCCGCTCTGAGAATACTGACGTGATGGCCGGAGAAGGCCCATCGCAATCGAGAGCCCGCTCGGACGGCGGCTCATTAGTCAGGAACAAATGCAAACCGGCGATGAGACATCTCGTTCGGAGTCGACAGGCGAAAGCAGCGAGTCGATCAGGTCGTCGTCAATTGGCTTGCGCGGCACGTTGACGAGTCGGATTGTTCTGATTTATGCCGCGGTGCTCGTGCTCTTAAGCATTTATGTGCGTTGTGTCCCAGTCCACACGAGTGAGCTGATCATTTTGGCCGCGACAGAGTGGGCCATCTGGCTGTCCATGGCCCTGTTGGTCGGCATGGCGAGCATCGTTCTCATCTGCGGGTGGCCGGCCGAACGGCGAGGACGCAGCCTGTTTGTGGCGGTGAACCTGGCACTGGGGGGGCTTGTCGTCCTTTGCCAACTGTTCCTCTTTGAACAATGGTTTTTTCGGTCGTTGGAATTCATTTTACGACTGGCGACGATGGCCACTTGGGGATTCGCGGTTTTCGGTTTAGTCCCCGTTGTTTTGCGGATTGCACAGCGACGCCAGGAGCGAATTCGTCAGCCGTTTCTTGTCGGGCGAGTTTGGTTCGCGACCATTATGGCGCTTGTGCTCTCCGAGTCGTTGTGCAGCATTGTCGCTTGGCGTCAAATGATCGTGACGTTTCCGGAAAGTCTGCGCCCGCCGCCCGACGGAGAACTCCACGTGGTGGCTCTGGGTGGGTCGGCTATGAAGGGGGTACCGAACGAACCGAAATTTAGCATTCCCACAATCGTCGCCTGGCGAATGCGGCAGATGTATCCCGGCAAAACAATCGTGCTGAAGAACTTGGCCGATGTGGGGCTGAACCTGCGGGAAGCCATTCGGCGGCTCGAGTTTTTGGAAGCGAAGCCGCATTTGCTGCTGCTCTACAGCGGCCACAACGAGTTTTTCCACGAAATTGAAGAGTTGGCCGTGACGGCCAAAAGCCAGTCTCCTGAACTCGATCGCTGGCTCCGCAACTCGCCCACGTTTGTGTTGCTCGATCGATTATTGTCGCGCCGGTCGGCCTTACAGAAAATGAGACGCGGAACGACGCCCTTCGTCGCCAATCACCTCGCGCCCAGCGCCCTTTACGCGGATCGGCTCATCCGGTTCCGGCGGCAATTGGAGCAACTGGCCCAGTATTGTCGCCGGCAAGAAATCTCCACCCTCTGGTTCGTACCAGCCAGTTCCGAATCTGGTTTCGAGCCGAACCGCTCCGTTCCCAGCCGCCCCACCACCGAGAGCTCACGGCGCGAACTCCGAGGGATCTACGATCGAGCCCGTTCGCTGGAAAACGACGGCAAGCCAACCGCAGCCGCCGAGTTGTATCGTCGTGGACTCGACCGGCAACCCGGCTTTGCAGAATTCTATTTCCGACTCGGGCACTGCCTGCTGAAGCTTGGCCACAATGCCGAGGCCGCCCAGCAGTTTCAGCGCGCCTCGGACACCGACGGGTATCCCGTCCGTGCCAACCGAGATTACCGCGACCTGGTCGCCTCCGTCGCCCAGCAGTTTCAAGTCCCGCTCATCGACAGCCCGGAAGTTCTGCGACGGCACACCGCAAAAGGAATTCTCGATCGCAGCGTGTTTTACGACAATGTGCATTTCACCTTAAAAGCCAACTACCTGCTGGGCATCGCTGCTTGCGAGCAATGGCACGACGACGAACGGCTCACCCGTCGTTTCGGAACACCGGTCGATGGCGACCGGCCGGAGTTCGCACAGGCCGTCTCCGCTGCCGGCATGACGGTCGCCGATTTGGTGAGGGCCTACGCTCGGAATGCCAACGCGCTGCGCTATATGACCCGCTGGCGATTCGATGCCAGCCGGCGAATTCACGATGCCGAAGAGTTCGACCGCTGGTCCCGCCAGCTCAAAAATCGCGAAATCAAACCGGGTGACGACGGGACCGAAACCTTGCGCTGAGCAGATTTACCTCTCACCGCGTCTTATTGGAACGGAATGATCTACTTTGCAAACGTATCCGATTCCTTTGGTATAGCTATTTTACCGTGGAACCTCTGAACCGGCGAGAGGGAAATGTAAGGCGCATCGCTTGCTATTACGACCATTGTTCTCTCGCCCACTCGGGCGGGCGGCGACGGCAAGACGAGGAGCAGCAATCGAGTTATGAAAAGTCGGAACGAAACCTGTTGGCGCGAGCCACGCGAGGGGTGACGGATGGGGTGGGGTGGAACGACCGGCTGGACTTCCGAAACAACGTGCCGCTTGCCGACAAGCTGCTTTCGGACTTGGGTCTGGGCGACGTTGATATCGACGCCGATCGAACGTTCGATCGCGTCCCGTATGCAGTGACTCTCGCAACGGATGACGGCCGGCTGGACTTTGCTTACGTGATGGTTCACGTCACCTACGGTAGCAGAGTCGGACCGCGCATTGCAGAAGTACGAGCGCTCGGCGGTTACTACAACGACGTGTTTCCGCATGAGGCAGACGTGCTCCTGATGGGTGATTTCAACCGCAAGGCCGGTAACCCGAAATCCCTTGGTTGGCTGTTCGACAACTTCGGCTTGGTTGATACGACCGAGACGGGTATGCCTACGGTCATCAGCGGGGCGAACACCTACGATCACATTTTGTTTCACCCAGTCCACACCAGCGAATACGCTGGCACTCACGGCGTGGTGTTGTTCGATGAAACGAAGTTTGCGGATGACGACGACGCGGTGCGGAGGGCTATCAGCGACCACCGCCCCGTTTTGGGTGGAACTGGTCGTGCCGGAGAATGATGAGGATTGACGGCAGCGAGACCTACGGCCAGCAAAAAGGCTCGGTGTAGGGGTGTAAACCAGGTAGCTGCGAAAAGTCCAAGGATGCCGGGCAAAAACTTGCCCATTTTCACACTTTGACTGTGACCGGCGCGGCTGACGTTCAAACTGAATGTGGGGTAGTGGAATGCCGCGAAGGAGAACACGAGCGGACGTCCGCGTCGTTTCTTAGCCCCGCCAGTTTCAAAAATGGGTCCTTTTTGTAAACGCCGGAGAGGAAGTGCAGCGGGTGGCGGAGAGGAAGTGCGACACCATGACCAGATTAAAGCCCGCCGAGTGGCGGGTGTCAATTTCCCTACTTTCGTTTGCGGGTGAATCTCCGTCGTTTCAGACGGTCTTTTGATTCGCGAAGCCGGTAGCTTTCACCGTTGGCTTCAAGAATGTGGATGCGGTGCGTGAGCCGATCCAAGAGTGCTCCGGTCAACCGTTC
>CAUZTK010000233.1:0-6271 GCA_963582395.1 Planctomycetota bacterium | reverse complement strand
AAAAGTCTGTGTCCCCATAAATGACCAGGGACTGCCACCCAAATCGAAACCGAGCTTCAACTCTGGAATCCGCCAATAGGACTGCACCGCGGCCCGTGAGTAACCCTCGATGGTCAAACCTTTGAAGTGCAACGTTTTGAGTGGCAGATTTTCGATCATTGTGGTGGGTGTCTTGGTGGATTTCAGTGAGCGAGCGGATTTTGGTGAACGAGAAAGATGTCTTTTGTCAAAATGGAGGCAATCAAACTTTCAGGCGACCGGCTCCGGTGGTCGGTCTAATAGGGAAAGAGAGAGAAAGAGTCGACAATTTGCTGATGGGATCACGTTCGCGGTTCAATCGCCGAGAGCACTGTTGGCAAGTTTCTGATGACGGACATGACTCGTGAAAGACCCGGCCGTCCCGAAAATCAGGCAACGGCCACGCTTTGGCCTGTGGTGATGCTTCTGGCTTCGGCGGCGCAGATTTTCAGGGCGTCGCGGGCCAAGGCACCGGAAAGGATCGTTGGTTCTTTGCCGGACTCGACCGCCTCGACGGCCTGCCCGAGCTCGTCAGTGAACGCTGAATACCATTCGGCCCCGCCTGCGAGTTGGGGCAACGTCACCTTTTCGTCCCCTTGGCTGGTGAGGAGCGTCAGCGGCCGATCGACGACCCACTCACCCCCCAGAGTACCAGCGTTGTACAGCAATGTAGCCCGTTCGAGGTAGATCTCGAAACCGTGAGCGAACTGAAGACCATCGGCCGCAATGCCGCCGCTCACGCAGCTCACTGCTGGTTCTCGGTCGTCGTAGATGTACTGTGTGTGCAGGTGATTGACGAGACCGTCCTGCAGAATTCCCTGTGAAAAGACCTCTTTCGGGACGCCGCAGACGAGACTGATGTAATGATTGTCGTGGATGTGCAAATCGATGCCCCAGCCGCCCAACTTTCGGAAGTCGGCCATCTCTTCCGACCAGTCGGGCGGGCAAATCACCCTGCGGAAGTGGGCAGCCCGCAGTTTGCCGTATCGCCCGCTGCTAACGCATTCGGCGACGAACCGAAATTCGGGGAAGAAGGGGAGCACCTGACCGACCATCAACAGCGTTCCGGCCTCCTGGGCGGCGCGGACCATTCGATCAGCGGCCTCGACTTCAATCGTAATTGGCTTTTCGACGAGTGTCGCCTTGCCGGCGACAATCGATTCGAGCGCCACCGACTCGTGCAGGTTGGTTGGCAGGCAGATGTCGACCAAGTCAACATCCGGGTCGGCCAGCAATTGGTGATAGTCGCTATAGGTCTTGATGCCGGACAGATCGACCTTCCCGGCCGGCGGGCCGAAGTTGCCCTGAACGCCGGTCCAATCGCCGTCCAGTTTCTTCTGGTTGCGTGTTGCGATGGCTGTCACGCGCCCTCCACTGAGGTCGCACGCCCCTTCGAAATGCGTGTAGCCCATAAAGCCGATCCCGATAATCCCGATGCGTATCATCGCGTGTGTTCCTCGGTTGATGTCGTGAAGGAATGCGTTGCCGACTCGTCGAAGCCCGCAAATGAGACTCTTCGGGCGAACCGACTTGCCGCCGACTGGTTCATCTCAGCCAACTTGACAACCGAGAAAATTGTAAATCCGCAATCAGAAATTCACAATCCGCAGGACTGAAACGGTTGCATTGTTCCGACGCCGGTGAGCCCGGATTATTCATGGAGGGGGAGGAAAAAGAGCCTCTGATCGGATACAAGATATTTACTGACATAGACATCTCTTTGCTCACGGAGGCTCGTGGTGAGTATACACACTGCTTGGCAGAAATCGTTCGATTTTTGGGGAACGAAGCCGATTGTCGTCGAATCGTCGGCAGGGCAATTGACCAGCGATTCCGGCTTGTTGCCCATTCACCAGTTTGACGAGCACATCGGACTGACCCAGCAATTTGCACACGCGCTGTGCGACCCGCGGCATGAGCCGTCTGTCGTTCACTCGTTTGGACAGATGGTTCGCATGCGGGTTTTCGGAATTCTGGCCGACTACCCTGACCAGAATGATCACGATGTGCTTCGCAGCGATCTGGTGTTCAAGCTGCTTGCCGGTCGCTTACCGAATTCATCGGACCTGGCCAGTCAGCCGACACTTTCCTGGTTCGAGAACACGATCGACGTGGCAACCACGTTTGATCAAAGTGGCTACCGAAATCGTCACCAGTTCCCGCCGAATTCTGGTGCGGCTCTCCAGTTCTTTGGCCATACCGCAACCACTACCGGGATGTCTCTGACACCGTGCTGAGCCTCTCCGGCAATGTTCTCTTGCGCCCCGGATAACTTCCCTTCACCGTCGCGCTGCCAGAGCCCCGACATCCCAACAATGCACCGCCCCTCTCTGGGATAACATACAAGGGGGCTCTGCGTTTGCTCCTGATCAAAACATCCCAACCGTTCCCAACGATCCCTCACCAAATGTCCCTATGAATAATCCGGGCTAGAAGAATTCGGGGAGTTATTGGCTCCCGCGTCTGGACTGGCGGAACGGCCCTGAGATGAGATTGACCCAGTTCGAGCGGCGAGTCTTTCGAGGGGCGGTGCTGGTTTTTGTGTCCCAGAGCGGCTCTTCCTCGGTGGATGGCACAGATCGTCCCGATAATGAAAAACCGACTGGTGCTCGGGTCTGACGACCACGAAAATCGTTCGACGTCGTTCGATCCGGCGTCAGCGCTTCGTCCCAGGGTGGCCCTGCAAGCTCGTCGTCGCGGTCCGGTTCGTCGTCAAAGGGGGGTGTCGTGTCCGCATCGGTTGCCACTACTGCTGCGGAATCGAGCGGCCATTCAGCACCGCCGTGTGCATGCCATCCAGACGTTTCGGTGTCCCGCGTTGGCACTCCGGCGGCGACTCGATTCTCGACAGACGGAGGTGAGACGTCCCCAGCCATCGGTCGCACTGTAGTTCTTGCGTCACCTTCTCCGTTTGCCGAGAAGTTAAGACCGGTTTGTCCGGAATTCAGGGGGGAATTTAGCGCCAGGCCCAAGTCGAAGACAGGGTATCCGCGGATCTTCGGCGGTTGCCACATCTGCTCTGGCATGAACGTTGGATTCACTTCAATTGTGCCGATCGTCAACGTCATGGTTGTTGCGGTTTGTGGCCAGTCGAGGTGAATTCGGTGTGGCAGCAGGACCCCGTTGGAAACGTCTCGCTGGTAGTCGTTCAGTTTGGCTCGGGCGATCAACCGGTTGCGGTCGTCGTAAAGTTCATGGGCGACCACGTGACCACGGCAGGTGTCGACGCGAATCACTCGCCGAACCCGGTGACCGGCGGGCGACACACGATCGGAGACGAGGCTCACAATGCCCTCGTTACTCGTTTCCGGCTGCATGACAAACTGTGACTCGTCGATGCGAACGACGCCCAGCACCTCCATCAGCCAGTTGGGTTGAAACGGAATTCTCATCATCTGCTGCACGGTGTGCAGTTGATTGTGATCGGCCGTAAAGACGTACTTCTGGGGATTGCGACGCATCCAGAACCAGAAGCGTTCGTTGTTCGATCCGAGATCGGCTTCGTCGGCTATCAGCGACTTCGCACGGAGACGAAAATTTCTTGCCCGCTCGACGGCAATCACCGCCGAAAGTTTCGCGGGCATCCCGCGGGCATGAACCTCGACGGCCGACGAACGCCAGGCGCCTAGACGATCGATGTTGTCGTTTAAGTGCTGAACCAGTTCCGATTTGGTAAGGTTCGGAGGCAGTTGACATGGACGAGAAGAGGCCGGCAACGGAAACGGCGAGAACAAACCCCGCGTCGGAAGACAACCCGACCCTGCAACGCACAGCAACAGCGTCAGCAGCAGCGAGTTGACGACCCGCCGTCGGTCTTGGTCTCTTTGGCCCTGGCTGCCGATCATCCGTGATTTCCCAAACGTCTCGCATCGATTCGCTGTCTGCGGCAGCCAGCGGGAGTTGTGATCGATCAACTTCATTCGGCGCTGAGATGTGCGTTCAAGTTCCGCTGCAGCGTCTCGATCTCTTCGTCTTGCAGATTCTGGTCGCAGACTTCAAAGGAACCTTCTCCCCGTGTTCCGCTGAGTTGCAGATATTCGACTTCGCCCTCTTGCCGGGAACCGTCCACTGTCAATCGTCGCTTTTGCAACAGCAGCAGGGACAGCACATAGCGGAACTTGTCTTGTGATGGGCTCGCGTCTTCACAGATCTGCTCGAAATTCCGCATCAGAGCATCGGCATCAAGCGGACGAGCTTTCGCTTCCGAAGGCTTTGGCACCACGCTTTGCCAGTGTCCTATAGTCCCCTGCGGCGGGCCGCTCCAACCCTGCTCCGTATAGTCCAAGCGAATCCATTGGCCGTCACGCTCCACCAAAGCCGAGTAACATTCAGCTCCCGGCACGAACTCTTTACCAGTCGCCGCACAGGTCTTCGCAATCGGTTTCAGGTGATAGGCCAAGGGCATTTTGCTCTGTCCGGTCCAAATCCGAAAATCACGGCGAAGAACACGTTTCGGCCGGACATTTCAAAATGGCCATGCCACGGTCCACCAGTGCGTCCGCGGCGAGACCGGTCACGCCGAAGGTCGGGGCGGCGGATCGTACTTAAAGTCGCCGAATGGGACAAGACGAGCGGTCAGCAGAGAAACGGCAGACGTCATAACAGCCGAGTTTCGAGGGGGCGATGCGGTGGCCTCACTCGTTTCAGCGGCGGAAAGCGCGACTGTTAGAACAGGCCGGAAATCGGTTTTTCGTCGCCAATGGCCTGGAGAATGTCTCTGGGGACACTTTGCGTCACTCGAAGCTGTCCGACGTCAAATAACGTGTGGACGATGGTTGCCAGCAGGTCCTGCGGAGAATATGGCCGCGTGGCGGGCTGCGTGGCATTCCGGTCTGAGCGGCCGATCACCTGCCCCATGTTCAGGCCACCGCCGGCAAAAACTAGGCTCGTCAGAGCACCGTAGTGATCGCGTCCTCCCCGCTTGTTGATTCGAGGTGTGCGTCCCATTTCGCCCGTGATGACGAGTAGGACTTTCTCGCTCAGACCTCGCTCTCGCAGGTCCTCCAGGAACGCGGAGACCGCGTGGTCCACCTGATAACCGAGGGGGTACAAACCGGTCAATTTCGGCGTGCTGTTCTTGTTGCCGTGCATGTCCCAACCGGCATCGGCGACGGTCACAAAGCCGCACCCGGCTTCGATCAAACGGCGTGCCAACAACATCTGTTTGCCGAGCAGATTCGAGACCCTGCGCATGTCGTAGAAGCGGTTCAGGTCTTCCATGCGAAACTGCTTGCTGGTGTCGTAGCGGGCGATTGTGCGAGGGTCTTCTTGGGAGAGATCAAATGCATCGGCAATGCCGCGGATGATCATCTCGAAGGCCTGCTGCCGATACTGGTCGGTCGTTTCGAGCAGCCCAAAAGCGTCCACCAGCCGACGAACACTGTCCAGCCGGGCCAACAGCAGTCGGCGATCATCAAACCTCGTTCGCGGGATCTTCAGTTCCAGGTTCTGCTTCAGCTCTCCGCCGCCCGTGGGATTGAATGCCGCGTAGGTCGCCCCCAATTGCCCCGCTGTCGAGAGTCCGGGCAGGGCATCGGTCTCGAAGTTTTTCTGTAGCTTCAAACCGGGCTGGACCGCCTCCGGCAGCACCAGCGCGTTCGACGGCATGCCGGTGACGGGGTGATTCGCGCCAGCCACGCGGGCGTAGATCGACCCCATGCTGGCACCGGCTCGGTTCCCGGCGGTTGTGACCGGCAGATAGATGTGACCGGAATTCCCAGAGGCATACGACCGCACCACGGCCAGACGATCGGCCAGTTTTCCCATCTGCGGAAATGTGCCGCCGAAGGTGACCCCCGGAAGAACAGTCGCGACCTCGCCCGTTGTGCTGCGGAACTCGACCGGCGAGTTCATTTTGGGGTCGAACATTTCGATGTGAGCCGGCCCGCCTTGCAAAAAGAGCAGCACCACCGATTTGTCGCTGATCGGCCGTCCTACCGATGCCGCTTCTGCACGGGCCTGGAGCAAACAGGGAAGGGTCAAGCCTCCGAAGCCCAAACTTCCTATGGAGAGAAATTCACGCCGCGTGAAGCCTGCGCAATTTCGGGCGAATCTACCATCAGTCACCACAAACATTGGCTCGCTCCTCAGGAGACGCTGGTTTGAGATTCCACGAGGATTTGGCAGTGGACACATTTATCAATTCATCTTGATACAGCCACTAATTTTAGACGATTCGCGGCTTGTTTTGCAACGATTGCTTCAGCCACACTTTGTCTCGTGTGTGCGTCTCGAAAGTAGGTGGAAAATTTCT
>CAUZTK010000232.1:0-6293 GCA_963582395.1 Planctomycetota bacterium | reverse complement strand
CCACCAATTCGACCATCGTGGCCTCCACCAGGTCCCATTGCGAGCGTCTGCGATATTCATCCGCAAGCTGTGCCAAATGCAGGGCCGCTTCTGCGTCCGACAGGTCGACGATCATGGGCTTGAGCTGTGCGATCAACTGGGCGGCGTGAATGGGATCGTCGAGGGAACGTTCCGCATACGCCTGATAATTCCGCTGACGCTGCGCAAGCTTTCGTCGGGTTTCGTAGTCCCGGTCGTCGAACGGCAACAAGGGCCGCCGGGCCGAACTTCCGGGCAAAAGCGGAATTCCGCTGAAGAAGTCGTGCGCGCTGATCTTGGGGCCGGTCTTCGACGTCTGATCGATCATCAGCCGATATGCTTCGCGACGTACCGTTTGTCGGGGCAGCGGTGCGAGCATACTTTGGCCGGGTGCCGCCGCCGTCTGAACCGTGGAGCGGAGACGCGGCAAGTATCGGTGTAAATCGACGTGAGTCTCGCCTGTGCTTCCCGAGGGCAATCGCTCGTACACTTTCTCGACATGCCACGGTTTCAGTCCGGCAAGTTGCAGATGATGAACGAAACGAGTCGGATCGTCAGCTTGTTGAACGGCCCGAAGCAAGGCGCTGTTGACCAGGCTTGCCGTCGCGTCGTCGGAGGCGGTCCGGTCGATAATCACGAGACTCGGCCGCCAGGTCCGTAGACCACGAACGAGCGTCCCCAAAAACACCTCGCGAAACCGGTTTTCCGTTCGGCGATCCCAGTCGGCGATCAATTGATCGCGATCTCGTTCGAGTCCCGGCATCGCAATCGGAAATCGCCAGTCGAATTCGGCCACAGAACCCCCTGCAACGGCAACACCGTCCTGTAAACGCAGGTCGAGATCGACGGAGTGATGTCCGTCGGGGCCGACGTCGCGCCGGGCAGGCAACAGCACGACGCTGCGATATCCGAGCTCTCCGGAATAGAGTGCCAGCAAGTTCAACGAGAGCCGCTCTGTCCGGGCTTGGACCGCCATGATCGCCGCCCGCCGTCCGGTTCCTCGGACCGCCGTCCAAGTCGCTCCGCCGTCCGCGGTTCGCAGGATCGTCCCCAGATCGCCCACCGTACATCCGGTTGTCTCGGAGGTGAATTGGATCGCGTTGATGGGTACCGTTTGCGGGGTGTACTGTTTGATCCATGTCCGACCGCCGTCCAGAGTATGCCAGATCACGCTACCCGGTGCGCCGGCAATCCAGACCTTCTGTGAGCGGCAATCAACCGCATGGAAGTCGAAGATGTCGGCCGTATATTCAGGAAAGTCGGCGGCGGGGGACTGCCAGACAACTCCCCCGTTGTCAGTCCGCAGCACCAATCCGCCGTCGCCGACCAACCAGCCGGTCTCGTCGCGGCGAATTTCGACGTCCCGAAAACCGCGCAGACCGTGATTCGCGATTCTCGGTTGCAGCAAGCGTCCTCCGCCGACCAGCGCAACCGTGCTCTGCTGTCCCGTCACGGCTCCCACTTCGGGCATCAGAAAGTCCGCCGCCCGCCATCCGGTCTGCCGTGGACCGGGAATCGGCTGCCACGTTTTTCCAGCGTCTGAAGTCATGGCGATTCCGGTCGCAAACTCGGACGAGGCATCGCCCACCACGACACCGTGCTCCAAGTCGAAAAACCGAACGTAATGCACGCGGGGCAGCGTCTTGGCAGCCAGTGACTGCCACGTCGTTCCGCCGTCGCTGGTTACCAGGACGACCCCGTAACCGAGCCGCGTGTAAGGCGTGGTTCCACCGCCGGCAATCCAGCCGACCTGATCCGTCAGAAAACAGACGCTCCGGAGCGGACAGCCGACCGGAGTCTTGATGAACTGCCAGGTCTTTCCGCCGTCGGTGGTTCGCCAGACGACTCCCCGGTCGCCGACCGCCCAGCCGTTTTTCAACCCGACAAACTGGACGTCGTTGAGATTCGCATCGTCCTGGAGCGGTGTCGGTTTGGCCGAGACCCGTTTGGGGTCCAGTTGCAGTTGCAACGAACGCTGGGCAACGGCTTGGGTCACAAACAGACAACAACAAATCAACGCCGCTGCAAACGGTCTTCCCTGACCGAACATGGGAAAACTCCAAGGAAATATTTGAGAAGATCTAGACTCGAAGCGGCGAATTGTAGCGATTTCCGAGGGAAACGAAAGGGGCGTTTCGAGCACCCAGATTTCGACGTCACGGCCGCAAGATAAGCCCCCGGAAAACGAAATCTGTCCCTGGACGGCAGCCGCTACGAATCCGTCGAGTCAGCGATCGATTTCGCAATGCCGCGTCCTTTTGGACCAGGTCGCAGCAGAAACGATCGGACGTCATCGTGCCGGATTCGCTGAGCGTTGCGGGACGAACATTTCCCGGCCGCCATACTGGCAGAGACGGCGGCGTCCAAAGGGTCTCCGGCAGCAATCGCTACGTTTCGACTCGTTCCGTGCCGGAAACAGACTGCGGCTCTGTCTCGTCATCCAGGGCGTTAAATGAACCGTTCGATTTAAGAGAGTCGAACTCGGTTCGTTCGACCCGGCCGTCGTGCAGGTAGAAAACAGCGTCGCCCAAATTCCGTGCTTCAGTCCTGCTGTGCGTGATGTGCAGTGTCGTCACATCGGCCACTTCCTGAACCGATTTCAACAACGAATACATGTCATCGCGTGTGTTTTCGTCGAGGGCGCTCAACGGCTCGTCGAGACAGAGCACTCCCGGGCGTGCTGCCAGTGCGCGTCCCAACGCAATTCGCTGCCGTTCACCGCCGCTTAAACCCGCCGGCCAGCGATCCAGAAGGGTGGTGATTCCCAGCAACTCGGCCAATTCCGCAACCCGCCGATCGATTTCTTTGCGACTCCATTTGCGAATGCTCAACGCGAATCCAATCTGGTCGCGGACCTTCATCGTCGGAAACACCGCCCCTTCCTGCGGTACGAAACCGATTCCGCGTTCGGCGGGTTTCAGCCGGGTGACATCGCGGCCCATCAGTCGAATTCGGCCGCCGGCAACCGTTTTCAGACCACAGATGGCTTCCAGAACAGTTGTTTTACCGCTGCCGGTACGCCCCATCAAGATGCCGTACTCGCCGGTTTCCACCTGGAACGAGAGATTGTTGAGATGGAATGTTCCTGCGCGAACAAAAAGGTTCTCCACACAAATCACAGCGACTTGACCTCAAAAAAGTCGACCAAACCCATTCGGAGACCGAACCAGGAAAATGCGGTCGGCTCCGGCAAAGTACCAGTTTTACCTTACCGCAGTCGGGTGGGTCCTTGCAAGCAGACCGTGTTGCAGCCGGGCCATGGAGTGCAGCAAGTATTTCTGGCCGTCGAAAGTGACCCTCCGCCCACGAGTTGCCTCGATCGATGGACGATCGGAGTGGTGAGTGGTGCGTTTCATTCGCCACTGGTGACTCAGGATTCATCATCGCCGCACTTGCTGATTTTCAGGACGGTTCTTGACTGTTCGGAAGTTCCGCGATAGAAGTATTGGATGTGTGATGACGTTCTCGCCATTGCAAGCGTTTTGCCGGTCATCTCACAACCGGCAGGTCGAGGACAGGGCGCACCGTCGTGGTGACGCGAGCGCTTAGGTGTTTCACTCAGTGAGGGATTCAAAGATCGATACAACGCATAGGCTGAACGAGCAGATTCGCATTTCGCCGATCCGGGTGGTGGATCAACAGGGAGAACTGTTGGGAGTCATCCCGACGTTAGAGGCGCAACAGATGGCCGCCGAGGCGGGGCTCGATCTTGTGGAAGTCGCTCCCCATGAACGGCCTCCCGTCTGCCGGATCATGGACTACGGCAAGTTCAAATACGATCAGAAAAAACGCCGCGAAAGTCTCAAGTCGCGACACATGCAGATCAAGGAAATTCGCCTGCGCCCAAAAACCGGCGAGCACGACATCAACTTTAAAATTAAAAAGGCCCGCACGTTTCTGGAGCACAAAGATAAGGTCAAGATCAACGTCATCTTTCGCGGCCGGGAAAACGCACATCACAATCGAGGCCGCGAAATGCTCGAGCAGATTATCGATTCCCTGGAAGATGTTGCGAAAGTCGAGAAGTTTCCAAGCATGGACAGCGGCCGGTCGATGTCGACGGTTCTGGCCCCCAAAGGGTGAGTCCTCGACCGCGTTGTCGCCCCGCCGGAATGGCCAATAATGGGTCATCCCTTCGCCACTTTGCACCAGTCGCGGCAGCGGACACAGGCGATCGCGACACACCCTAGAAATTTTTTTGAGCTTGGCGGTGGAAAGATGCGACCCTTGCCCGCTATAATCCTCGCTTCAATACCCAGTGTGGGTTGGTTCGTAGGTTCGACGCAGCGGTCAGTGCTGTGGTAAGTGGTGCCGTAACGGTTTACAGTTATGCCGAAGCAGAAAACACACAAAGGAATGAAAAAGCGGTTTAAGGTGACCGCTTCGGGAAAGGTCAAGCACCGCAAGGCATTTCGCGGACACCGCTTAAGTCATAAGAGCGCTAAGCGTCGGCAGCAGTTGCGCCAGGACGGCGTCGCCACAGGCGCAGAGGCGCGGACAATTGTCGACGGACTGCGCCCCGGCCGGTGATTGCGATAGGCATGAGAGATGCCCTGGTCTTGCAGCGGGGCCAATTGTCTGCCGCCCGGTGCGGCTGGTTTCTGGTTCAACTTACACTTGTTCAGAATCGCTACTGCTATGAGAGTTCGCATTGGGGCCGCCCGTCGTCGGAAGAAGAACCGGCTGTTCAAAGAAGCCCGCGGGAATGTCGGGGGCCGCAGCAAGCTGCTGCGGACCGTCAAAGAGACTGTCGTCCGCTCCCGAGCCTACGCCTACCGAGACCGTCGCAATCGCAAACGCGACTTTCGCAGACTATGGATCACACGCTTGACGGCGGCTTGCCGGCAGCGCGGCTTGTCGTACTCCCGCTTCATTGACAGGCTGCAGAACGCCCAAATCACGCTGAATCGCAAGACTCTCAGCGAACTGGCGATTTCGCATCCCGAAGTGTTCGACGAAATCGTCGATGCCGCTCGGACGGCTGCCTGATCCCCGGCTCTGGATTTCACCGTGGGCGAATTCAACGATGCCGGAGAACATCGAGCCAACTGCCGCATTCGACGAATACGAGCAGGCCGCGCTGAACGCCATTGCCGCAGCCGGCAGCGCCGAGGGCTTGGAAGCGGTGCGGATCGAATTTCTCGGCAAAAACAAGGGCCGGCTCCGCGATCTGCAGAAGCTGCTTGGTGCGGCCGACAAACAGCAGCGACCGGTGCTGGGCAAACGCTTCAATTCCGTCAAAACCGCGGTCATCCAGACGCTCGAACAACGCCGGACGGAACTCAGCCGTCCCAAAGCCGAAGCGGTCGGCGTGGATATCACTCTGCCAGGAACGCCGGTCCGTCTGGGGCGGCGGCATCCGTTGACGCAGACGATTGAGGAATTCAAGGACATCATCGGGAGGTTCGGTTTTTCGGTCGCTGAAGGTCCGGAGATCGAGGACGAGCACCACAATTTTATCTCACTGAACATTCCTGCCGATCATCCCGCCCGCGATCCGCTCGAGAATTTCTACCTCGCCACCGCAGAAACCGCCAGCGGCGGTCCCGTCCTGCTCCGCACCCAAACATCAACGGTGCAGATCCGCGTGATGCAGCAAACCGAGCCGCCGATCCGTGTGGTATCGCTGGGCCGGGTCTATCGTCCCGACACCATCGACGCCACGCACTGCTGCATGTTCCACCAAATGGAAGGCCTGATGGTTGGTGAGGGCGTCACCATGGCGCAGTTGAAAACCGTTTTGACCATGTTTGCCAGCGCATACCTGGGTCACGATGTACCGATCCGATTTCGGCCCTCTTTCTTCCCCTTTACCGAACCGTCGGTGGAAGTCGACATGCTCTGGGACGAGAACTGGCTGGAACTAGGCGGTGCGGGAATGGTCGATCCCAACGTGCTGAGGGCAGTGGGCTACGATCCCGATGCGGTGAGCGGTTTTGCTTTCGGGCTGGGAATCGAGCGGTTCTGCATGCGGCGTCACCAGATCACCGACATTCGTCGCTTTTTTGAGAACGACGTACGGTTTCTGCGGCAGTTTTGAAGCTCTCCCGAGTGCGCGCAAAAACGAGGGCGGGATACTCTCACCCCGCCCTCTGAATGTTTTCGGTTCATTGGCCGCTGGAACTCAGTGCTGGAACAGGAACTCCTTGGAGTTCAGGATCGCCCAACCGACATCCTCCAGCGCCTGTTTGCGGTCGGAACTGCCGGAGATGTGCCGTTTTGAGGCGGCCAACTCCTCCTCTGCCGGCCGCCGCGCCAACGCAGCCAGATACAAG
>CAUZTK010000231.1:0-6375 GCA_963582395.1 Planctomycetota bacterium | reverse complement strand
AAGTTGGTCAAGGCGCACATGCATTCTACTCTGGTTTATTCATGAGGCGATCCTCAATTCGCGCAAGCAAAGTGGTAAAAAGGCATTGCGACTATCTTGCCCAAAACGCAGCGCATATAAGCACGAAGCGCAAGCGAGTGAGTCCATGCCATGCACACTCGCTTGCGCTTCGTGCTTGTATTAGTCGAGCGAACACCTCATGAATAAGCTGGGTTAGTCACCAGGCAGACTCGAATTCAGGGTTTTGCACGGACTGACTCTTGAAGGATCTCGCGGTGGTTGCGATATAATAACAATGTGGGTTGCACGAAGCCGTCCGAGGCGGCATTACCATCCCAGGGCATAGCCCGTTTCACGGCGTGCTGAAGCACCGCCGAAAATTAAACCGCGTTCGGGCTCCGCACGAATTCCCAATACCCGTCCGTTCGACCAGGCTGGTGTCGGCTCGACGTCGTGTCCCCGACTTGCAAGATCTTCACGTACCACCTCTGAAATCGACTCTTCTACGACAACCCGGCCGGGATGTTGTGCGCGGGGATAAAAGCTGCTGGGAAAGTGCTGGGTGTGGAACGTCGGGGCGTCGAGCGCTTGCTGGACGTCCATTCCGAAATGCACCAGGTTCAAAAAGAATTGCAGCGTCCATTGATCCTGTTGATCGCCGCCGGGGGTTCCGAAGACTAGAAAGGGTTTGTCATCCTTCAATACTAAAGAGGGCGTGAGCGTGGTCCGCGGTCGCTTACCCGGCATCAGTGCGTTGGGGTGTTCGCGGTCGAGCGAAAACATCTGGGCTCGCGTTCCCAGCGGGAAACCGAGAGCGGGGATCACCGGGCTGCTAGAGATCCACCCGCCGCTGGGCGTGGCCGCAATCATGTTGCCGGCCGCGTCAATCGCACACAGGTGTGTGGTATCGGCGTCGTAGACGCGCTCGTCGCCAAGAACGAGTTTCATCGGCTGCGAACCAGCATTGCCGGGCCGCAACTGCATCGACGCACAGCGAGGGTCGATCAACTCGCGGCGCTGACGGGCATACTCAGATGAAAGGAGCCGATCTAGCGGCACGTCCACAAACGACGGGTCTCCGTAATAGAACTCCCGATCGGCAAAGGCTAGCTTGGCACACTCGATCCAGGTGTGGACGTAATCGGCCGAGTTGTGGCCCATCGCCGAGAGGTCAAATCTCTCCAGCAGTCGCAGCATTTGCAGAAACACCGGTCCCTGGGACCACGGTCCGCACTTGTAGACGTCCAGCCCATGGTAATTTACAGCGACCGGCTGCTCGACCTGTGCGTGATAGTTGGCCAAATCGTCGTAGGTTAGCAGGCCGGTGTGTTCGCTTCCGGTTGCGTCGCGGACCTTCATCTCACGGCAGAACTCGGCGACCCGATCGGCGATAAATCCCCTGTAGAAGACGTCCCGGGCCACTTCCAGCGAGGTGGTCCGTCCCTGGTGGGCGTTTTTACGTTCAACACGCAGAAGCGAGTCGAATGTATCGGCCCATTGCGGGTTGAGAAAAAGATCGCCCCACTGCGGTACGTTCCCCTGGGGCAGGTAAATTGCCGCTGAGCTCGGCCATTCGTCCTCAAATCGTGGCTGGCAGTCCGTAATCGCTTGCCGCAGGCCGTGGTACATCGGAAAGCCGTTGCGGGCCAAATCGAGCGCCGGTGCGAGAACCGATTCCAACGGCAGCGTACCAAACTGCGAGAGCGCCGTGATCCAGTTGTCGAACTGGCTGGGCACGGTCGCGGGTAACAGGCCGTCACCGGGAATCAAAGAAATATCGTTCTGTAAGAACCACTCGATGTTGGCGGCGCGGGGCGCCACCCCCTGCCCGTTAATTGCGACGACACGGCCGGACTCGGCATGACGAATCAACATCGGTGATTCACCGGCGATGCCGTTCAAATGCGGCTCAAGCACCGACAGGCAGAAGCCCATGGCAACGCCCGCATCGATCGCGTTGCCGCCGCAGCGCAGAATGTGCATACCGGCTTCCGTCGCCAGATAATGTCCCGAGGCGACGACTCCCCGCCGGCCTGCAATCACCGGTCGGGTGGTGAAGTTCCCGGCGGCAATGCCGAACCTTCCCAACGGTTCACCGAGCGTTGCGGACCTCTCGGCCATGGTGATCTCAAAATGATGTTCGCGCGAATTCATCGGCAGACATTCGAGCCGATGCCAGCAGCATACCGCTGTTTCCCGCGAGTATCAAACACGAATTGCGATGACGAAACCTGCTAGCCCAACTTCGACAGTACCAGCCCGACCGTTAGCAGCAGTGTAAGTAAAAGCGCGCCCCAACATGCCCGTTGAGTGGTGAACACGTCGGGGTCGACGCTACAATTGCAGGCAATCGAAGGTCATTCAAAGACCCACTAATGGTGGGCGTATAGCAAATCATCAACATCATCAACAATGGATCGCCCGAGGGGACAGTTCCCCAATCTCGTTCCTGATCTGGTTTTTACACCTCTTTGTGGCCATTCTCATCGATTGCGGAGTGCGTTTCCTTGACAGTTTGCAGAACACGAAAGTACCGATGAAGTTGCAACATCTGTGTACGGTGTTTTTGATCGCGTCTCTCGGCTGCGGTGACGGGGCGGAGACCAATTCGAATGCCGTCAGCGACCAATCGCCAACGCTGCAGAAGGTCACTCTGCAGTTAAACTGGTATCCGGAAGCCGAGCACGGGGGGTTCTATGCCGCCCTGGTACACGGTTACTACAAAGAATCTGGACTAGACGTCGAGATTCAGCCCGGCGGTCCGAACGCGCCGGTGGTTCAGTTGGTGGACCGCAAATCGGTCACGTTCGGTGTGACGAACGCCGACCGGGTGCTGTTGGGACGCGCACAGGATGCTGAACTGCTGGCGGTCATGGCGCCGCTGCAGAACAGCCCCCGCTGCATCATGGTGCATCAATCGTCGGGAATCCGGGACTTCGCCGACCTGAAAAATGTGACGCTGGCCATGAACAGCGGCGCCACCTGGGCACAGTTTCTTCAAAAGCGCCTACCGCTGAAAAACGTGCGGATCGTCGACAACGCCAGCGTGGCCAAGTTTCTGACCGATGAGAACTACGCCCAGCAAGGATACGTCTTCAGCGAACCGTTCGTGGCCAAGGACAAGGGGGGTGATCCTCACTCGTTGATGGTCTCCCAACTCGGTTTCAACCCCTACACCAGTCTGCTGATTTCACACGCCGATACGATTAGGCAGAAACCCGAACTTGTCCGCAAGATGGTCTCCGCATCGATTCGCGGCTGGCAGACATACCTCGAGAATTCTGAACCAACGAACCGCTTCATTCACGAGCGGAATCCCGAAATGGGTCTCGCGATTCTCTCTTATGGTGCCGAAGCGATGAAACCGCTGTGTCTCGATGAAAAGACCAGCATCGACCGGCTGGGACAGATGACCGCCGAACGCTGGCAAACGCTGGCCGCACAACTCGTCGAGGTCGAAGTGATCGATCCGGGCGCAGTCGATTCAAGTCAAGCATTTAGTACAGAATTCTTGCCGAGCCACCAGCCACGGCTGCCCATAGCGAAGCCGGACAAATAAGCCTGTTCCCAGTTCCTGACAGTTTGAGCCACGAGTTCGGCCGGGAGAAAATTTCGCCCGCAATAAAGTTCACCTAGAAATGAGAGAAAATACGATGTCGATTTCGCTTTCGGCCACCGTTCAGAAGCTCAAACCGTCTGCGACCATTGCCGCAGCCGCCAAAGTTCGAGAGCTGAAGGAGACAGGGGTCACCGTCCACGAGTTCACCCTGGGCGAGCCGGATTTCATCACGCCGGTCCACATTCGTGAGGCAGCCAAAAAGGCGATGGACGCCGGCCACACGCACTACACACCGGCGACCGGCTTACCCGTGCTGAAACAGGCGATCTGCGAAGCGTATCTTCGCGACCACGGACTGGAGTTTCAGCCGAACCAAATTGCCGTTTCCAACGGGGCCAAACATTCGATTCACAACGTGCTGACCGCGCTGTGTGGTCCGGGCGACGAGGTGCTGATTCCGGCTCCGTATTGGGTTAGTTATAGCGCCCTGGTCGAATTGACCGGTGCCACTCCGGTCATCGTCGAAACGACCGAAGAGAGTGGTTTCTGCATGAACGTCGAGCAGTTCCACTCGGCCGTCGGACCCCAAACGAAACTGCTGATGCTCAATAACCCCTGCAACCCGACGGGGGCCGCCTATCCGGTCGAAACCTTAAGGGCCTTGGCAGACGCGGCCCTCGAACAGGGAGTGCTCGTCATGTCTGACGAGATTTACGAGAAACTGATTTACGAGGGCTCGGAGTTTCGCAGCTTCGCCACATTCGGCAACGAGATCGCAGCACGGACGATCATCGTTAACGGCGTGAGCAAAGCCTACGCCATGACCGGATGGAGGATCGGCTGGACCATGGCGCCGGTGGAGCTGACGGCGGCAATGACCAAGCTCCAGAGCCAGGAAACGTCGAACCCATGTAGTGTCAGCCAGTATGCCGCCGTCGCTGCGCTGACCGGTCCACAGAAGTGCATCGCCGAGATGCGGGCGGAATTCGCCAAGCGCCGCCGGTATGTGATGGAGCGGCTGCGTAGGCTGCCCGACATCAGTTATGCCGAACCGGGCGGAGCGTTTTACGTGTTCTTCAATGTCAGCCGACATTTCAACCGGCCCTTACCGGAAAACCGAGCCGTCGCCAATTCGACCGACTTCTGTACCGCGCTGCTGGAAGAGGCCCACGTCGGGCTGGTCACCGGCGACGCTTTCGGGGCTCCCGGTTACGTGCGGTTGTCGTTTGCCACTGGTATGGATGTCATCGAAGCGGGGTTCGACGCCATCGAGAAGTTTCTCTCGGCGTAACGCTCTGGAGCAGATCATCACGCTCCGGCTCTTTCCGACGAATCGATCGCCGCGAAGACGATTGACCGAACTCGGAGCCTGAGGCCATGACGGATGCGTCTGAACAACCGGCACAAGATCGGCCTTTTCTCAGCATCCACATGAAGTGCTGCAACACGTATGTTCGCGCGTATGTCAACCAACAGCGAGATGCCTACGTCGGCTAGTGTCCGCGCTGCGCTATGCCGGTCCGGATTCCGATTGTCGAAGAAGGGGGCAGCAGCGACCGTTTCTTCGAAACATCGTAACGGGGCATCGCCGCGTCCACCGGTGCCGTACGATTTGGGGAAACCGGGTCGGATCGCAAGAGATTCCCGTGTCGCCTTACGGTTGCGACGATGAATCCGCAGAGACCGTCAATTCGTTGCGGACCGTTCGCACTCCCGGCTCGAGTCGGGCCATGATGGCGGCCATTTTTTTGGCATCGAGCGAGGCGACTTCACCGGTCAGCGTGACCACGCCTGGCCCGTTCATCGACACCGAGACGCCGCCCAACCGGGTGTCACGACTGGCGAGCTTTTCAAAACGGACCGACAGAGACGAATTGATGACCATAACACTCCGCTGCAACGCAGTGAACCCGACCCGCAAACGAGGCCGAACCACGGTCCGTGTTCGACCGCGCTGTCCGCCAAATTGGTTGCGGTTGTTGCCAAATCCTCCGCCACCGCGGTTTCGCAGTTCGCTGAACTGGCGGGTATTTCTATTTTGCACGTTCTGCTGACCGGCGAGTTGGTTGCCGACAAATCGGCCGGCGTTGTCGCCGCGTCCGACGAAACCGGTTCGAGGGGTCCCTAACCCTGCACCGCCGGCGGTTTGTCCGAATCCGCTGACCCCGGTCGTCCCACCCAGTTGCCCTCCGAGTGCCGTTCCCTGCGTCGAACGCCTTCCGACAGCCGTGCCGGTTGTGTTCGTGCCGATTTGATTGGCCGGTCCCCGTGTTCCAAACAGGCTGTTGGTCTGTGCCGACACAATGTTGGAAGCAACCGCACAAGCCAGGAAAGCCGCGAAACGAGTCAGATTACGAACGAAAAAGATTCGACACATGTCGCAGCACTCCGCAACGGCGAGAGTTGGAAACAACTCCTTTGTCGGACCGGTATTTGTCTTCTCGGACCGACAGTGCATTATATAACAGCCGGACTTTCGATCAGCGTCCATTTGGGGAGATTCTCCGGTTGCATCGAGTTTTTTGCCGCGTGACCGGCGCGGCACATTCTCCCGCGACCCGCCGTCACGTCACCTTCGAACCGACGACGGCAACGCCGGTCTGTTGTGTGTGACGGTCTCATCCCAACGAACACCCGAAACTGCGAGTCGAGCAGTGGCGTGAGTCAGCGTGGCTGAACATCTCCTGCCAGCGGATGCTGCTACCGTCTCGGCGAATGCTGGGGATGATCGACCAGCGGGTGTTGCAGTCTTCTGACGACCGGTCTTCTGGAAGGGGACTGTCTGGCTGCCTCGGACAAGGGATGCATTGCCGGAA
>CAUZTK010000230.1:0-6382 GCA_963582395.1 Planctomycetota bacterium | reverse complement strand
TCGGCGATGAACTGGGCCGACTGCTTCTTGGCTTCAGCCGCTTTGACCTCTTTGACCAGTGCCTCTTGTGCTGCAGCTTCGGCGGTTGTGACGGTCACGCGCTTCAGCCGGTCGACCCCCATGAATTCCTCGGTGTTCTTGATGTTTTCCTGCTCTTCAACGACGGCACGTTCGACGACGACGCGTTCGCGGATGACTTCCTGAATGTTCCGCTTCTCGATTTCGATCGCCTTTTCCCTCTCGATTTGAGCGATCCCGACGACCCGTTCGCGCTCGGTCGCTTCCAGCATGCGGTCTTTCTCGACCCGTTCGGTCTCAACCTGTTCGGTCCGCTCTTTGTTCTTGCGAGCGACGACGATCTGCCGGTCCTTGTTTTCCTCTCTGACGTGGATCTCTTCTTCGGTGGCTATGCGGGCCGATTCGGCACGCAGCCGCTCTTCCTCCTGGACCTTGGCAGCTTCCGCCTGCTCGCGGGCGGTGATGTTGGCGATCTCGCGCTGCTGTTTCTGCTCGGCCTCGACCCGCTGGCGTTCCAACTCGTACAGGGCTTCGTCCCGTTCGACGTTTTGCTTCTTGATCGTCTTGGCTTCCTCGACATCGAAATGATTTCGCTTGATGTTCTCCTGGGTCGTCAGCTCGGTGATCTTTTTGATGCCTTCGGCGTCGAGAATGTTCCGCGGATTGAGCTTCTCGATGAGTGTCTGCTCCAAATAGTCGATGTGGCAGTTATCGAGCCGGTAGCCGTTCAGGTCGGTGCCGATTTCCTGAATGATCTTGTCCCGAAAGTTGTCCCGGTCGGTGTACAGCGAGACAAATTCGAACTGCTTGCCAACGGTCTTGAGCGCCTCGGAGAACTTCGCCTCGAACAGTTCTCGCAACTGCCCGATTTCAGAAGCCCGCTGGGGGTTGAGCATCTCGGCGACCGTCTTGATGCTTTCCTCTTCATTGTTGACGCGGACATAAAAAGCGACCTTGATATCGGCCCGGATGTTGTCCTGACAGATGAGTCCGTCCTCGTCCTCACGGGCGATTTCAATCCGCTTGACCGAAAGGTCCATCACCTGGGCTTCCTGAACGAGCGGAATGACGACCATGCCGTTGCCCGTGCAGACTCTCAAACCGCCCATACCCGTCCGGACGATCGCTTCCTCCGGTCCCGGTTTTCGGTAAAACCTGGAGAACATCACGGCGAAGCCGATCAAGAACAGAAAACTGATTCCCAAATAGATCAGGATATTCATCGTCTCCATCGTCACACCTCCCGATTCGCTCGTCTGACGAAATAGATGTTCTCTTCCGGGGAGTAGTCGTAAATTTCGGCCACTTCGCCCTTTTTCAGCATTTCTTCAGTGGTTCGCACCGTCAACAGCAGAGGCGCTCCGCCGGTGGCGAACTGGGCCTCTCCGAACTTCTGCGTCGCCCCACTCGTTGTAATCACACAGGTTTTTCCCAGCAGATCCTTGCTGCCGATCGGTTCGACGACGTCGAACATCCCGCGGAGCGGTTGTGTCAGTACCTTGGTGGCCATGGCTGCTAGGGAGAAGTCTCTGACAATGGCCAACGCATCTTCCGAAAAAACAAAGTTCGCGTGCGGTACCGCTAAGCCCGTATACGTGACAATCACCCGAGAAACCCCCCACGCCGATAGTGCGAAAATGCTGATCCACAGCATCAAAGGTACCCGGCCGATGTTCAGAAACCGCAGCGGAATGAACCCCAGATCGAGTAGCCAGCCGTCGACGTGGGTGTCGAAATGCAAATGGTGGAAATCGATGTGCAACGCATCGATCGTGACCGCACCCACGATGACCAGCAACCAGTAAGCACATGACACAATGACCAGTATAGTGGCCGGCCAAGTGGGCCACAGAAAGCTCGGTTCGAGAAACTCAGGCATTCCGCGTTCCTCTGAATCAACGCGTTGCAAGTATGCAACACAGATTGGCCGTTCGAATAGGATAACGCAATTGGGAACAAGCGGATCAATATATTTCGTGAATCTCTGCGGATTTTGTGCTTGCTGACGGCGGAAACGCAAGCACCAAGTCTGCCGATTTTAGGGAAAACGAGCCGACACGCGCCGGGAAGGCCCTAGGAATTGAGGAAGGTCCCTGGGATCTTCTCCATGCTCGATGCGCGAGATACTTGCCCTAACACGGCAGAGCCGCATCCAAATTCGAAGCACGAAATCCGAAACAAACTCGAAATCCGAATATTCAAAACGTGCAATCGGCGGTTTCTGTCATTGGAACTTCGGATTTGTTTCGGATTTCGTGCTTTGTATTTCGGATTTCCAACATGCGTGCAGAAGTCATGGTGAAAGACGCTACCCGTTGCCCAGTCGCGTCATCTCGAACAACTGCGTCGCCTGCGGGCCGAGGAAGCCTTCGAAGCGGACCGGCTGTCCCGTGTCCGGGTCGGTCACGTTGCCCCGCTCGGCCAGCTCGAAGTAAGCGTAGGTCCAGGGCATGGTGGTTTCGCATCCATTCTCAGTGACGTGTACATCGATGACCGCCGCTTCGGTCGCCGACTGACGGAGCTTCGATCCCGGCTCGCCTTCGATGGTCGCTTTCATCGGCACACCCGCCGTTTTCAGTGCGGCCACCGTTTGCTCGATGTCGCCGAGCGATTCGATGCCGTGTGAATTGATCAACGACGTAAAATGGTTGATGTTGTAACCGTGAACCGCCACCCAAGCCGCGTATTGGCTGTCTGCGTTCAGGGCGAGCAGGTCCTGTTTTTCGGGGAGATTCCAGGGCAGCTCGTGGAACTGCGCGATCACGGTTTCAAGTAAATGCGACCGGTTCTCGACCGGGCGGTGGCCGAGGTTCGATAGGGATGCAAGCGTTTCAACGTCGATCGGAAGTCGGTGGTCGGCAATGATTCGCGAGATCACCTGCTGTGCTGCCGGACTAAGTTCCCACGTCCGCAACTCCGAGACGAACACTTTCGGAAAATCCCGGTTGGTATGCTGAAGATGGATCGCGTTCAAATGTTTGTCGGAAAAATGATAGCAAGAGGTAGCAACGTAACCGAGTGCCTCGAAGATCCGTGAGAGAGACGCGATGCCCGTCAACGGCCGTTGGCTGGCAAAGCTCCGCAGGGCGATGTGGTCGTTCACAAACGTCGCGCCGGCGTTGTAAACCACCCGTTCATAATCGGCCACATAGCCAACCCGAGTACGATATCGATCCCAGAGCGAGTCGAACATCTCCAGTGCGAAATGTTCGCGGTCGTCGGCCGCGGCAATGGCCTGATGTGGTCCCACGATCTTGGTCTTTCCCAGAGAGGCATTATCTGACATGAGTGAACTCCTTTGACCGGTTTTCTGCGGAACCTCCGGACTAGCTCTCACGAAAATTTGCCGAACGGCGGAGTGTCTCCGCCTAGTTGCCACCAGACTCACACGACCGCTGTGAAAGGTGTGGTTTTCTTAACTCGTTGACCGGCAGCAAGAACCGATGAGGCCGGCAGACTGCCGATGAACACAAGTCGATGACGGAGTTGCCGCGCAGCTATTGTAACGTAGGATTCATAGGTCACGTAGCAAACCGGCCCAGCGCTCACGGGTCACACGTCTTTTAATTTTCGTGGGACCGAGTCATTCTTTGCAGCCAGCCATCAAGCCGCTCTTGCCACACCATCGTCTCATCTCCGTTTCGGCCGCAGCTTGATCGTTTCTTGAACCATAGGGAGGTCACGATGTCAACACGCAATCGGCTGGCCCGCATTCCTGACATTCGTACCGAACTGCCGGGACCGAATGCCAGCATGTTGATCGAAAGCGACGAGCAGTACACGTCGCCCTCCTACACAAGAGACTATCCGCTGGCGGTGAAGCGCGGCGAGGGTGCAGTCATTCAAGACGTGGACGGGAACATGTTCCTAGACTTCACCGCGGGAATTGCTGTTTGCGCAACAGGCCACTGCCATCCCCGCGTGGTCGGCGCGATACAACGACAGGCCGAACAGTTGATTCATATGTCGGGCACCGATTTCTATTACCCTGGACAGCGGGATTTGGCCCGCAAGTTGGCTGAGATTGCACCCGGGGATTCGCCGAAGCGAGTTTTCTTCACGAATTCAGGAACCGAAGCGGTCGAGGCGGCGCTGAAGCTGGCGCGTTACCACACCGGGCGGCAGCAGATGATTGCCTTTTTTGGCGCCTTTCACGGACGAACAATGGGGGCTTTGTCATTGACCGGCAGCAAAGCGATTCAACGCCGCGGTTTTGGACCGCTGCTGCCGGGCGTCACCCACGTCCCGTATCCGAACGGGTCCCGTGGTTTGGAAGTGATCGAACACATCGAGACAAATCTATTCGGCAAGACTGTGAGTCCCGACGAAGTGGCGGCCATCATCGTCGAGCCGATTCAGGGTGAGGGAGGATACATCGTTCCGCCGCCGGAGTTTCATAAACGTTTGAAAGCGCTGGCGGAGCAACACGGGATTCTGTACATCGCTGACGAAGTGCAGTCGGGAATGGGGCGGACCGGAAAGATGTTCGCGATCCAGCACTGGGGTGTCGAGCCGGACATCGTCTGTCTGGCGAAGGGCATCGCTTCCGGCATGCCTTTGGGAGCGATGGTTGCCAAGTCGGAGATCATGGATTGGCCGCCCGGCTCGCATGCCAGCACGTTCGGTGGCAACCCGATCTCGTGTGCAGCCGCGCTGGAAACGATCGCCCTGCTCGAAGAGGGGCTGACCGATCACGCCGCGCAAATTGGTAATTTTCTCATGATGCGACTCCGTGAACTCCAAGAGCGGCACGAGTTGATCGGCGAGGTGCGCGGTAAGGGGCTGATGATCGGCGTTGAACTCGTCCGTGACCAGACGACAATGGAGCCGGCGATCGCCGAACGCGACGCCGTCATCCAAGACTGTTTTCACAAGGGGCTGCTGTTGCTCGGCTGTGGTGTGAGCAGCGTCCGGCTCTCTCCGCCGCTGGTCATCGACCACGGGCAGGCAGAGACGGCCGTGTCGATTCTCGACGAGGTGTTGGCTGAGCTTAAGGATCGATGTTTCTCGAACACGGACGGCCCGGGACAGATCCATTACTGTTGACGGACCGACGGCCGGTCGATACATTTATGTATCGTTATACGTTGTGGACCTCTCGAGCAGCCGAATCGGTGGCCAGCCCAGCTTGGGGGCTTTTTGCCGGAAGGGCGAATGTCTTACCGAATGTGAGCATCAGGACGTATCTAAAGCAGAAAGGAGTTGACTTATGTCTCGTGAACTTCACCGCTGCTGTGACGGGATGACCCGGCGAAACATGATTCAGGCCGGATTGGCCGGCACGATCGGGCTCTCAATGCCCGATCTTCTCCGCCTGCAGGCCGCCAGTGCCGAACGGGGTGTTCAGCAGGAAGAGACCGCCGTAATTTATATCGAGCTGGCCGGCGGTCCGACCCAGCACGAAACCTACGACCCCAAACCAAATGCGCCCCAAGATTATCGCGGTCCGTTTCGTCCCATCGACACCTGTCTGCCGGGCGTCCAGTTCAGCCAGTTGATGGTCGAGCAGGCCAAGCTGGCCGACAAGCTGGCCGTGATCCGCTCCATCCACCACGATTCGGGGAGTCACGGCACGAGCAGCCATCTCACCCAGACCGGCTACTACCTGCAAAACCGCCAGAATAGCGACAACGAAATGCCCTGTTTTGGGACCATTACAGCGCGAATTCGCGGGGCACACAAACCGGGGATGCCCGCGTTTGTCTCGATTCCCCGCGAGATGCGTTTCGGGCGGGCGGCTTGGTACGGCAAGGGCTACACCGCCTTGACCACCGGCCGCAATGCCGACGCCAAGAACTTCAAGGTCCCCAACCTGACGCTGTTGAAAGGGCTGACAAACGAACGGCTCAAAGATCGGCGGGCGCTGTTGGCCGGATTCGATGCCACCCGGCGGACCATCGATAACCAGGGGGTCGCCGACGCCATCGACGACTTTACCCGGCAAGCATTTGAGATGGTGACTGGTGACGCCGCCCGTGACGCGTTTGACGTCGGGCGGGAAGATGCCCAGACCCGCGAACGCTACGGCATGAACCCGAACGGACAGAATGCGCTACTCGCCCGACGTTTGGTCGAACGGGGCGTCACGGTCGCCACTATCCGAGTTGGCGGATGGGACGATCACGTCGGCATTGCCAAACGCATGAAGTCGAAAGGCCCCACATACGATCGAGCGGTCGCTGCGTTAGTCAGTGACCTCTACGAACGCGGTCTCGACAAAAGGGTGATGCTCGTCTGCATGGGCGAGTTCGGCCGAACTCCGAAAGTGAACCGCAGCGCAGGCCGCGATCACTGGGGCCGCCTGATGAGCGTGCTGATGGCCGGCGGCGGATTGCAGGTTGGTCAGATTATCGGATCGTCAGAT
>CAUZTK010000229.1:0-6401 GCA_963582395.1 Planctomycetota bacterium | reverse complement strand
TCCGGACAGCTCCGTTTCGCGTCAGCATACCTCAAGGTCCATGCCGTTGCACGTCCGGTCCAATGCCGTCAGGGCTGGTCAGTGTTTCAAACTGGAGCAAGGTGACCGCGCGAGGGGGTCTGGCCCATAGTAAGAGCAACCTGTTCAGCACCACCGATCTGCATCAATCTGCAACCATCTTTTCTGGAGAGGGCCAGACTGGGCTGATGAAAATGCCGTAATCTGTCGGAACTTGGATGACTGGGATGTTTTAGTTTTGTTGCGCAAATCATCGGTGAGCGACCCGTCGAAAACCACTGTCTTTGCACGTGTTTTGACGTTCACTCTACGCATATAGGGCGAAACAAAACTGAAACTCTCCGTCCAGTCGTTTCATCAGCCCAGGGCCAGACCCTTGTCCGAGACCCCAGAATGAAAAACTAACCAGCCCTGTGATGCCGTGACAGGGCCAGCCGCCGGTCATTGATGCTGCTCGAAGACCGGCAGCAACGGTTCGGTGCCCGGCCCGGTCCCGGACCCAGTGCCGTCCGCTGGTAGTTGCACCAATGCCGGGGCGGCGGTTCGGCTGTGATCGTGTCCGTCGTAGACGCCGAAGTCAGAGAACCAGTGCCGCTTAGCGAAGCGGTAAAACCAGCTCTGTTCGGGGATCGCGTGGCCGGGATTGTACTGCGAGGTGCGCGTCCGCATCGCTTCGAGTTCTTCGAGGGCCGTCCGGCGAACGGTGCCGTCGTTGGCGTTGTGCTGCTCGACCAACTGACGGAGCAGGTCGGGCCGTTCCAGCACAATGCAGCCGCGGGTCGTCTGCTGCGACAGCTCGCGGAAGTCGCGCAGGAATGGAGAGTTGAATTTCTCGAGGAGCGTCTGGCTGCGGTCGTGAATGTCGTCGGTGACGAACTGAATGATAGGGCACGGTTCAATACCGCCCCAGGGGTTGATGTGATGGCTGATGCCGGTTGCCGCCGGACAGAGCGCTTTTCCCTGACCGTCGTAGTAGGCATCGATGATGGCAATCGGCTTGCGGACCCGCATTTCGACGACGAACTTCCGGATCCGCAACTGCTGTTCGGGCGTCAGAGACAACTGCGGGTTTGCGTCGGGGCCCATCGGCCGGTAGACGTGGTACCAGGTATACATCACGCCCATCTCAATCAGCCGGTCGATCCATGTTTCGCTGACCAGATCGTCGATGTTCGTTTGACAAACACTGGTGCAGACGCCGGTCAGCAGCCGATTGTTCAGGCAGTTTCGGATGCCTTCCATCGTTTTGTCCAAAACGCCGTCGCGGCCGCGGCGCTGGTCGCTGATGATCTCGTTCCCCTCGACACTGATGAGCGGCGTGACGTTGCCCAGTTTGTGGAGCCGTCGGGCTTTTTCGTCGGTGATGAATTGGCCATTGGTGAAAATCTGAAAGTAGCAGTCCCGGTTGGCTTCCAGAATCTCGAACAGTTCGGGGTGCATGAACGGTTCGCCGCCGACGAGGCCGAAAAAGACGTTCCCCATCTGTTTGGCTTCAGCGATCAGCCGGTTCATAGCTGCGAGGTCGATTGTCTGCTGTTTGGCGGCCACGTCGACCCAGCATCCCTGACAGCGCAGGTTACAACTGTTGATGATCGAGACGTACAAAAATGGCGGGAAGTATTGGCCCCGTTTCAGCCGTCGCTTGTGCTTTTCGACAGAACGGCTACCTTTCCAGCCCATCAGCCAAATGAGCTTCCACAGCAGCCGCTTGTCAGTCTCTAACAGGACACGCTTGGCCATTTTCAGGAACATGGTCAACCTCGATCACTTCACCATTTTAGTTTCAAGACTTCCAAACTCGCCGCTGAGAGACTGAAGAGATTCTAGAGATTTTCGGAAATCCCTGGGAGCTGATCCCGCGTAGAATCCCGAGTTTGGCAGGGCTGAGTTTCGGAAGAATTTATTGTACTCACCGCCGCAAGTAAATACGACCGATGCCTTTGCCCTGTGAGTCGAAGTTATCCTATTGAAATTTTCCGTTTTGTCGGTCATAGTCTGACATGGGGTTGTCGGACCGGGGAATGATGCGACATTGGATCGGATTACTGCTGCAGATTGTCGGGCTGGTCTTTCTGCCCCTGCTGAGTTTGTGGCAGTTGAACTTTGGTTTTCCGCTGATCTACATGCCGGCGCTGCTGCTGGCGGGCTTGGTTGTGTTTTCGATCGGCACAAAGCTTCGCGAAACGTGATTCGATCGTGTTGATGTGGGAGCGACGGCATGTTCGGCCGGAGAGTGTGGGCGTGGCTGTTGATGCTCTCCGTTTCCGTCGGCGGTTGTGTACCTGTCGCCGCCCAGAACGCTGAGGCACCGCCGCATTTTCAGGAAGCGGTTTCGCTCGAGACCGATCTGGCGGCCGCCAAGAAATTTCGGGCTGTCAACGACTATCTTGCCGAGCAGCAGTGGTCACGGGCGATCGACGTGCTTGGCGATATCACCAAAATCGGCCAGCAGACGTTGGTCGCCGTTTCTCCCGGACATTATGTCAACGTTGCGTTTTATGCCAACGTGGTCCTTTCTCGGCTACCGCCGCAAGGTCTCGCCGTTTACCGCGCCAGGGTGGATCCGCAGGCTCGTCAGCGGCTTGAGGCAGCGCAGACGAAACACGACGCGTCGCTGTTGCGTAACCTGCTGCGAGACGCGCTGGCCAGCAGCTACGGTGACGAGGCGCTGCTGCTGTTGGGTGAATGGGCCTGGGAACGAGGAGACATCGACGCCGCACGCAGCTACTGGGAGCTGATCGGGGTTGAGCAAACAAGCACCGATTCTAAGCAGCGGCTGCCTATGCTGCGGTATCCCAACTCAGACATCGACGCCGCTCTCGTGCAGGCCCGTTTGATCTTGTGTACTCTGGTGGCCGGCGATTTCGAGCGTGCCGACCGGGAGCGTGCCGAATTTCGACGACGATTTGCCGACGACGAGGGCGAATTGGCGGGCCGGCGCGGCAGGCTGCCCGATCTTCTCGATACGATCGCCTCGGCAGCCCGCCGATGGCGATTTCCCGTGGCGGACACCGCCACCAGCACCTTTGCCCTGAACGGCAGTCGGAATAAGATCATGCCGAAGGACGTCGACGTTGGGGCCGAACAGTGGTCGATCCGCTATTCGAGCGAGGCCGGAACGCGCTACCGGTTTCTGGGTCGGCAGCCGGTGTTCGGTCATCACGCAGCACTGAGCTATTGCCCGGTCGTTTACGGCGACGTCGTTCTGCTGAACGATTCCGATCGCATTGATGCGTACAACCTGCGGACCGGAAGGCCGGCATGGCCGGTCGCTGAAAACGGCACGGCCGCCATTTACCCCGCAGTCCCCGACGAGTTTTCCCCGCTCTCCGGTCGCGACCCTGTCGACGCTGTCGGTGTCCCACGGTACACGATGACACTTTTTGACGGCAAACTGTACGCCAAAATGGGGACGCCGATCACCAGCCGTCAAGCAGATGAGCGGGGTCTGCCGGCTCACAACAGCGATCTGGTCTGTCTGAACGTTCATCCGAAACGGGGACAGGGAAAACTCGTGTGGAAGATCTCGGCCGACGACATGGAGCGCGGCGCGACATGGGCCTTCGAAGGGACACCGGTCGCCGGCGGGGGGCGGGTTTTCGTCGCGCTGCGACGAAGCGAGCAGCAGACGCAAACCAATGTGGCCTGTTTCGACAGTGAAACCGGTCGGATCATCTGGAACCGTAAAGTCTGCGCCGCGGTTTCCGACGTCGGACGCTGGCGGAATTTCATCAGTCACCAGTTATTGACGCTGGGTGCCGGCAGCGTGTTTTATTCGACCGATCTGGGAGCGATCGCTGCGCTCGATGCCGAGGATGGAACAATTCGCTGGGTTGTCACCTACCAGAGCCATCAGCCGGATTCCCCCGCTGAACTGAGCGATCACACAAAACAGGGGCTGCTTCCTTGTCTGTACCACCGTGGGCTGGTGATCGCCGCCCCCAACGACAGCGGTCAAATCATGGCGATCGATGCCCACAGCGGCCTGATCCGCTGGCGACAGACGCTCAACGACCGGATTCGTCATCTGTTGGGCGTCGGACAGGGAAACCTCATTCTTAGCGGCAATTCGCTCTGGGCGCTGGATCTTGAAACCGGCCGCCCTGTCTGGGGCCGCGAAATCATCGATCCCGAATTCTTCGGTTACGGCCGCGGTTTGCTGGTCGGCGATGCCGTCTGGTGGCCGACCCGCGAGACAATCGAAATTCGCTCACAACAAACCGGCCGGCCGCTGCGACGAAAGCCGATTGTGTTGCGCACCAAAGGAACCAGTGATGCGCGGAACAGCGGGGGGAATCTGATCATCGCTGACGGTTATTTTCTCGTCGCGCAATCGGACCGGCTTGTTGCGTACGGCGAGCATGCGCTGCCGGTAAAGCGGTCTGGGGCGGTGATTTCGGCGAACGCGCTGCCGTCACGAATTGCGGTTCTTCGGGAGGGCGAAGTTCCCGCTGAGCCGTGGAGATCACCAATCCGGCGGCTCGGCAGGAGCCTCGCCCTCCCTCAATCTGTGGCCGTGTCGAGTATACACCGATTCCTACCAACCAGATCGTTGAGATAATGTATACCGATTACGACTTGCTCATTCGCGCCGGACGCGTGTTTTGTTCGGAGAGTGGTTTCGACGGACCGGGGGCGGTGGGCGTTCGGGGCGATCGGATTGTGGCTGCCGGGCCGGATGTCGCGGGGACATCATCCGAGACGCTCGAGTTTCCCGAGGCCCTCCTGCTGCCCGGACTTGTCGATCTGCATGCGCACCCGGCTCGCGGAGAATCGAAATACGGCGTGGACCCCGACGTCGAGTTTCTGCCGCGGGGAGTGACCACCGTGCTCTCGCAGGGTGATGCCGGTGCCGTCAACTGGACAAGGTACCGCAAACGGGTGATCGAGGGTTGCCGGACTCGGGTCCGTCTGGCGATCAATCTTTCGTCTCAAGGCGAGTCGATGCCTGGGGGGTGCTTTGAAGACCTCGACTGGGTGGACGTGAATGCCTGCGCCTCGGCCGTCGAAGACAAAGGCGAGGCGATTTGGGGAATCGCCGTCAATGTCAGCCGCATCGCCTGCGGGAACAACGATCCCCACGAAGTGATGCGGCGGGCGCTGCGAGCCGCTGAAGGGACCGGCTTACCGCTGCTGTATGGCCTGAGAAATCCGCAGGAGTGGCCGCTCGCCGAGCAACTGGATCTGCTGCAGCCCGGCGACGTGTTGACGTACCTGTACCGCAGCGGAGCATGGAACATCGTCCAGGCCGACGGACGGGTGCATCCGGCGATCCGCGAGGCTCGCCGCCGTGGGGTGCTGTTCGACATCGGGCACGGCATGTCGTCGTTTGTGTTCGACGTAGCCGAAGCGGCCATGGCCGACGGTTTTCCGCCCGATACGATTTCCACCGATTCTTACGCACGGCACGTCAGTTCAGACCCGCCGCACGACTTGCCCCGGACAATGTCGAAACTGCTGGCCGCCGGCATGCCGGAAGCCGACGTGTTTACGGCGGTGACGTCGCGTCCGGCAGCGGTGCTCGGTCTGTCGGACGAAATCGGAACGCTGACCGTCGACTCCTGCGCGGACTTGACTGTGCTGCGCTGGAACGACACGGCTTTGCCGCTGGTGGACGTCGAAGGCAACCAGCGATCGGGCGGATGCTGGGAGCCGATCTTCACGGTCCGCGCGGGCCAGCCGGTCGCTGCCGCCCGATGATCACATCAACAGCTCTGCCGGCTGTTCCGTTGTCGAGGGTTCAAAGTCCAGAGCCAGGCGATTTTCCACTTTGGACTCAGAATTGAACTCGACCCTCACTCAGTGATCACGTATCCGTTCGTGTCTATCATAGCCCTACGATAACCTGCACCCATAGCCTCAGACTGAGCACCAAATACGGGTAAATGTAAGCTTAGATGCGGATGAGGTAACAGTGTAGATGACAAACCACAGCCATCCCCAGCCGCGTCGTCACCCAGCGTCGTGCTGTTCAATGATACATAGCTCGGGGCAACGGCAACGCGGAGATGGATGTGGTCAGTGTCGACGGCCATGCTGTCTGCCACGTGGACGGTAGGGCGGGGGAGTAGCAACCGCATCGTGCAAGGACAAAAGCGAAACCAATTAATGTAGGTGACGTGGGGTAACGGTGGAGATAAAGGGGGACGGGGCGACACTATTTCGATTGCGTGTGAGTTTCACCTACCACCCCCCGCTGACGCAGCCGTTAAACCACCTAGAGGCAGTTTCAAAACCCCTTGAGAATTGTAAATAGGCATCCGAGTTGTACAAATCCTTGGAAGAGATAGTCGTGATACTCGTAGCGCACAACGAGTCGCCTGAGGTTGAAGAGCCAGCTGACCGTGCGTTCGACTTTGTACCGCCGTCTGTAGCGGCGAAGC
>CAUZTK010000228.1:0-6416 GCA_963582395.1 Planctomycetota bacterium | reverse complement strand
GGGACCAAATCTGCGTTGAGACGGACGAAAATGACACCAATTCTTGGGACGACAGACCGGCTGGCGATATAATCGAGTCAACTGACCGCATGGGCCGTCGGAACACGATCTATCTGGGAAATGTCGGGTTGAAGTGTCCGCAGTGGACAAGATGGGGATGATCGCAAAGGCCGTCCAGTACTCCAGCGCTGCATTCGGCACCGGCTCGTCGGCGTTTAATACGCCTAATTTCGAGGACTGTAGGAATGTAGCAGCCAACACAAATGCTGTGATTTGTTGACACCATCGCATTGCGAAATCTCCAATGACATTATCCGCTCGTTGTTCCGCCTTTCTGGCTTGCGACCGGTTCCGGAATGCACGATTCGCAATCAGACGAGAGTCAGCAAGATTGGATTTGTTCGTTCTGGGCATTTCCCAAGCAGTTAACAAGAACAACCCCGCTCGCCTGGCATGAACGCGGTCAGACCAGTTGTCGGATCGGTTGATTGCCGGTGATGGTTTGTTCCACGTCTGAGGGCACGCTGGGGATGATGCGGACTTTGCCGATGTCGAAAAGCGTGTGCATGATCGTCGCCAGCACATTGCCGCTGCTGATGGGGTTTGTTGCCGGCGCGCTGGCGGTGCGGTCGGACCGACCGATGACCTGCCCCATCTGCAGCCCGCCACCGACGAATGCCAGCGTACACAGGTTGCCCCAATGGTCACGGCCGCCGTTTTTGTTGATCCGCGGAGTGCGGCCGAATTCGCCGGTGATCACAAGCAAAATCTTATAGCTCAGCCCGCGCCGTTCGACGTCTTCGATGAATGCCGACACGGCTTTGTCGACCGCCGGCGTCAGCGAATTCAGTCCGTCGGCCATGGTGTATTCCTTTCCGCCGCCGTGCATATCCCAACCGCCCTGAGTGACGGTGACAAATCCGCAGCCTGCCTCACAAAGCCGCCGCGCCAAAAGCATTTGTTGTCCCAAGGCGACGGGCGAAAATTGCGCTGCGTAGCTGTTGCGTTTCTTGACAGCGGCGGTCGGTTCGAATGCGCTGGTGCTGTAACGCGCGACGGTCTTGGGATCTTCCTGCGAGAGGTCGAAGGCATCGGCAACGCCGCGCATCAGCACGTCGAACGCCTGTTGCTGAAACCGGTTGGCCGATTCGACAATGCTGCTGACACCGAAGTGACGTCGCAGCCGATCCAGTTCGTGCAGCAACGTCCGCCGGTCGTCGAGTCGTTTACCTTTGAGAACCAGCCGCATGTTGTCGATAATTTCACCGCCGGCACTGGGGTCGAAGGGCTTGAAAATCGGCGACAGCGTTCCCGTCTGCGAAACGCGGGCGACGTTGTGGTACAGTTTCCTATACTGCGATCCGACGACGCTGGGCGTCACCAGCACGTTTTCCGGCATCCCGGTCATCGGGTCTGTCAAACCGGCAACACGAGCAAACAAGGTTCCCATCATCGCGCCGGTCGGATTTCCCCCGGCCATCACGTGCATGGCTGCCGGACCGTGGCTGGAAATCCCATGGCAGTAGGAGCGCACAACGGCCATCTTGTCTGCCAGCGCGGCAAGTTTCGGCAACGTTCCGCCGAAAGTGACGCCCGGAATTGTCGTTTGGACTTCGCCTGTGATGCTGCGAATTTCCTGCGGCGCGGTCATTTTTGGGTCGAACGTTTCAAACTGAGTCGGCCCACCCTGCAGATTCAAGACGACAACAGATTTGTCCTTAACCGCACTTCGATCTGCCGCCGCTCTCGCTTTCGTGGACAAGCATGACGCCAACGTCAATCCGCCAATCGCCGAGGTTCCAACCCGCAACAACTCGCGGCGCGTTGTTCCGCGGCCGTGCGAGCTCTCGAGAATCGTGAGCATTCTGAGACTCCAAAGAAGTTTGCCTGTCGTTTCCGATCGATTGGTTCAAGCCGCTGGCGGCACCGTCAACAGGAATAGCATAATCGTGGCCGAATTGGGAACAGAATCATTCAATGAGTCGCCGCAGGTTGTGACACCAAACAGGCCGTACATGGGTTTTAGTTTACAAAATTTTGGGGCGTTACCCAAAGTTCAAGGCGATTCGGCATGGATGCCGAACTTTGCGGCTCGTGCGCTGTTGGGCGACACGGGAATGTCAGTGACTAGGAGTCTGATGCATCGGACTCTTCGTCGAGTTCTTCAACAAGATCAAGACCGGGGACAACGAAGACCAAGTAGAAAAACGCAACGGCCACGAATATGAGTCCCATGAACGCGACCGACAACCAATGGCCGCTGGCAGTGCGATATACCAGGATGGTGCAAACCAATACTGGAGCGCCAACATTGGCGATGATGCTGATGGGGTTTCGGGATGGTTCATACGACGACATACTACTACCAGACCAAATTCAATATTGTGAATATAGTCGCTTTAATGTATTTTAGCCACTACTTGATCTGACAGGGACAACGCAAATTACGAAGCTGTCTGTACGGTGAAGCCGATGATTTTGTCTTTGGCGAGTTGGACGGAGTCTTGAAAGGTTTGGCTTGGGGTTTTTCCGTAGCAGTATCTTCCACTGTGAGTCCGTTGGTTGTTGTATTGCTCGACCCATTGATCGACATCGGCCTGCCGTTCTTCGAGGAGAGGGATCACGTCCAGTACATCGACGGATCAGGTCATGCTCTCTTTGCTCTACTGGTAAGCCGTAGAGCACCCGTAGCATCGTCTGCCACTGAGACCAAAAACTCAGGTATCCATCGGAATTACTGGTCACATAGGGTCGAAACGTAGCTGTCCAATGTACGTACGGAGAGCGTCATTGATGCTGAGGTTTGTTGGAACGGTTCAGTTTTTGGGAACCAGTTGGGACAGCCTGGATGTTTCCGGCGGGGCCAGTCCCGAACTTCTCAGTAGCCGAGTGAACAGACTTTCGCCGCATCTCACCCAGTCCATGACTTCCGACTGAACGCTCGACAGATGGAACTGCGGGAGATGCAGTCGCAACGATTCTAGAACGCTCACCAGAATCGTGCGGCGACGGGCGCCGCCTGGTGTTTTACTCGTTCGGCCTGTGCGGCGGTCCAGCGCGGCGCCGCGAAGTGATCGTTCGGCCTCGTTGTTCGTACCGGTCGCTTCCGGGTGAAGAACGAATGTAAACAACTCGTCCTCGCCCAGCAGACGGACCAGTTCATGCACAAGATTTGACAATAGCTCCGATTCGAACTCCGGTTCCCACAACCGAGCGAGTTGATTCAACAACGCGTCGGCCTGAGACTTCGAGAGGTCGAGCTTCCAGAAGAATTTCATCAGGCCACAAACTTTGTCCAGCGAGATGCCGATGATGAACGTCAGAAACGCGACCGCTATGTGAATTTCCACGCCGAACTCGGACCGTGGCAGCACGTCGTTGATGCCGGGGATTTCGTCGCCCGGGCCGCGATAGAGGTTGTACACGACACGCACGGCCTGGCCGTTTTCGATCTTCCAGACGGGACGTTCACGCAGCGGCTGACATTGTGCGACGTCAAAGCCGTCGGGAATGACAAGCTCAATACGATCGGCGCCATCGATTTTGTCCTGAGTCGTCACTCGCCCGCGCCGTAATGATTTCTGGCGTTTTCGTTTCTTCTTTTGTCCAGAATCGGCCGACCGGCGATGCTATCCCCACGGTGTACTGGCGCAACACCGAGTAGCCGCTCATAGAATCTTGCGGCTGAATCGGCGTTAGAACGTGTTTTGAAATTACCGTCGCCTCGACTTCAAGCCTAATTCGGTTAGGGGCAATTGCTCAGTTTTTTGGAAAAACCAACATCAAGACAACTCCGAATTGCCCTTGCAGCCCGAAAATTTTGATTTTTAAAACACGTTCTTATCTGTTAGGATTGTAAGTTCGGCAAATCGCATGGGGAGGTGGCTAACAACAGAGTTCACGGGTCTGGTGGATGGCACCCAAGTCAATGGCATCAGGCTACCGCTTACGCCCCGCCACCCGTCGCCATTTCTGGCAAGTCACTCCAGAATTCCGACGTCCGAAACGTACACCAGAAACCGTCCGCCGGCCTCGCGGAACGCTTGTTATTTTTCGACGATCTCGGCGGCGTGGTTCCAGGCAAACAGCAGCGCGTCGTCGGGATAATTTTCCACAAGCCGTTCATAAGGAACGACCGGGATATGAACCCCCGGACTGAACTTTCCCTGTTTTCCGGACGTGGTGTCGCAGATGAATTCGACCAGGTCGGGACCGATGGAACAGAAATTGGTGACGGTTGTGATTTTTGAGGTGGCCCCGTAGGCCGCGACCCGTTTGTTCTGACGTTTCAATTCGCGGAGTCGTTTGACGAGCCGGTCGCGGAATTCGTCAGTCCGCCGGCTGAACGCCGTGAACGTTTCCGTTCTGGCGAGGCCGTCCTGCTGTTCCTGTTCCCACAGCGTTGTGACCGCCGGGCTGACCCTCAGCGATCTTTTCCGCGCGACGACCCAGCGCATGCAGCGAAAAGTAAAAGACGTGTTCGTCGTAGGACGTCTGGGCGAGAATGTCGCCCAAGTACGGTTCCTCAAAAATGAACACGCCGCCCTCTTTCAACAGGCATTTGACGGCCCTGGAGATCGTGTGCAGGTCTGGGACATGGCAGATGACGTTCGCACCCAGAACGACGTCGGCCGGTCCGTACTGCTCGCGAATCTGGCGGGCGGTCTCCTCGTCGAAAAACCGGCAGAGCGTGTCGACACCGATCTGACGAGCGGCCGCGGTGACGTTTTCCGACGGCTCAATACCGACATGTGGCACACCAGCCGCGGCGAAATTCTTGAGCAGAATTCCGCCGTTGCTGCCGACTTCGACGACCAGCGGATCATCGGCCGAGACGTATTTCTCCCGCGTCCAGTCGGCAAACCGGCGAAAATGTTCCGCCATCCGCAGCGAAATCGACGAGAGATAGGCGTAGTCGGCGTGAAACAGCCGTTTTGGGTCAACTAGTTCGGTGAGCTGGACCATGTGGTAGACGGGGCAGTATCCGACTTCCAGGTTGAAAAAAAATCGTCCTGGAACTGTTTGGGTGTCAGGAAACCGTTGGCGATCGGCATCGGGCCGAAGCGGTGAAACGGCTGGATTGGACTTCGACAAATCAGGCATTCGGGCATGACGTTTCACCTGAAAACGCGGGGGAGAAGACGTGCCGGTTCTGCTGAGGGGCCGTTCCGCGCAACAGCGCCACCGTCTCGTCGATGCCCCGCTGCAAATTTCCATGAAACTCGAAACCGCTCGCACCGCACAGTGTACGAAAGCTGATTCATGATTCGGGAATCGACCAATTGCACAGCGACGTCGGGAACTAATCGACGAATTGTGTCGACGATTTTCCGGACAGTCGCGTTTTCGGTCACAACGTTATAGACGGTGTTTTCGAACCGATCGGTTTCGAGCAGAAACCGCAGCGCCCGCACGGCATCGCCCAGATCGAGATACGGCCGCTGCTGATCGAGGGCGGTTCGCCAGACGGTCAGCGGCCGGCCGAAGCACGACTGCCAGACGAACTTATTGACCGCCGTGTGAAACCGCATGCCGATCGACGTGCCGTAGATAGTTCCGAACTGGCAGATCACAAATCGAAGGCCGACGGCTGCCCCCAATTCCACCCGCAGCCGTTCCACCCGCAGCTTGCTCTCGACGTAGGGACTCTGCGGTTTCAACTGCTCGGGCGGGCAATCTTCGTCCATCGACCCTTGTGAGACGCCGTAAACGCTGGTGGTGGAGAGGGCAATCAGCCGACATCCCATCTTGGCGCAGGCGCGGGCCACGCGCTCGGTTCCGGCAAAGTTGACACATTCGACTTCTTCCTGAATCTCGAAGCTGCCGGCGGCGTTGGTGACGGCCGCCAGATGGATCACCGCATCGATACCGTTGAACAGCCTTTCGAGATCGTCGTGGCAGACGTCGGCTTCGAGAAACTCGAACGGCACCCCGCGGGGAAGATCGAACAGCGAGCAATACCGCTGTGTTTTCAGGTTGTCGAACAGCACAACCCACTAGAACTCACCGGGGACGAGGGAGTGAATCAACCGCGAACCGATGTGGCCCAGGGCGCCGGTGATGAGAATTGTTTTCATGGCGTCGGTGCTCCTGCCGTTCACGCCGCCGCCGACAATTGTCGCCAGAGTTGTTCGATCGCGGCGATGTCGGCTTCCGTGACGATCTGCATTCGCTCGTTGGCAAAGAACATGCTGACTCGGTTCTGCAGGGCGGTCCTGAAGATCCGCAATCGATCCTCGGCGCCGGCAAGCAGACAGATCGCTGAAAAAAGTAGCATGGCGTCGAAGCGATCGGGTTCCGGTGCCCTCGGCCAGCGCCAACAGGGTTGGATGATGCGTCATGGTGCGAATCTCAATCTCCTCAGCGATAATTTGGATGTGGTATTTGCGGGCGAACTCGTCACAGATGAGCCGATG
>CAUZTK010000227.1:0-6493 GCA_963582395.1 Planctomycetota bacterium | reverse complement strand
TCCCGCAACGAGCAGGACCTGATCCCGGTCGGTGAAATGCAGATTGGTCTGGACTACACTCGTGGCGACTGGTTCGTCCGGGTCGGTCTGGAATCTCAGTACTGGATCAACGGTGGCAGCGCCAGTGCACAGGCTCCCGGCGACGGTGAAGATTCCCCGACCGAGGGCGACCTCGGTTTTCTGGGTCTGAACATCGCCACCGGGCTAAGCTGGTAATATAGGAGGTTTGCAAGACTCGTAACAAAAAATGTCAGCTTCAGCCGCCGAGCGCCTTTTACGGTGCTCGGCGGTTTTTTACGCGCTGGACGGCGGAATTATCGGTTGGAACTGTGCTTGACAAATTGTAAGTCAATCGACTACAAGCTCGCGGCAATTTGACATTTCTCTCTTCTCTTCGACCGGTTCCCGGACATCCGGCGTCACGGCCATCTGCGAGAACATCGCTCCCTTGCTACGGCGCGCCGGTTCATATTTCCCGATGTCCCTCTCGCGTCCGAGTGATGATCCGGGGCTAGGACCTCATTTCCAAACTAGTCATTGGGCAGTGACGGGAGCCTTCATGAACCCGAGTCGTCTTCTGAACGTTTCTGCCGCTACGGTCTGGGACAGCTTTCGCAATATGCTCAAGGCGCCGGTCGACGGAGGATCGCTGGCGGTCTTCCGCATCTGTTTCGGACTGGTGATGCTCTGGCACACCCTGAAGTACCTGTGGCCCAACGCACATGGAAACCTACTGAAGTTCTACTACGTCAATGTCGGCTGGAACTTCCCGTATCACGGCTTCGAGTGGGTTCGTCCCTGGCCCGAACCATGGTTGACGGTGCATTTTGTGGTGCTGGCGCTTGCCAGTCTGTTTGTGGCGCTGGGGCTGTTCTACCGATTGGCCTCTGTGACTCTGTTTCTTTCCTACACCTATGTATTCCTGATGGACGAGGCCAAGTATAACAATCATTACTACCTGATGTGCCTGGTGCAGTTTCTGCTGATCTGGATGCCGGCACAGGCCCGGTATTCGATTGATGCCTGGTGGAATTCGCGAACGAACAAGATCGCTGTTCTCTCGATGAACACGGCCGGTCACATCAGCCCCCCCTGTCCCGTGACGGTTTCCTTCTGGCCGGTCTTTCTCATCAGGGCACAGTTATTTTTTCTGTACGTCTACGGGGGGATCGCCAAAATCAACGTCGATTGGCTCACCGGCATCCCGCTGGTTTCGATCGGGACGAAACTCCACGAGTTTTTGGATCGGTTGATTTGGCTCCCCGATGGGGTGGGTATCACACAGCTTTGTCTGTTTCTGGCGTGGACCGGACTGCTCTATGATCTGTTGATCGGGTTCTTGCTGCTGATCCGTCGAACGCGAATCTTAGGAATCGTGCTGACGCTGATGTTCCACACCACAAACAATCACCTGTTCCCGATCGGCGTTTTTCCGATCATGGCATTTACGGCCACGCTGATCTTTCTAGAACCGGACTGGCCGGGACGGTTCTGGCAATGGCTGCGGCGGCCTCGCCTGGCGCGTCCGAACTTCAAATGGCTTTTGGGTGGAGCCGTATTGCTGCCCGTGGTTGGTGCGGCACTCGGCTGGAAGGGCCGCCGCGCCCAATCCCCCGACGTTCCAGCCCTCGATATTCGCCGTCACCGCTGGGTGGTGGCGTTTGTCGGCGCGTGGCTCATTACGCAAACTCTGATTCCGTTGAGGCATTTTTTGATTGCAGGGGACGCGAACTGGACCGAAGAAGGTCACAGTTTCAGTTGGCGGATGATGCTCCGAGCCAAGGCGGCCGGACATATCTTGTTCGACATTCGTGATCCGGCCGTTCAGGTCGCCAGCCCCGACGGGAAACCGCGCGTTGACTGGGACAATTGGCCCGACAATCAAAGCCGCAAGATCTACGTCCCCGTCGATTCCCACCGTTTCAACTGGTATCACCATCCCGGCTTGACAATGGTCTATGAGCCGACCGTCGGCGAACGGATCATTTTCAACCCCAACAACATTCCTCTTGCTGCGGGTGATGTGCTGAAAGGTTTTCGGAGTCAGATCAACCGGCAATGGGAAGAGGCGTTCGGCTGCCACCCCGAAATTCACGAGACAATCAGCCTGTCGGATGCTCTGCGTGCGGCCCGTCTCAGTTTGGAAACCGTCGAAGGGAAATCCACGTCGGATCGGAAGTCACTTTCCGCAGAGCTGGAGCGCATTGATAGCCTGCTGTGGTCGTACACACCGGAAGGGCGCGCCGCCGAGCCGAATCCGAACCGGAGATTTGTGGCCATTGCCGACGCGTTGCAAAAGCTTGTCGAGTCCGATTTCGGTTCGACGATCAAAAAGCACCTCAGCCGCGTTCATCCGTTTTCGCTGCAAGGCGCCGAGTTTTCGGGCATGCGGTTTTTGGTAGTAGACGACCCGCAATTGACGGCCCAGAACCGCAGCCTGGCCTTGCAAAAACTCTCGCACGACAAACCCTATATTGTGTGGGTCGATCTGGTTCGCCTCCGCCCCGAAGGCTGGCACGGTCTGCCTGCGGCGCTGATCTCCTTTGAGCGAAAACGGCTGAGAATCCTCTGGAACCACTTCCGGGAACTCAACAGCATCCAGATCGAGCGACTCGCGTGTCGCCCCTACATGATTCACCAATACGGGCAGAGGATTGCGAAGCTCTGGAAGCTGCAAACCGGCCGGCGTCCCGAGGTGCATGTTAGCAGCTTCGTCATGCTGAACTATCACCGGCCCTGCTACTTGATCGATCCGAATGTCGATCTGGCCGGTACACCCTACCGATTATTCCGTCACAACGAATGGATTCTACCGTACAAGAAGCACGCCCTACCGCTTCCGAAGAAGCAAACGCTGCTGCAGTTTGCCGACGAGGAGCGATCCCGCAGAGGCAAAGCGCGTCGCTGATGTGCCATCTCTCTGACGACGGCCTCCGACGAATCGGTAGTTCCCATCGTGTTCGGTCACGACTTCCGGAAGCCCAGACCGGAGGGAAACTTTGCCACACGTGCTCGATTTGGAATTCCTCAAGAAGGACATCGACTGCGAGGGCGGCCTGACCGCCAGCGCCGGCCTACGTTATGTCCGCATGGACCAGTACCTGAAGGCCCGGAACATTACCCCGGCCGGTGTTCTGGCAGCCGGTGTTTCTCAAGAGGCATCTTCGAGGCACGATTTTGAAGGAATCGGCCCGACGGTCTCGGCCGAGATGCTCAAACGCTTCGACTGCAGCAATTGGGGCATGTTCATCAACGTTCGCGGTTCAATCCTGTACGGCGAATCCAACACGCACTATCAGGACGCCCCCAGGGTTACTCCAAACGCTTTGGCCAGTCGCGGAATCGACCGCAACGATCAGGACATCATTCCGGTCGGTGAAATTCAGCTCGGTCTTGATTACCGTCGGCCCTCCGACTGCCATGAACCGTTCTTACGGGTCGCCCTGGAGACCCTGTACTGGATGAACGGCGGCAGCGCCAACGCTCAGGAGAATGTGATTGAGGCGGGTAACGCCAAGGAAAGCGACATGGGTTTCCTCGGCATCACCATCGCCACTGGTCTGGACTGGTAATGTAGGATGTTTGGACGACTTTTAACAAAAATTGTCATCTTCAGCCGCCGAGTGCCCCTTATGGCGATCGGCGGTTTTTTTACGCGCTGGACGGCGGAGCGAACGCGTACCAACATCTCAACAAGTACAAGGCGTACATGGATTACCAGGAAGATCGCCATCTCGGATTGCCGATTGGCAGCAGTATAACGACAGCGGCTTGTAAAACGGTGTTCACGCAACGCTTTAAGCAGTCCGGCACGTCTTAGGGAATCGAGGGTCGAGAATCAGGCGATTTCCCGCTCTCTTCTCTCGAATCTTGTATTTCCGGCGGCAACCGAGATCGTTAGCAATTGACACAGCGACAAGCCTGAGACTTCGCCGTTTCCGTCTGCAAACCGGGGTTTAGCCAAACGAGCCTGAGAACTAGAATGCTTCGCTTCCCGGTACTGTTTGCGAATACCGAAGTGTTCACAGCCAGAATCATGATTGAAGAAGCGTATCAACTCGTTCGTCCTCGCGGGATCGGTTATGCCGTCGCCGACTTTTCGCGCGCCTGCCTGATCCGGCTGATCGACTTTCCGGAGCTGCCGTTGCGGACGAACACGCACGAGACCATTAAAGCCGGCCGCACGGCGCTGCTGGTACGAACGGAGTTTCCCGTCGGCGACAAACTGGTGCCGGCCGCCTATAAGCGGGTACGCCGCCGAAACCGGTGGAAAGTGCTGACGGCCCTGTTGCGGACGAATCGGCTGTTGCGGACGTGGCGGCTCGGCCGAGAACTGTTGAAGCGGGGCATTGCCACGCCTCGTCCGTTGGCGGTCGTCGTCCCTCGGGCTTACGATGTCGGCGGTGAAGCATTTCTGGCCGTCGAATGGATCGGCAATGCACAAAACCTGCGCGAATTCTCCGAATCGATCGAGCAGATCGCCCCACAGCGTCGAAACCGGCCATTGAAACAAGCCTCCGTCAGTCTGGGCAGACTGATCGGCCGTTTGCACGCGGCCAACATCGCCCATCGCGATTTGAAAGCGACAAACCTGCTGCTTCGAAACCGCGGTCCCTTGGGCGAAACCTATGTCATCGATCTCGATGGGGCGAGCCTGTGCCGTCGTCTCCCGTGGAGCCGTCGGCTGCGGAACCTCTCGCGGCTGGAAATCAGTCTCGCCGAGTTTTCAGGAATCGGACGGACGGCCCGCCGGCGCTTTCTCGAAGCTTATTTGGATGAATTTCCGGAGCCTCGGCGAGATTGGAAGACGCTTTGGCGGGAGTTGGCGACGATTTCGTCCGCCCTCAGCGCCCGTAAGCATCACAAAGCAGCCTGAAGAGTGATCACAACATGATGCTGTGTGTTCACACGGCCGGGTGTGACAGATCGCTTGACCACAACCGCCACCCAGCTACGTCGAACAAGTTCACTGATGGCCGGCAGTGGGCGAGGGTCGAACATCCGGCGGCTGCCTGCCCGCTCCTCCAAAAGACGAGAGTCGAGAGCCAGAAGAAGACTCCGCGATCAGGCCTGTCTGGCTCTAGACCCTGGACTCTGGACCCTCGACACAGACTATTCACCTCGTGGCGGGCGCAGCATCAGCGAGTTCGTCGCCTCTTGGGGCGATTTGCCTTCGAACAACACGTGGAAGACTTCGGTGGTGATCGGCATCCCGATGCCGTTTTTCTCGGCCAGTTCGTAAACACTTCTGGTCGTCGTGACGCCCTCGGCGACGGCGTGCATGCTCTCGACGATCGTATCCAGTGATTCGCCTTTTCCAAGCCGCTCACCCACCATGCGATTTCGTCCGTAGGGGCTGATGCAAGTGGTGATCAGGTCACCCATGCCGGCCAAACCGGAAAACGTAAGCGCTTCGGCCCCCAACGCCGTGCCGAAGCGGGTGATCTCGACCAGACCGCGGGTCAGCAACGCCGACTTCGCGTTGTCGCCGAACCCCTGTCCATCGCAGATGCCCGCCGCAATGGCAATGACGTTTTTCAGGGCGCCGGCCAATTCGACACCGATGATGTCGAGATTTGTGTAGACGCGAAAACGGTCGGTGCCAAACATTTTCTGTACCTGCTTGGCCAACGCCATATCACCGCTGGCGGCCACAACGCTGGCCGGCAGACGCCGCGAGATTTCCTCGGCGTGGCTGGGACCGCCTAACGCCACGACGGCGCGGTTGCCGAGCACATCGGCAATGATTTCGCTCGGACGCATGAACGTTTCGTTTTCGAGTCCTTTGATCACACTGACGACCGGGCGATCATCGGTCAGATGTTCGGCAATCTGATCGAGTGCGCTGCGCAGGAACTTGGTGGGAATGGCTAGCACCAGGAAATCGGCCCCGTCAACCGCCCTGTCGATGTCGGAGGTGATCTCCAATGTTTCGGGAAGCGGCACACCGGGCAGTAACCGGCGATTCTCGCGATTCTCGGACATGTCGCGGGCATGTTCGGAAGTTCGTGCCCAGAGCGAGACGGATTGTTCCGCATGCTCGGACAATAAAATCGAACAAGCGGTCGCCATGGCGCCGCTGCCGAGAATCGCGATTCTTGCCACGAGATTCCGTCCGATTGAGTTGTTGCTCTTGGGAAACTGAAAACGGCCTTGCACTCGGGAAGATCGAGCGAGAGGGCACACCTCTCACAACCCGCAACCGCATCCCAAAAAAGGCCGTCCCGGAGGACAGTTTTCGGAAAGCGGGCGGCCATAATTGTGAAAAACCGTTTGCCGATGAGCCAATAGCATCCTACGTTTGTGATAGCGCCGTCCTTCGCAAGGAGTCTCTCACTAGGAGCATCTTAATGGAACAACTCGTCGAGCCAAAGTCCAGTGTCTTTGTCGATCGCCGAGGGCCCGACGTCGCACGACAGCCCGAAGTCCCCGAGCGCCACCAGTTCTGTGATTCGCGGGATTCGATGAAACCGAAAGTCAACGAACTGGCCGA
>CAUZTK010000226.1:0-6552 GCA_963582395.1 Planctomycetota bacterium | reverse complement strand
CCGGCGACGTGTACGTGGTCGACGCCGTCACCAATAATCCGGGCGCCGGCGGTGGAGTGCTCACCACCCGCGATGGAAAGTTGCTGGGAATGATTGGCAAGGAACTCCGCAACACCCAGAGCAACACCTGGATCAACTACGCGGTCCCCATCGGCGAAATCGGCGGCGTGATCAAGCAGATCATCACCGGCCGCTACATCAGCGAGGAAAAACCGAACGAACAGGAGAATCCTCAGCGGTACGACCCGCTCGATTTCGGCCTCGTGATGCTGCCCGACGTGTTGTACCGCACGCCGGCTTACATCGATTTGGTGCTGCCCCAATCGGCGGCTCAAACGGTCGACCTGCGGGCCGACGATCTGGTGCTGTTCGTCAACGACGAACTTGTACAGTCGAATCGGGCGTTGAAGGCGGCGTTGGGAAAACTGGAAGCGGGAGACACGTTGGCGCTGATCGTCAAGCGGGGGAACCGGCTGATCTCGGTTGAACTTCCGGTCGCCAAAAAGGAACAACCGTGATCTTGGGATCGACGGGGGACGGAAATGCGTCACAGCGAAAATTCTCGCCGAATTGTCCTGCTTTACCTGGTGCTTGGTTTTTTCTCCGCCACGCCGTTTCGCGGATTCGCGGGCGATGAGAAAACTGAGGCCCTGGAAGAGCAGGCTTTCAAACAGGCGGCAGCGCTCGTCGGCGCATCGGTCGTGCGGATTCAAACGGTCGGCGGGTTAGACCGTGTGGGACAGGTGCTGACCGGAACCGGGCCGACAACAGGTGTCGTCGTTTCGGAAGATGGATACATCATTTCCAGCGCGTTCAATTTTGCCTCGAAGCCGGCTTCCATTTTGGTCCAACTGCCCGATGGCCGGCGCTTCAGCGCCCGGCAGGTCGCCACCGATCGTTTGAAGATGCTGACGTTGCTGAAGGTTGAGACGACAGGTCTCGTGCCGGCCGAGCCGGCAGCGAAAGAGGCGGTCCGTGTTGGTCAATGGGCCATCGCGCTGGGGCGGACCTTCAACTTGCAGTCTCCGAGTCTTTCCGTCGGAATCGTCAGCGCGCTGGACCGCATCTGGGGCAAAGCCATTCAAACCGATGCGAAAGTCTCGCCGGTGAACTACGGCGGACCGCTGGTCGACATTCAAGGCCAAACGATGGGCGTGCTGGTTCCACTTTCCACTCAGGGAGCGGGTGAGACGGCGGGAGTCGAGTGGTACGATTCGGGCATCGGCTTCGCCATCCCCATGCAAGACGTTTACGCCGTGCTACCGCGGCTCAAATTGGGCGAGGACCTGCATCCGGGGCTGATGGGGATCAGCTTTAAAGGGCGCAATCTGCTCGGTGGCGCTCCGGTCATCGATCGGGTCCGCATCGAATCGCCGGCCGACAAGGCCGGGTTCAAATCGGGCGACGTGATCGTCGAAGTCGATAACCGAGCGGTCAGACGACAGGTCGAAGTCAAGCAGGTGCTGGGAAGCCGGTATGCCGGCGAGACGATCAAACTCGCCGTCAAGCGGGGTGACGAAACGATCGCCGAAGAGTTGACGCTCGTAGACAAGCTGCTGGCATATGAATCGGGTTTCCTCGGTATTCTGCCGGTTCGTGAAGCCGCCGAAACAGAGATAATCGGTGTCGGCGTTCGCTACATTTATCCTGGCAGTCCTGCCGAGAAAGCGAATCTCGCACCGCGCGATCGCATTGTCCGATTCAACGATCAGCCGGTTGCAGACGCCGCCGCGCTGCTTGATCTGGTCAGCCGGTTGCGTCCCGGCGAGAAAGCACAGCTCGTCTTCGCCCGGGCGGGTGGGCAGCAGCCTCTCGAACTGGAACTGGCACCGGTTCCGAACGACGTGCCCGCCGAACTTCTCTCCAGCGAGATCCCGAGCCTCCAACGGCCCTTCGACGAGAACAACAAAGACGAAACCGCAAAACAGCCGGACGCAGCCGATCCCAAAAACGAAGGGCCGAAAACCGGTCGCTTCACCGTCGAGATGCCGAACCATGAGCACAGCTACTGGGCCTACGTTCCTGAAGATTACAATTCCGATTACGTCTATGGTCTGATGGTCTGGATCCATCCCGACGGCGACACGATGGAAGCGTCTGTCTTCAAACAGTGGAAGCCAATTTGCGATCAACGGGGACTGATGATTATCGCGCCCAAGGCCCAGAAAATCGGCGGCTGGAGTCCCCACGAAGCAGAATTCGTCAAAGATGCCCTCGAACAGTTCGTCAAGCAGTATCCCGTCGATCCGGGCCGGGTGTTTCTTCACAGTTTTTCGTCGGGCGGCCGTTTTGCCTATCGGCTGGCATTCAAGTACCGCGAGCTGTTTCACGGGCTGGCGATGGTCGCGGCACCGCTGCGAGAGCCTCCGCCCGAAAACGACCCGGACTATCGATTGCAGTTTCACCTAGTCTGCGGCGAAAAAGACAACCTGTACCGCGCCGTGCAGCAGACGGTCGGCGGGCTGCGCCGGCTAAAGTTTCCCATCAGCTTCAGATCGATTACAGGACGGGACCACAAGTATCCGCCGAACGAACAGGTCCGGGAAATCGCGCGGTGGGCCGACTGCCTCGATCGCATTTGAACCGCCCGCTTATCGACCTGTCCAAGCAAAATCGGTTTTCCGGACTTTGGCTTTGACGGCGGGCGGTTTGGGTACGTATGATGATGGCATCAACAGAGCTGCATAAGTTTGATTTTCTGCAGTCACCACGACTCGTCCAAACTGACATTCAGACGGGTCAAACGCTGTCATCCCACCGCCGACCAGACCCAACTGTTTCCATCCGGAATTGATTCTGCAGTTTTGTTCAGACCGGCATGTTCCACGAAGTGATACCTCGGACGTTTCAATAGCTTTGACAGATCCACTGGAATTGAATGGGAGATGAGACCCATGACCGTGAACTCCCGCCTATCGTTTATCTCCGCGCTGGCTGCCGGCTGTTGGCTGCTGGCGAGTGCCGCCAGCGCCCCGGCACAGGCGCCGTCGATTACGTCCACTTTTCCGCAGGCTGTCAGGCCGGGCGAAAGCGTTGACGTGACTATCCGCGGCGACAATCTTGCCGGTGTGACCGAGCTGTGGACCAGCTTTCCCTGCGAAACGGCCCTCTCGCCGGATGTCAAGGAGAACAGCAAGAACAATGAGCAAGTTGTCTATCGCATCAACGTGCCGGCCGAAGCGTATGTCGGCGTTCACGCCATTCGGGTGGCGACCCCCCGGGGGGTCTCGGCGTTGAAGCTCTTGGTGCTGGACGATCTGCCGTCAATCGCACAAGACAAATCCAACAAAACCCCGGACAAGGCGCAGCAGGTCTCAACCTCTGCGGCGATCGACGGTGTCGTCGATTCGCTCAGCCAGAACTATTTCAAGTTCGAGGCCCAGGCCGGGCAGTCGATTTCGTTTGAAGTTTTGGCCCGGCGGATCGGATCGGCCTTGGATCCGACGATCCGTATCCTCGCCGGTGACGGCCACGAACTGATCTACAGCGACGACGTACCGGGTCTCAGCGGCGACTCCCGAGTCTGTTATACGTTTCAGGATGCTGGCCAGTATCTGCTTGAACTGCGGGACATTCGTTACCAGGGAGGTGGAAACTATTTCTTTCGGCTGCGCATCGGTGACTTTCCCTGCGTCACCGTTCCCGATCCCATGGGAGCGAAGCGCGGCAGCGACCTCACGCTGAACTTTGCCGGAACGCACATCGATGACGTTCAGCCGCTCAGTTTCAAAATCCCCACCGACCCGCAGTTGAGCTGGATCACCGTCGGCGCGAAACGGGTCGGCGGAACGAGCAGCGGGTTCGCGATCCTATCGGTCGGTGACGGCGAGGAGTTTGTCGAAAAAGAACCGAACGATACCGCCGAAAAGGCCAACCATGTTCCGCTCGGGGCAAGTCTTAACGGCCGGATGAATCAGCCGGGCGACACGGACGGGTTTGTGTTTTCGGCCAAAAAGGGGCAGAAGTTAAGCTTCCGCTCGGTCACCCGCAGTCAGGGTTCCCCCTGTGACCTGACACTGAAGTTGCTGAATGCCAAGGGCGGAAAAGTTGCCGATTCTGGGACGGGAGACGGTTCGATCAACGCCACGTTTCCGGCGGACGGCGATTACACGCTGCTGGTTCGGCATTTGAACCGAAAAGGAGGTGATCCGTTCGGCTATCGCATCGCGGTCACTGAAACTCGAACCGGCTTCACACTGAGCGCCTCTGCGGACCGAGTCAACGTCCCGGCAGCCGGTGGCACCGGTACGGTGAGCGTTGTGGCGGGACGCAACGGCTACAACGGACCGATTGCGGTGGCCGTCACCGGGCTGCCCCAAGGAATCACGAGCGTGCCAACGGTCATCGGTCCCGGATTGAACAGCGTCGTCCTGACACTGAAAAGTTCGGCCGACGCGCCGGCCGGCCAAATCATTCCGGTCCGGATTGTGGGGACAGCCAAAATCGGTGACGCCGAAGTTCAATCCGAAGCCTCCGTGATCGGTGCGTTAAAAGGCGCATTGAACGGAATGCTGTGGCCTCCGCAGTTCTTGAGTGAAGCAACGGTTGTCGGCCTCGGGCCGAAAGCTCCATTCAGTCTCCGCACCGAACCGGCCGAGCTTGTGTTCGGACGCGACAAGAAAGCCACCGTAAAAATTATCGTCGAGCGGCAGTCCGGCTTCGACGAGGAGATTACGCTGGCCCTGAATCCCCTGCCCAAGGGAAACCCGCAGAAAGGTGGTCTGCCCGGCGGGGTGAGTGCCGCCTTTAAGCCAATTCCGAAGGGCAAAAACGAAATCGAGGTTGTTTTTTCGGGTAACAACAAGGCTGTGTTGGGTCATTTTACGGCGACCATCGTCGCCACACATAAAAAAGGGAAAACAACGACGACACAATACGTTCCCGGCATCGCCTTGAAGTTGCAGGAGCCCTCCAAGTGAATGAACGAAACTGATAGAAATAACCGGGTTGAGCTTGAAATGATTCGCTCGACAATACATGATGCACCTTTGTTGCACCTTTGATATGATTGAGAGTTTACTGTTGAGAATCGCACCGGTTTGATTGCGACTGCCTTCGATAAGTGGTTCTCAACCGATTGGAAAAAATATTCGGGACCCAGTCACCAGGCATACGTAGCTGGTTTTAGACCAAACGACGTGTCAAACCATCCGCGTGGAATTGACGGAGATAACCAATCATGCGTAACTGGAATTTCGATCGACGGCGGAAACCCCCTTTCCCCCGCGTAGGCTGCTCCGCCCTGATCGTGGCGCTACTTGTTTTGGCTCCCTCGGTGCTGCGGGCGGCCGACGACGATGCCGAAAAACCGGCGGTCGAGGTCGGCAAACCGAGCGGCATTGTGCTCGAACCAAGGTCCTTCGAGCTGATCGGAGCTCGATCCCGGCAGCAGCTCGTTGTGACCGGACAATACGGCTCGACTGAAGGGCGCGATTTGACGACCGTGGCCGCGTTCTCCTCGTCAGACTCGAATGTGGTCCGCATCGAAAACAGCACCGTCCGGCCGGTCGGAGACGGGACGGCAAAAATCACCGCCAAAGTCGGCCCGTTGCAGGTCTCGGTCGCGGTCATCGTTAAGGGCGTGCAACAGCCGTCACCTGTCAGCTTCAAAAACCATGTGCTGGCGGCGCTCTCCAAGGCGGGCTGTAACGCGGGTGCCTGCCACGGGTCACCTTCCGGCAAGGCTGGTTTTCGCCTGTCGCTCCGCGCTTACGATCCGCCGCTGGACGTCATGACGCTGCGGACCGAGTACTTCGGCCGTCGCACCAACGCCCTTGACCCCAGCGAAAGCTTGATCCTCAAAAAGCCCTCGATGCAAGTCGCACACGGTGGTGGCCGCCGGATTTTCAAGGGCGATGCGGTCTACACAGTGCTTCACGACTGGATTGCCGAAGGACTGCAACTTGATAAGCCCGAGGTTCCCGACCTCGTAAAAATCGAGGTTCTGCCGAAAAAACGGGTTTTCAAGCAGCCCGCCTCGCAGCAGCAACTGATTGTCAACGGCTATTTTAGTGACGGCAGCATTCGGGATTTGACCACGCTGACGGTCTTCACGTCGTCGAACGAATCGGTCGGCTCGGTTTCCAAGTCGGGTCTGGTGGAAAAAGGGGGCCGCGGGGAAACCGCCATTCTGGCCCGATATCTCGACAAAAAAGACACCAGCCAGATTACCTTCCTCGAAGATGTGGAGGGATTCGTCTGGAACAATCCTCCAGAAAACAGCTTTGTCGATACGATCGCTTTTGAAAAACTCAAACAGCTACAGATTCTACCCTCAGATTCATGCACCGAAGAAGAATTTGTTCGCCGGGTGTATCTCGATACGACCGGCCGTCTGCCCACCATTGCGGAAGCGACGGCGTATCTGGACGACAAGAGTGCCGATAAACGCGACACGCTCGTCGACGCGCTGCTGGAGACGCACGACTTCTCCTCGTTTTGGACGTTGAAGTGGGGCGACATCCTGCGCTCGAACACCAAGAAGCTGAAATTGACCGGAGTGCACAAATTTCGCCGCTGGATTTACGACGGTATTTACAACGACAAACCGCT
>CAUZTK010000225.1:0-6570 GCA_963582395.1 Planctomycetota bacterium | reverse complement strand
GCCTGCGGCAGACGGCCGGGCCGAAAACTAACCACTGTGAAGGACCCCGTCGACGCAAACCTCGCGCCGGTATCGGCCGCCCCCGTCAGGTCATCGGCGACGATCGCAATCTGGACCATGTTCGCAGACTGTCCACCTTCAAATCATGGGTCCCCTCTGCGGCGAGCTGGCCGTTGAGGTTTGGCAAAACTGGACGGCGACGTCAAGGGCCGCCAACAGACTCTCCTCGGTGGCCTGCCCCGTGCCGGCAATATCGAAGGCCGTGCCGTGATCGACCGACGTGCGGATGATCGGCAAACCGATGCTGACGTTGACACCAGTATCAAAGCAGAGCAGCTTCATCGGAATATGGCCTTGGTCGTGGTACATCGCCACGACGATGTCGAATACTCCCTGCACGGCCCTAAGGAAGACCGTATCTCCCGGCTGCGGATCGGAGACATCCAGACCGCGGGCCCGCGTCGCAACAATGGCGGGCAGAATCTCTTCCTGTTCCTGCGGACCGAACAGGCCCCCCTCGCTGGCATGCGGATTAAGACCCGCCACGGCGATTCGTGGCCGCGAGATCCCCAGCTTGAGACACGATTCGTGAGCAAGATGGATGACCTCGGCGACACGCTCTTGTTTCACGCGGCCAATGGCTTCGTCCAAAGAGACGTGAGTGCTCACGTGGATTACGCGGAGTTTCGGACCGACCAGCAACATGCTGACGCTTGGGGCTCCCGTCCGGTCGGCCAGCAGTTCGGTATGTCCGGCAAAATGGAATCCGGCCAGGTTCATCGACTCTTTGTTTAAGGGAGCTGTGACAACAGCAGCGACCGAACTTGCCAGCGCTGCGTCACAAGCTCGCAAGACATACTGCACCGCCGCTCGGCCGGCCGGTGCAGAGACTCGGCCCATGCAACACTCCGTGGGATCGGCGTTGACGAGGTCTATCAGAGAAACTGTGCCGACCTCGTATCGGCCAGCGACCGGATCGTCCACAACGTCGTACCCGATGCCGCATTGCCCAACCCAGCCCGAGGCACGCTCCAAAATGCGTCGATCGCCAATGACCAGCGGACGGCAGACGTCGTAAATCTCCGGATGTCTCAACGCCTTCAGCACCACCTCCGGTCCAATTCCGGCAGGATCACCCATGGTGATCGCCAGTAACGGCCGATCTGTTGTCGACATGGTTTCAGCTCGCTTGCGGCTTGCCCTTTTAAAGCCGGTTTGCCCTCGAAATGAAAGCCCGGCTGCGCCCCTCAACGTATAGCTCGTCGCACTGCAAAACTCAAACCATCGCGGCAAGCGAGGCATCTCTACGGGTGTGTAGCAAATTTTCTGGCAGTGTAGCAGAGGCCGCGAGTGGGGGACTGTCGCAGACGCTTCCGGGTATGTGACCTCGAGATTCTGAATCACTCAAACTCAGTATTTCCCATAGGAGTGAATCACTTGAATCACATGGTCGAGATCATGTTTTCAAGTCGAGAAGCCGTGCGCTGCAGCCGATCGAGTATCCGACGGTGATCGACGTCGGTGTACTGTTTGCCCTGCAAAAACAGTCGATCGAGCCAGGTCATGCCGCTCAACAGCACGCCGCTGCTATCGAGCACCAGGACCAGCCCCAGTTCGTCGGGACTCAGCCGGCGGTACCGCTGATACTCCTGCAAAGACAGGTCCCACGCTTTGCGGTCGTCGGCGACCAAGCTGCCCAGCAGGCGGGCCAGATCGGTGGCGACATTTTCACTACGGCAGGCGGAGGCATCAATCAGACCGGTCACCCTGTCACCGCTAAATAACACGTGGTCGTGCCAGATGTCCCGCAAGCAAGGTTGAAGCGCATACCGGACCTGCGCCGCTGCCCGCAATTGATAATTCACCTCTGGAGACGCCCGTCGGAACAAATCGAGCAGTCGTCGGCCGATGTCGCGAAACTCAGGAGGCTTCGCGGTTGGTATTTTCCGCTCCAGGCGGGAGCACTTCTCTTGCAGCCACCGGTTGATTTGGCCGGATCGCTCCAAAACGGCCGGCGACCGAACATCGCTGCAACTGGCGAACCAGGTCGCTTGTTCGGCGTGTGGCTTGAATGTGGCGGCGGCGGTATGCCAGGCAGCCAGGCATCGCATCGCCGAGCGCAGCAGTTCTTCCCGTGGGTTTTTCCAGAAGTCCGAGTCTCCCGGCATCCACGGTTCCAGTTGCCAGAGTCGATCTCGCGCCTCGATCAAGGTCGAGCCCTCTTCGCTTTTCACCGGGACCGAAACTTGGTTGACACCGCGTTCGAAGATGTGGCGCATCAGCGCATGCAGCCCCAGAATCCGTTGCAGCGGCAACTCGCCCGACTGCCAGCCGCGCAGACAAAAATCGCCCGCCGGGCAGCGCACTCGCACAATGCTTGCACCGCTGAACCCGCCGTTCGGAACGTCGACCTGCTGGGGTCGAAAACGCTGCGAGTATCGCGAGAGGATTTTCTTGACGATTGCAACCATCGAGTTTGTCATCGGTCACCCCGTCCCAGCCTCAATCCCGAAATGCGACGGTTCGGGAACAGCTCTCGCTCATAGCGGGCGCGGCTCCCGACGTTTTTGTACCGCACGGCAGACCGCGACGTAAACCGATGGTTTGTCGGAAGGAATTTCTGATGCCCGACCGGGCAAGCATAATTTCTCTGCCAGACCAAGCCTTGTCGTTGTCACGCCAGCCGCCCGGAACGACAATCCGACAAGATAACATCTCGCAAAATTTCGGCGAACTCACCGCGCACGAAAAAGCCGAAAGTCCAGTTGATTTAAGACTTTCGGCCAGAGGCGCCGTCCGGATTCGAACCGGGGATAGCGGATTTACAATCCGACGACCAACCCCCCAAACCCCGAGGGAAACACACATTCTCGGAACTGTGTAGCGCCAGGCGCAGCATCTGGCGCACGAAACGCACCAATCGACCCCGAATTGCATGCGATCATCCAGCGTTGGCCCGACCTGACTGAACCAGTCAAAGCCGGCATCCTAGCGATGGTCCGCGCGGCTAGCGGCGTCGGTTGAATCCGCCTGGAGCGCTCCCACACCTCGTCTTGTCTCACGGAATCGCACCGAGAGAAACAATGGCCGACACGAATATTATAACAACCAAGCTACGAACGTTCTACGTTCCCGTAAATGCCGATCCCAAGAAGCTCGACAAAGAACACCGCCGGTACGCAGCATACTTCCTCAATCTGCTCCACTGAAAACGCTGCTGTTGGCAAGCGGACGAAAACGGATGGATCAGGCTGAAACAAGCCTACATCCTGAAAGTCATCCTGCCTGAAATCTGGCCGGCTCTACGGGACCGCCTCGTGGGTCGGGGAATCATCTATCATTCCCCGACCTGGACCAAAGGCGTCTGTAAACGTCAGAGAGGAAGTGCGGCGGGTGGCGGATTCCCAGCTCTTCGACTTCCGTCGTCAGCCCCAGCGCCTCATCGAGTTCCCGATAGGCCAGCAGACCAGCATCACTGGTGACGTTTGCGCCGTAGAATTCGAGACGAATCTGACCATCGAAATCGACCCGCAAGGCATCCCGTTTGCCTTCACCCATCGCATTTCCCGATCCATGAGTTGCGTATGTGTCTCACACCCCTCATTTTATAGGATCAACACGATGCCGGAACCACCCGCTCTTAGTTTCTATCTGAGAAATGCGGAGTGAAGTTCGTTTGCTGTCTGTGTAACTACTCCGGCGCTCCGCCAATTCTACTTGGTGCGAACTCGCTTCTTTGGCCGATGACTGCTCAACCGATCTCCTCCGGATTCTTCGAGTTGCTTAAGAATCACAGAAAGCTCATCTTCTCTGTACAAACGATAATTGTTGATGGGGTGCCGGTACTCGTTGATCTTGTCTGCCGCACCCCAATTCTTCAGCGTATTCGGCGTCACTCCGAGGAATTCAGCCACATCTTTGATGGTCATGTACTCTTGAAGATTTGGCATCGCACTTTCCTGACATCCACTTGCGCGGATTGCACCTCCTAAAACCTTACCAAACTCGACGTCGCAATATAGCAACCTTCGGTCAAAAAAAGTCGACATGCGTTGACACGGGCGATACTCTGAAATGTCTTGGCAAGGTTTGCGGCGTACCAATGTGGGTCAGCCAATCGTCTGCGTACTGGGAAACGTTTTCCCGCATCACCTTCGCTGTCGCTTCATGAAAGCGTTTGTGGTCAAAATACGCTTCGTGATTCCTTTCTATTCGGCGAAAATGGTCGTAACGTCGTAAACCAGTATCACTCTCATTGACAGACGGCAACGTTGCTGTCGTTTCTGAAGTTATCTGTAGGGCGCCGGCGGCAACATGTGATCCGAGCGCGTGCATGCACCAGCGGTCATTCCGATTCACCGAGAATTCCGACTTGCGGTCAGCGCGATTGAATGCCTTTCATAATGTCCTTTATGCTATGGTCATCTCGATCTTCCCACCCCACGCCTGCTGACCACTACTTCGCCACCATCGAGCCGGCCAGTCAATCTCTTGTGCCAGTTGCCAGCGAGTTGCCACGGATAATCACTGACGCCGGCGATCACGCCACCCGGCGATTCCTGGAGTTCTTCACGGTCACCATCCGCAACCGAAACATGCGCGAGGCATACGCGCGGGCGGCCTGGCGTTTCTGCCACTAGTGTGAGGAACGGGGTGTGCCGCTCAAAGGCGTCAAGCCGATGCTTGCCTCCTTATATGCCGATGCAGCCTCCGCGAGTTCGTGACTTTTCTAGTGGCGGTTCTTGTACTGCGCCGCACGAACCGCATGCGCTCGAATGTCAGCGGGTAAGCAGAGAGTGCTTGAGTATTTCCGCCGTCAGACACGGGTCCAACCGCAAGTCGCGTATGGCGCATGGACCGTAACTGCTAGAATCCACGGCTTGTATCGCCCCCGTTTCCGCGCTCGAACCGAAAAGCGGCGTTCCGTCTGTGTCGGCCAAGAGCCCAGCCCGGTCTACTGGCCGCGACGCCCCCCGCTGCCGGACGATCGAGCGTTACTTCCCCGAGTTCGAGCGCACTAACGACCAGGCTATGCCAAACACCACGGCGCGGGGCGACCGATCCTCGGCGCAGTCGCTCACCGGTTCCTCTTGCTCAGGGCACAGAATCTGCCCGGAGCGAGTGGAAAACGCTCAGAATCTCCGGCAAAATAAGGTAACAAGAGGGATTAAAATCGCTATCAGTTCAGTTGGGATGCTTCGGAACTATCCCGTAGGTTACGGTGCAGCAAAGGACTTGCACAAGCGGCAGGTAACCGAAACGGCAGCTCGCGAACGCCAGTCGTGCCTTGGACCGTGCCGCGGTACGATGGCGTTCGACACTTCCAGTTCGGCCGAGAGGACCTTCGTAGACGCCAAGCCAGCCAGAGTAGGAACATGAGAATCGCAATTGCCAAGTTCGGTCAAGAAACGAGTAGCTTCAGCCCTACGCTGACGACGGTTGAAACCTTCAAGCAATATGGTCTGTACGAAGGCGAGGAAATCCTCACCAAGTCGCGAGGCGTCGGGCCGATCGGTGGCTTTTTGGAAGTTGCTGCCGAGCAAGAAGTCGACTGGACGCCGGTGCCGCTCATTCGCGGGTGGGCTGGTGCGAGCGGTGTCATCACCGCCGACACGCTGAAATTCTTCGAGGACAAATTGCTCACTGCGCTGCGTGTGGCCGGACGGGTCGACGCGTTCTATTTCGATTTGCATGGCGCGGGACAAGCCGAGAATGCCCCCGATTCGGAGGGCTATCTGCTTGAGAGAATTCGCACGCATCTCGGCGAGGAGATTCCAATCGTCATCTCGTTGGACCATCACGCGAACCTCACACAACAGATGGTGGACTGCATCGATGCTTTGGTCGCTGACCGAACTCAGCCGCATCAGCCGTTCGAAACGGGGCGGCTGGCCGCCGGAATGTTGTTCGCGATGCTCCGTGGCGAGCTGAAGCCGACGATCGCCTGGCGCAAAATCCCGATGATCGCTCATCAGGAGCAGTTTCTGACAACGATGCCCGGCCCAATGCGAGAGTGGTTCGATCTGGCTCGCGAGATGGAAACTCGACCGGGTGTGGCGTCGGCATCGACGTTTCCCATGCAACCTTGGCTCGACGTTCCCGAAGGCGGTTGGGCCGCGGCTGTCGTGACAAACGACGCTCCAGCCTTGGCAGACCGGTTGGTCGCCGAACTGGCTGAAGCGGTGTGGGAACGGCGAGAACGGTTGTGGAAGCTTGACAGCATTTCGCCTGCCGAGGCCGTCCGCCGGGCCGTCAAAGCCGAGCGCGGGTTGGTCGTGTTATCCGACACAGGTGACAGCGTCTTCGGTGGCGCGACCGGGGACAGTACGGTGCTACTCAAGGAAATGCTGGCTCAGCGGGTCGAGCAACCCGCGTTGGTCCCAATGGTGGATCCCGAAGTCGTCGAGCAAGCGCTCGCGTCCGGTGTGGGCAGCGAATTCTCGACAACGATCGGCGGCAAGCAAGACACTCGGTTCAGCCGGCCGGTCGAGATCTCCGCACGAGTGGCGTCCATTGGCGGCGGCCGGATCCATGCCGACGTCTGCGGGATGGAGTCGTTCGACATGGGCC
>CAUZTK010000224.1:0-6583 GCA_963582395.1 Planctomycetota bacterium | reverse complement strand
TTCGACGCCGTCCGACCGGGCGCCGATCGTATTTCGGTCGGCCCCGAATTGAGCCTCGACGGGCAGAGGCGAGGCGCACGGCCGGTATTGTCCCAGCAGCGATTTGCGTGGTCGGTGCCCCTGCTTGAGCCGTTGGCCCACGATGCAAATTTGCGGACGAGGATGCTGGCCCTCGCTGCCGCCGGGCTACTGATCGCGTTCACGTTTCTGCAGGAAACGCCCTCCGGCCGACCTTCCGACACCCGTCTGAAAATGCGTGCCGATTTGAAACGCTTCGCCAAGCGTTACCAAAAGCCATCGGATGAGCGGTATACTCGGCACGGCCACAGATTGAGGGAGGGCGAGGCTCCTGCCGAGTCGCCAGATCGGTAATCTCCACGGCTCAGCAGGAGATTCGCCCTCCCGAAGAACCGCAATTCGTGACCGCTGGAAGTATAACCAGGGTTGCAGTCGCTCAGTAGAATGATTTCGACCGCTCGCAGCCAGAATGAGTTTTTCAACGGGTTGTCAGCCTTCAGCGGCAAACCGAAACGGTTCCAGTGTCATTTCGTAACCAGGACGCATACCGACGTTCAGCAGCAGCCCCAGCGCCAAGCAGGTCGACAACAGGCTCGAACCGCCATAACTCATCAACGGCAGCGTCATTCCGGTAATCGGCATCAGCCCGACGGTCATTCCCGAATTGATGGCCGTTTGCGTTGCCAGCATCGCGACGATGCCGACCGCCAGCAGCCGGCCAAACGGTTCGCGTGTGGCAGCGGCGATTCGTAAACCGCAGGCCAACAGCACGAAGTACAGCGTCAACACCGCTGCGCATCCCACCAGGCCGAACCGCTCTCCCACCAGGCAAAACACGAAATCGGTGCGCGCGGCCGGCAAATGGTAAGCCGACGGGTCGTCAAGCAACATACCGTCAATTTCGCTGCCCCAAACACCCCCCAGCGCGAGCACCCGCTTCGACTGACGAAGGTGGTAGCCGTCCCCTTTCGGAACCGGACCAGTATCTCGCTGCACAAACAGTGTCACGATCCGAGATTTCTGCTCGGAACTCATCCCCAACCAAAGCAGCGGGGTGACGGAAACGCCCAGCAGCACAATCAGCAACAGGTGTCTGGGCCGTGCGCCGGCGGCGAAGAGCATGGAGAACAACAGCGGCAGAAAAACAAGCGACGTCCCCAAGTCGGGCTCGCGGAGGATCAGCCCGACTGGAATGAGCGTGAGCAGAAACGGCACCAACAGGCCCCTCAGCCGCCGATAATTCCTGCGGTACATCAGATAGTGCGCCAGCGCTGCAATGAAGGTCAGCTTCGCCATTTCTGACGGCTGGAAATTGATCACTCCCAGGGGAATCCAGCGGTGAACCCCGTGCCTGGCGGGCAGAAAATAGACGGCCAGCAGCAGCAGCAGGCTTAAGCCGAACAGCGGAAGACTCACCAATCGCAGGCTGCGATAGGGGACGAGGGTCACGGCAAACATGGCCGGGACTGCGATCAGCATCCACACGATCTGGCGTATGAACAAGTGATCCCGACCCGCGAGTTCGTCGCCCCGACTGATGCCGCTCAGCCCTACTGCCATCAGCACAAGCGCGCAGACAACAATCGTCCAGGGCATCCGCTTCAGCCACTCCGCCGATTTCAACGTGTCCTCGCACTATGTTGGGTTCTACAGAAACGGTGTCGGATTTTAACAACACAGATAGAACCGCTCCTGGCACCGGTGCGATGTTTATCGAATTCGGCCGATTGGAGGAACAGCGATTGTCGCCCGGCGGCCACAGCGGGAGGTCAGGTTACCAGACAGTTTGGAAATCAGGTGACTGACGGACCGAGCGGCCGATGACCTGTTCACCTAAGCGGGGTGACTCGCATTCGGCTGTGCAGAGAGGGCGCGCATTCGTTATTCTATGCGTCATCGGCCCTTTCGATTCTCCGATTTTCGTCACACGTCACCAGCATCATGCCGTCGAAGCCGGTCCGCATACTGTCTGAGCTGCTCAGTCGTTTCCGAGACGGACTGAGGGTCTGTCCGGTCACCTGCGGCATCATTGCGGCGGCTGTGGTGCTGTTTTTGGCGGTCTGGATCGGAGAGTTGTTGCATTCCGACCCGAGCGAGGCTCGGGAGATGACACATCTGCTGGGTGCGGTGACGTCGCGCCTCGTTGTCAACCTGCCGGGGCTGTACGGGCCGTTCAAACTGTGGGACGGAGAGCTATGGCGGATTCCGCTCAGTGGATTCCATCACGGCGGGTTGTTGCATCTCGGTCTGAACTGTCTGGGCCTCGTGTTCCTGGGTCGCCTTCTCGAATCGCGGATGAAATGGTTTTCGTACACCGTCTATTTCCTGACGGCGACGACCGTGTCGCTTGTTCCGGAATACCTGGCTGGAAACAACCCGATCGGGCTCTCGGGCGGAGTGTATGCGATGTTCGGCACCCTACTGGTGCTGCGACGGCGAGACGCGCGGATCGCCGAAGCATTGCCTCCGGGTGTTGTGCAAATGGGGCTGGTCTGGCTGTTTCTGTGCATCGGGTTGACCTACCTCGAAATCCTGCGGATTGCCAACCTGGCACATTTCACCGGATTGGCATATGGATGGGTTGCCGGAGAGGTGCTGTTGGGAACGTACTCGACAAACCGCAAACTGAGGCTCGGTTTTTATGCGGCACATTTGTTGCTTGTTCCCGTTTTGTACTTCGTCGTGCATCCGGTGTGGATCGGTCGTTATCACTGGTATCTGGCCATTGACAAACGAGACCAGTCGCGGCAGACACAAAACCTGGAACAAGCCGTGTCCCGCGACCCCGGTCTGGAGGCTGCGTGGAGACTTCTGGCAGCCATCTACGCCCAATCTGGAGAACTGCAGCGCGCCTGGGAGACGATTCTCAAGGGGCTGGCTTACAACCGCTCCGACGAAAATGCCAATCGTCTGGCGCAAGCCATCTGGTCGAGGTTCCACCTGCCAAGCGATCGTAAGGACGCTCTGGATACCTTGAACAAGGTCTTCGGGGAGGAAGCCGCCGACTGGCGAGAGCGGCTGGGAATTTCGCCGGCCGGTGCCGAATCGCCGGTGGCGATGTCTCGGGACAATCTCATCCCGGAACCCGATGTCGGAAAAATCGACAGTCAGGGGGCTTTTCAATTGCGTTTTCTTCAGGGAACTCAGCAGCCGTTTCCCACACGGGACCTACTCGCTCCGGACGTCGATCCGAATGCCCCGCACAGTGCGGCCGAGGGGGTTATGCTCTGACGCCCGTGATATGCTGCTGACGCAAGCTTTGCTGAATCTTGCGTGAAAGACATGCGGCCGCGGGAATCTGTCGATCTTTTGGCGGAGGTGGAGCGGGACGGTCGGCTCTCCAACCTCTCGATCAAATTTCAGTCCTTCCCAATTCGGGATTCTACTCGGGGTCAAATCCCAGGGATTTCCGAAAATCCCCGGGATCTCTCCATCTCTCTCGCGAATTTGGAAGTCCTGAAATTTTGCGGTCGTGCCCTGAGGGACTCCCGACGGATACGACATTCCTTTTCGTAATCCTCTATAATTCGAAGCAGGGGTCAACAACACGACCACGACGACGAACTGTGTTTCGCCCGCCCCGACATACCGATCGCGATGCAACCGTGCCAATGATCGACTCACATCAGGACGAGTTCAACTGGGAACTGGCCGCCGAAGCCATCACTGTCAAGATCCGTTGGTTCGGATTGGTGGTGGGTTATGTGCTTGTGAACTTTATCGGCCGCGAGACCAACCAGTTGTTTCTCAACGGCATCCTCGCGCTGGGAGCTTTGTATGCGTTGCTCGACACCTACTGGAGTGTGCGGGGGAAGGTCTTTCTCAGCGACAGCCCACTTGTGATTTCGCTGATGGAGGCGATTTTTATCGGTTTGCTGTGCCATTTCGACTATGGCAGCGGAAGTCCTTTTCGATTCTATTATTTCCTCTCGCTGCTGGTCTGTGCGATCCGCTACAACCCCCGGATTACATATTCCACCTTCGCGCTGCACGCCGTGAGTTTCGGCACGCTGGCTTTCAGCCACCATGTCTGGAATCGCGAGGACCTGACGACTCTGTTTCTAACGTTGGTGCTACTGGGTTGGATGACTTGGGCGAGCACGGCACTCGTGAGCTTGATCAAGTCGGCCAGCCGCCGGCTTTCGCAACTGAACGAAGAACTTCAGCAGAACCAATCGTTGTTGGAACAGCGGATCGAAGATCGCACCTCACAGTTGCAGCAATCGCAGGCACTGTTGGTGCAGCAGGAGAAGCAGGCGGCCTTTGGATTGCTGGCGGCCGGAATTGCACACGAAGTCGGCAATCCGCTGGCAGCCATCAGTTCGCTGGTACAGATGCTCAACCGCCGGCACACCGACGAATACACTCGCGAACGTTTGGAGATGGTCGACGACCAACTGCGACGAATTCAGCGGACGTTGCGAGAACTGGTCGACTTCAGCCGTCCCGCCACGACGGAAAAGAGTCTCTGTGACATTCACGAGGTGATTGAGGCGGCGTTGAACATCGCGAAGTACTACAAGCGTAAGAAAGGAAAACGCATCGTCAGACGGTTCGCCGAAGGTCTGCCCAGACTGCGCGTGGTCCGTGATCAAATTGTCCAGGTGTTTCTGAACCTCGTTCTCAACGCGATGGACGCGACTGAAGACGGGGGAATGGTTGAAATCTCGACAGTGCTCAAAGCTGGCTGGATTGAAGTCTCGTTCCGAGACGACGGACACGGAATTCTAGCAGCCGATCGCGGCAGAATATTTCAGCCGTATTTCACCACCAAGCAGACCGGAACCGGGCTGGGACTGTTTGTCTGCCGACATATTTTTGAGCAGGGCGGTGAAGGCCGGATCGAGCTAACGGAATCGTCCATGCAGGGGACGACGTTGACCGTCTATCTTTCGTGTGAAAACGTGCGGAAGCATCCGGACGTTTCTCGGGGCACGCGGGTCTTGACCGAAGAGGTCTACGCAAGTTGACAATTCCAATAGCCAGCCAAATTCTCAATGACCCGGCGACCCGTTCGGTGCTTGTCGTCGAAGATGAAGCCATTATCCGTACCACGCTGGGCGAGTTTCTTTCGGGGGAAGGCTACGCAGTCGACGTTGCGGGAACGGTTTCCCATGCCCTCGACTTGTCGGGGAAGCGCCGTTTCGACGTGACCATCTGCGACGTGCAGCTTCCGGACGGCGACGGAATCGATTTGATGCGCCGCCTTAAGCAGTTGAACCCGGACTCATTCGGTCTGGTGATCACCGCTTATGCCACTGTCGAAAACGCCGTCGAAGCTTTCAAATCAGGGGCGTTCGACTATCTGGTCAAACCGGTGATCTTTGAAGATCTGCACAACAAGCTCGAAAACCTCTTCCGTTACCGCGACCTGCACCGCCAGAAGCGGGGTCTGAGGAAAAAACTGGAACGCCGCGACGAGTTCGACCAGATTGTCGGCTCGAGTAAAGCGCTCGTCGACCTGCAGGAGACGATCCGCAAGGTCGCCGCGACCAACTCCAACGTGTTACTCGTGGGAGAGAGTGGTACCGGCAAAGAACTGTTCGCCCGCGCCATTCACGCCGCCGCTCCCAGAGGCGCCGCAAAATTTCTCGCCGTCAACTGCAGCATGCGGCCGGTGGAACTCTTGGAGAGCCAATTATTCGGCTCGCAGACGAGCACGGCGCACAGCGAGCAACCGGGAATTTTTCGCCACGCCGGCCAAGGAACCGTTTTTCTCAACGAGGTTGCGCAATTACCTCTGGGAACGCAGGCGGAACTGTTGCGCGCCATCGAATATCAGGAAATCATGCCGGTGGGAGGTTCCGAGGCGGTCCACGTCAACGCCCGGATCATTGCGTCGACAACACGCGACCTAGCACGGGAAACGGCTGAAGGCCGCTTTCACGAGGACCTGTTCTACCGCCTCGACGGCGTGAAGATTCGCATTCCCCCTTTGCGCGAACGACTGGACGACGTGCCCGAACTGGTCGACTTCTTCATCAGCAAGTCCTCCAAGGCTATGGGCAAACAAGTCGTCGGCGCCTCGAGCGAGACGATCCGGCTGTTGATGTCGGCCCAGTGGAAGGGGAACGTGCGGCAACTCGACAACGCCCTCGAACGGGCGGTCATGATGTGCGACGGAGATCAGATCGAGCTACAGGACCTGCCCCCCGACCTGCTCGGAATCAGACAGTCGCTGCCCGACACCGACGATTTGCGTTCGGCCTTGCGCCACTACGAACGTCTGCACATCAGCCGTGTGTTGAGACAATGGCCCGACAAACGCGAGGCCGCCAAACGTCTGAAACTCGGTTTATCGAGCCTGTACCGAAAAATCGAGGAGCTGGAGATCGATCTGTAACGCCGTGATTCGATGCGGAACGTGAATTCCATTCGCGTTTTTTTCATTGGGAATTTCCGAGCCTCAATTGCCGCTTAGCAGGCCGCACTGGCCCGCCAAACCTGCCTCTTAACCTTCGACGGTTGCCAGTCGGGACGCCGAGATCAGTTCGCGGACCGCATCGAGCACCGATTCGTGAATTGTGCAGCACCGGCCGGCGCCGAACAGGCTCGCGCTTTCCTC
>CAUZTK010000223.1:0-6641 GCA_963582395.1 Planctomycetota bacterium | reverse complement strand
AATATCTGAGTTGCGGGAGATTGGGAACGCGCGGTCACTCGCCGAAGGCGGCGTCAAAGGCCCGCTGTGACGGCTGGAAATCGACGTTTTTGCAAAACTGGGCCGCTTCGCTGGCTCCCTGTTCCCGCTCCATGCCGCTGTCTTCCCATTCGACCGAAAGGGGCATATCGGCCGGATAGCCGGCGGCGTTCAGAGCGCGAATGATCTCCTCGAACCGCACGCCGCCGCGCCCCACGCTACGAAAGTCCCAGCCCCGCCGGGCATCGCCAAACCTCAAATGACTGGCTAGAATACCGCTTCGTCCGTTCAGCGTGACCGAAGCGTCCTTCATGTGCACATGGTAGATCCGTTCGGGGAAGTAGCGGATGAATTCGACCGGATCGACCCCTTGCCAAATCAAGTGGCTGGGGTCGAAGTTGAAGCCGAACTCTTCGCGATTGTCGAGTGCTCGCAGCGCCCGCTCGGACGAATAGATGTCGAAGGCGATTTCGGTCGGATGCACCTCCAGCGCAAACTTCACGCCGCATTCCTGAAACACGTCGAGAATTGGGTTCCAGCGGTCGGCCAGCAACTGGAAGCCGGCGTCGATCATGGCCCGTGGAGTCGGTGGGAAGTCGTACATCAAATGCCAGATACTCGACCCTGTGAAGCCGTTCACCACACTCACGCCCAGTTTTTGGGCGGCGCGGGCGGTGTTTTTTATTTCTTCGGCGGCCCGCAGGTTGACGCCCGCCGGGTCGCCGTCGCCCCAAACGTATTCGGGCAGAATCGCTGTGTGGCGCTCGTCGATGTTGTCGAGCACCGCCTGCCCGACGAGGTGATTTGAGATGGCGAATAACTGCAGGTTGTGTTTCTCCAGCAGTTCGCGCTTCCGAGCGCAATAGGTGTCGTCCGCCAAGGCCTTGTCGACTTCAAAGTGGTCGCCCCAACAGGCCAGTTCCAGTCCGTCATAGCCGAAATCGATCGCCTTTTTGCAAAGATCTTCTAAAGGCAAATCGGCCCACTGGCCGGTGAACAACGTCACGGGGCGTGCCATGCTCGGTTCCTTTCAGCTTTCGGATGCGGTCGCAAGGATGCCTGGCAGTGAGCTGCCGAAGATACGGTCGCGGCGCGTGAAAATACGGTAGAGCAGACGATCTCGAAAGTCAACGATTCGGCAGCGTCTGTGGTCCGAATCGCCGATCACATCGAAAACAAACAGCGCCAACTGGTCAGGAGTCCGGCATTTTTAAAAAGCCGGGACGCTCGGCTGCGGTTGGTATTCTCATCGCGGGTTCAGGCGGGTAGCATATTCGCAGTCGTTAGCTTTCGGCTGGATTTTCTGACCTCTGCATGTCTGCGAGATTTGCCGAGTCCGGATGACTCGAATCCAGCCGCTTGCCGCCCGTAAGGAAATGGGATGTCCAAATCGGCTACGATGCTCGAAGAGACGCTGCCAGCGCTCCGTTCTCGAGTCAACGCTCAACTTGGGCACTATCTCGAGTGCGGTCCCGACTGCCCCGCGCGGCTGCGGGAAGCAATGGCTTACAGTCTGCTCGCCGGCGGTAAACGGTTGCGGCCGATCCTCGTCCTGTTGGCCTGCGAAGCATGCGGCGGCGATGTTGACGCTGCAATGCCGGCCGCGTGTGCCATCGAAATGATCCATACCTATTCGCTGATCCACGATGACCTGCCGGCAATGGACGATGACGAGCTGCGTCGCGGCCGTCCCACTTGTCATGTTCAGTTCGGCGAGGGATTGGCGATTTTGGCGGGCGACGGACTGTTGACACTCGCCTTCGAGATCATGGCTGGCGACGTCAAGCCGCCTGAAGTCGCCGCCGCCTGTTGCGCCGAACTTGCCGCCGCCGCCGGTGTCGTCGGCATGGTCGCCGGGCAGGTGGCGGATCTCGATGCGGAATATTCTGAGGTGACCGATATTCAGCAATTAGAAGAAATTCATCGTAGAAAAACGGGGCGTCTGATTGCCTGTGCCGGAATTTTGGGCGCACGTATAGCCGGTTCGAACGCTGAAATCCTGCAATCGGTAGACGTTTACGGAAAATGTGTTGGTTTGGCGTTTCAAATTGCGGATGATCTCTTGGATATTACCGGTAATCGGGTCAGAATGGGAAAGGGAGTGCAAAAGGATGCAGATCATGGAAAAATGACGTACCCACGGCTTCTTGGAGAGCAGCAAAGTCGTCAAAAGGCCCACCAATTAGTCGAGCAGGCATGCCAAGCGATTGCTCCGTTGGGTGAACGAAGTCCGCGACTGGAAGCGTTGGCTCACTTCATCGTAGAAAGAGATCATTGATGAATTTTGAGATTCTGCCTGATATCGAGTCCCCGAAGGATTTGCGGACTCTGTCGGACGAGCAGTCGAACCAGTTGGCCGCCGAAATCCGCGAGGCGCTGTGTAACGTCGTCGCCGACCGGACCGCCCATTTTGCCAGCAATCTGGGTGTCGTCGAGTTGTGTATCGCGCTGCACCAGGTGTTCGACTTCTCGAAACACCGGCTGATCTGGGACACCGGACATCAAATCTACCCGCACAAACTGGTCACCGGCCGGTATCATGAGTTTCCCAGCATTCGTCAAAAGGGCGGGTTGATGGGTTATCCGAATCCGCAGGAAAGCCCCTACGACCTGTTTATGACCGGTCATGCCGGTGCCAGTGTTTCAACCATGTTGGGCATTAAAACGGCTGATGACCTGCTCTGCGGCGATCAACGCAAAGCGGTTGCGGTGATCGGCGACGGGGCCCTGCCTTCGGGAATTGTCTTCGAGGCGATGAACAATGCGGCCGGCCTCAACAAAAACCTGCTCGTCATCTTGAACGACAATAAGATGGGAATTTGTCCCCGCGTGGGGGGGCTGGCCAGTTATCTCGACAAGGCCCGGACGGCCCCGTGCTACGATGGCCTGAAGCGGGACGTATCCTGGATCTTGAATAAAGTTCCGGTCGTCGGCGAGTCGGTCGAAAATGTGCTCGGCCACATCAAAGACGCCGTCAAGTCGTTTGTGCACGGCGGCATGCTGTTCGAGGAGCTGGGTTTCCGTTACATCGGTCCGGTCGACGGTCACGATCTCTCGTCGCTGCGCAGCTACTTGGAGATGCTCAAGGACGTCAATGGACCGGTGCTACTGCACGTTTTTACCGAGAAAGGCCACGGATTCAAACCGGCCAGTGACGATCCAGTCAAATTCCATACTCCGGCCCCCTTCGAGCGAGACCAAAACAACGAGATTATCTCGATCGGAAAAGGTTCTTCGCGGGCCTATACGAACGTGGTCAGCGATGCCATCCACACCGTCATGCACGACGATAGCCGTGTGGCCGTGCTGACGGCAGCTATGTGCGCCGGTAATAAGCTGGATCGGATCCGCGCCGACTTTCCGAAACGCTTTTTCGACACTGGAATTTGTGAAGCTCACGCGGTCGCCTTTGCCGCCGGCATGGCCAAAGCTGGTTTGCGGCCCATCGTCGACATCTACAGCACATTCTTGCAGCGCAGCTTCGATCAGATTTTCCAGGAAGTCGCGCTGCAGAATTTGCCGGTCACCTTCTGTCTCGATCGCGCGGGATTGTGCGGACCCGACGGCCCAACGCATCACGGTGTTTTCGACAACACATACATGCGGATCTTTCCGAACATGGTCGTCATGGCGCCGGGAGATGAGCACGACGTCGCGCCGATACTCGATTTCGCTCTCGGCTTTGACGGACCGGTTTCGATGCGCTATCCCAAGGCGGCGGTCGAAAATGTTCAGCGTGTCGTCACCCCGATTGAAATCGGTCGCGCCGAGATCTTCGACTGGGGCCGCGACGGCATGCTGGTGGCTTACGGCGCGTTGTTCGGAGAGTGCGTCCGGGCGGCCGAACGGCTGCGGGCAGAAGGATTGGACGTGGGGGTCATCAACGCCCGCTTCGCCAAGCCGATTGACTCCGAAACCATCCTGCGGGCCGTTGAACAAACGGGCTTTGTGATGACCATCGAGGAAAGTACACTCTGCGGCGGTTTTGGGTCGGCCGTGTTGGAAGCGGCCAATGCCGCCGGCCTCAGCACCGAGAATATCCGCTGTTTGGGCATTCCAGATCGTTTCATCGAACACGGCGACCGGAGCGAACTGCTGGCCGATCTCGGGCTCGACACCGATGGAATCGTCTCAGCCGCCCGGGCCATGGCCGACCGCGGCACGCTTGTCAAAGATTAAACTCTTCAACGAATGGATTCGGACCGAGGAGAGGACAGGGATGTTTTTGCCTCCGAAGGGACTTCTGCTTGCTTTGCACTCGCAGTTTCTGCGGCGGGAGCGACTGATCAGTTTGCTCTGTGTACTGGTGGCCGTAAAGGCCGGTCTGCCGGTGATTGCCGTTGCCGGCGAAAAGTACACTCTCGACGAACCGGTCACGCAGACACGCGTTTACCACGTTAGCAATCGTCTGGAAGTCAGCGGGTGGCTCGAAACGGCCGTCGGACAAGGAAAGGCCAAAGCGCTGCCTCTGAAGGTCAATGCCGATCACGATTATCTGGAGCGGCGATTGTCGGGAACCGGTCGCGAAGCGGCGGCGCTTCGCTCTCTGAGGCACTACCGGCGGTGCAGCGTAAAGATCGAGGTCGACAAACGGGTCACGTCTTTAAGATTGCGCGACGGCCGACGACAAATCGTGGTGCAGGGCAACCGAGAGGGCAATATTTTGTACAGTCCCTTGGGGCCGCTGTCGCACGGCGACCTCGAACTGCTCCAGATGCCCGGCGATAGTTTGCCGATACTCGTCTTGTTGCCGCACAATCCGGTCGTAGTCGGCGAGACATGGGAACCGGAGAGTTGGGCCGTGCAAATGTTAACCGGCCTAGATGCCGTCTTGAAAAGCAAGATGAGCTGTGAACTGCTATCAGCCGACGACGGCGTCGCCCATGTGAATTTCCGCGGTAGCATTGAGGGTGCCGTCGTCGGGGCAGCCACCGAAATCGAAGTCTCCGGCAGCTACTTGTACGACTTGAAACAGCGCTACATCAAACGGGTCGAGCTGACCCAGAAGGAGAAACGCTCGGTCGGTGCCGTTTCGCCAGGAATGAATCTCGAAGCCAAAGTGGTTCAGGAACGAAAACCGGCAGAGAATTTCGGGCCGTTGACCGATGCCGTTGCGAAAAGCATCCCGCTTGAACCGGGTGAATCGCTGATGCTGCTGGCTTTGGAAACGGCGTGGAGCGTCCGCCTGCGACACGATCGCAACTGGAACATGTTTCACCAGACAGCCGATACGATGGTGCTCCGACTCCTCGAAAACGGCAGCCTCATCGCCCAATGCAACGCGTCGCGGATCGTGCCGGCTGCTCCGGGTCGCCACACGCCAGAAGCACAATTTCAAGACGATATCCGCAAGACGCTCGGTGGCAAGTTGAAATCGATCGTCAAAGCCGAACAACTCAAAGTCAAGGACGCACGGTTCTTGTATCGCGTCACCGCCGTCGGTGAGTCGAACGGCATTCCCATGCAGTGGATTTACTACCTCTGCGCCGGGCCATCCGGCCGTCAAGTCTCCTTCGTCTTTACGGTCGAATCGAAGTTAACGGATCGTCTGGGCAACCGCGACTTGGGGATTGTCAGCAGTCTCGAATTCCTGTCGCCGAACCGTAAACCCACCAAGGCCGCAAACCGCAACAAAACGGGTTCCGGGAATCAATAACGGTTCCCGCTGGACGACGGATGATCATTCTAATCGCATCAGCAAGTGATGTTTTGTCAGCCTTTTTCACGATGCCGGCCGGCACGACCGTTGTGATTGTGTGAATCGATCTTCCTCCAGGCGTTCGGTGGTCTCGAATTCTGCACGCAGGCTGGATTCTTGGCTACATTTAAGAGCGAATATCTTGGGGGGAACCTTTTTCTGATGGCCGCGTACCCGGCGGTCCCTCATCTCCCCCCGTATGTGTTGCGTGTGGAGATGGTTCAGTGCCGGTTACCTCAACGGTTGCGGTCTCGACGATTTCAATCTCACCGATCTTGTGGCTGTGGATCGCATTGACAGTGCTTATCGCGGCTGTCGTTGGCTTTACGGCGGGGGTGTTCTACGGACGGACAATGGGCAAGCGGGCCGCCCGGCTGGTGCAGGTCGTGTTCGAGACGCTCGAAACGGCACAAGATGCCTGCACGGCTCTGGAAACATTTCCCAATCTGGTCCTCTCACACAAACAGACGGAGCAGATGGAGGCCCGACAAAGCCGGTTGCTCGAGACAGTCAATACAATTGTCGAAGGCCAGCGGGGACTAGAACAAGCCGTCCCTCGACAGGACAATCCAAGATCGAAACGGGTGGAGTTTGAGGTGAACTGGCAGAAAGAGCCGGAAGATTTTTGTACCGGTCTGCCGGCTCGGACGGCTTTCGACGCTAATTTGCAAGCGCTGCTCGAAGCCGGGAAAGAGGCGGAATGCGAAAGTGGGCTGTTGCTCGTCAAGGTTGATAAACTCGAGATGTTGGAAGGCCGTTTTGGTGTCGCGGGTGGCACCGTCTTTCTCCGCAAAATGGTGGGCGTCATTGTCCGTTCCGTGCGAGACGACGATCTACTCTGCCGATTTTCGGACGATACGTTCGCTCTGCTGATACCGACCGTGCGGTATGCGCGCGGCCGATCCATACTTATCAGGTCGTGTAG
>CAUZTK010000222.1:0-6643 GCA_963582395.1 Planctomycetota bacterium | reverse complement strand
CGATCCCGTCGCTCTGAATGTCCACCGTGCCGCGATAGGAATGCGACTGGTTGCCCCATTGGTCTTCGGCCTTCACCAGCAGGCGAAACTCCTCGCTCACTGCGATTGTGGAAGGGGCCAAGACCACCAGCCGCACCGCATCATCTCCGACGACCGCCAGCCGAGGCGAATCGTCGAGCCGGACCCACTGCCCCGTGCCTTCGGCGTCCAGGCTGACGGTGAAGTTCCGGGGGATCTCGGCGAAGGTCTGCGCCCGCGAACCTGGTCCCCCACCGCTGCGGTCGCCGTAAACAATCGTGATTCGTTCACCCGGTTCCAACCCTCGGCTGTGCAGTGTCAACCGCACGGTTTTGACCGATTCGGTTTGTAGCTGAATATGCACACCCTGCGGCGCCTCGGCTGCCATGGACTCGGCTGCTGCTGGATCGACGAACTGCGGAATTCCCCAGTCGGTGTCCGAGTCGGTGCCGATGCGGATTCGTGCCCCGACCGGGAGTCCTCCGGCGCCGGCTTGATAGATCAACCGCCATGTGCCAAAACTCCCGGCAACCACCGATTCAGACGGCTCGATCGTTGCGGAACCATAATCCGCGTGTCGTGGTTTTGTGTCCATTCTAAGCTACCTCATAAAACCTGTAATAATATCGACTTCCGGCTGGCCTGATCCATCGGTGGATGATAATTTTGCCACACTGTCACCTAAAGTGTTACCTCGAATGTCCTCATACAGCGCCGCTGCGATCATCTCGGCATTCCGACCGACGTAATACTTCAGGGTGGTCTCGATGCTCTCGTGCCGCATTAGTTGCTGCAGTGTAGCGAGCATGACTCGCAAAGCCCAACGCTCACCGAAGGACCGGAGCCGCCCTGATCCAGAGGGCTGGACGTCGACGGTGGGTAGCGTTACCTTCAAAAATCGACTGGTTTTGTACTTTCGACGTTGGACGCTGCGTCCGGTTTCCGTGTCTCTCGCCAGCAATCCACAAAACACTCGACTGTCTCTACTTTTGAGCTCTGCCAATGAAACTGTGGGAATTCTGGATCGACGTCGGTGGAACGTTTACCGACTGCATTGCCCGCTCGCCCGGCGACGAACTGATTCAACTGAAAACACTTAGCTCCGGCGTCACCAAAGGCAGTGTCGATTCGATCTCGGGTCTGGACCGCTTCCGCGATTTGGCCCTCCAGAGCGATCCGGCCGACTTTTGGACTGGTACCGAACTGCGGTTCGTCGATCAGGCGGGCAGCGGCCTCGAAGCGATCCGTGTGATCGAGTTCAACCACACAGACGGCAGCTTGACGCTTCAGCGGCGGATCCCGGAAGGCGTCGGGCCGGGAACCCGTTACGAGCTTTGTTCCGGCGAAGAAGCTCCCGTCGTCTGTATTCGCTATCTGCTCGGACTGCGTCTCGATGAATCGATTCCTCCGGTCATCGTCAAGCTCGGCACCACACGCGGCACCAATGCGCTGCTGGAGCGCAAAGGGGCGCGGACCGCGCTGGTCACGACAAAAGGATTCCGGGACGTCTTGCTGATCGGCAATCAGGATCGTCCACGGCTGTTCGATTTAGCAATTCACAAACCGCAACCGTTGTTCGAACAGGCCCTTGAAATCGACGAGCGGATGGACGCCGACGGCAACGTGCTGCGGTCTCCGGACCCATCGGCCGTTCGGCAGCAGTTGGCCGAACTGAAACAGACCGGTGTCGAGTCGGTCGCGATTTGTTTGCTGCATTCGTTTGCCAACTCAGAACACGAACAGTTGGTCGAGCGTGTTGCCCGCGAGGCCGGCTTTGACGAGATCAGCACGTCGAGCCGATTGTCGCCGCTGATCAAAATCGTTTCCCGCGGCGATACGACCGTGGTGGATGCGTATCTGAACCCTGTTCTGCGTGCCTATGTCGAGACCTTGCGCGAATCATTGGGTTCCATGAAAGCGGAACGTGGCAAGCCGAAAACCAGAGCGGCAAGTGAATCAGCATCTAAATCCGGGCGCTCGACTCCCGGCTCTCGACCCTCGACCCTTAAGATCATGACGTCGGCAGGGGGACTGGTCGATGCAGATCGGTTTGTCGGCAAAGACAGCATTCTGTCGGGCCCGGCGGGCGGGGTGATCGGTTTTTCGCGGGTGGCGCAGCGGGCCGGTTTCGAGAAGTCGATCGGCTTCGACATGGGCGGAACCAGCACTGACGTCTCGCGGTTTGACGGCCGGTACGAACTCGAATTCGAGACCCGAAAGGCTGGTGTCCGCGTGGTCGCACCAATGCTGGCCATCGAGACGGTCGCGGCCGGCGGCGGCAGCATCTGTTGCTTCGACGGGGTCAAGCTGGCGGTCGGTCCGGAAAGTGCCGGCGCCGACCCGGGACCCGTCTGTTACGGCCGCGGCGGACCGCTGACCGTCACGGACGTGAATCTCTCTCTGGGCCGCATCATTCCCGCGCGATTTCCGTTCCCGCTGGAGTGTGAGGCGGTCGAAGAGCGTTTACAGACGCTGTGTGATCAGATCGCCGCTTCTCCGATGGGCAGGCGGTACACGCCGGTCGAGCTGGCCGACGGATTTCTCAAAATTGCCAACGCCAACATGACCCGTGCCATTCGGCGAATCTCGGTGGCCAAAGGATACAATCCAGCCGATTACTTGCTGGTGACCTTCGGCGGCGCCGGCGCGCAGCATGCCTGCGCCATTGCGCGGGCCATGGGAATTCGGCAAATCCTGGTTCACCCCTATGCCGGTATCTTGAGCGCCTACGGCATCGGTCTGGCCGACGTCCGCCGTTTCAGTGAACAGTCGGTTCTGAAGCCGTATTCCGCCGAAACGCTGGCCGAGCTGGAACCGCTGTTCCTGGAACTGGAAGACCGCACGACCGAGTTGGTCCGAGCCGAGGGCATTTCAGCCAATCAGATTCGGCCACCCCGCCGTTCTCTCGACATGCGTTATCAAGGTGTCGAGGCGACGATCAACGTGTCCTACGAAAGTTCGGCGAACGGCCGGCGTAAACCGGCAGTTGCTGATCCCAGTCGGCTGACGCCCACCGCTCGCCCTGAGTCCGGTCCCGCCGCAGTTTATGAACAACTCCACCAGCAACTCTACGGTTACACACATGCCGGGCGAGCGGTTGAAATCACGACGGCTCGGGTCGAAGTGGTTGGAACAATGTCCGAGCCGCCCGACAGAACTTTCACACCCGTCCAGAGGAAACCGAAACCAACGGAAACGACTGAGACCTGGTTCGATGGACGTCGGCAGGCGACCGGCGTCTTTCTTCGTGACGATCTGCATCCGGGGGATGAAATCACCGGTCCGGCGATCATCTGCGAACCGACGTCGACGGTCGTCATTGACCCCGGATTTTCGGCCACGGTCACCGAACGCGGCGAAGTGCTGATCGAAGACAACGTCGATCCGGCAGAATCTCTGCACCACCAGATCTCCACGCTCGACTCTTCTGCCGATCCGGTGATGCTCGAAATCTTCAACAACCTGTTCTCGTCGATTGCCGAGCAGATGGGAATCACACTGCAGCAAACGTCGTTTTCGACAAACGTCAAGGAACGGCTCGATTTCAGTTGCGCCATCTTTTCGCCCTGCGGCGATTTGGTCGTTAACGCGCCGCACATTCCGGTTCATTTGGGTGCGATGAGCGAAACAGTCAAACAGATTATCGCCGACAACCCCGACATATCACCCGGCGACGTCTTCGTCACCAACGATCCATATCGCGGCGGCTCCCATCTGCCCGACGTCACGCTCGTCACGCCAGTCTTTTCGGAACAGGAACCCTCTCAATCCGAAATCCGAAATCTACAATCAACTCCCCTGTTCTTCATCGCCAGCCGGGCACACCATGCCGAAATCGGCGGCATCGTTCCTGGCAGCATGCCTCCTTTTTCCGGCAACCTCGGCGAAGAGGGGATTCTGATCCGCAATTTCAAACTGGTCGATCACGGAGTCTCGCGGGAAAAGCAGTTGCACGATTTGCTGCTTTCCGGCCCGTATCCGACCCGCTCGGTTCGCGACAACATGGCCGATGTCTCTGCTCAGGTGGCCGCCAACAATAACGGCGTGCAACTGTTGAACGAACTGGTCAAGCGCTACACGTTTCCGATCGTACAGGCCTACATGCAGCACATCCAGCGGGCTGCCTCGGAGAAAATGCGGATGGCCCTGTCGCGGATTGACGACGGATATTACCGGCTGACCGATCATCTCGATGACGGCTCGCCGATTGCGGTCACGATCACCATCAAGGGCGACACGGCGACCGTCGACTTCACCGGCACCGGCCCGCCTTTGGGACCGGTGACAGGCGAGCGAAGGGCGTCAACTCCCTGTGATGACGACCAGCCAGCCGACGCCGCCCGCTCGCCCCGAACCGGGCTGAACCTGAATGCCAATCGGGCTATTGTAACCGCCGCCGTCCTGTACGTCTTCCGTTGTCTGATCGACGAAGACATTCCCTTAAACAGCGGGGTGTTGGAGCCGGTCGAAATCGTGCTGCCGGTCTGCCTGCTCAACCCGCCGATGCACGAAGACCCGGCCCGCTGCGCGGCGGTGGTCGGTGGAAATGTGGAGACGTCTCAGCGCGTGGTCGATACGTTGTTGGGGGCACTGCAGGTGGCCGCTGCCAGTCAGGGATCTATGAACAATCTGACCTTCGGCGACGAGACCTTCGGTTATTACGAGACCATCTGCGGCGGCAGCGGTGCAACACCCGACGAAGACGGAACCGACGGCGTTCATACCCACATGACCAACACCCGGCTGACCGACGTGGAGGTCATCGAACGCCGTTACCCGGTCCGCGTTCATGAGTTTTCGATCCGTCGCGGTTCGGGCGGTTCAGGGAAGCACCGCGGCGGCGACGGCATCATCCGCAAACTGGAGTTCTTGCGGCCGCTGAAAGTCTCGATGCTCTCGGAGCGGCGGGGACCGTATCCGCCGTTCGGTCTGGGCGACGGCCGTCCGGGCGAGTTCGGACGAAATCTGCTTCAGCGAGCCGGGGAACATCCGGCCGAGGATCTTGGCGGCAAGTTCGCCATCGACGTGGGGCCGGGCGACATGCTGATCATCGAGACTCCCGGCGGCGGCGGATACGGAGAATCGCAATCAGCGTGAATTGCCGTTGTGCTACCCTGGCATATGCGGTTTTCGTTCGCGGTTTTGGTTGGCAAGCGACTGACGGACGAGTTCCGTGATTGCTTCCACCGTAAAAAGTGCTTTCAAATCATCTTGAGATTCTTCCGAGCGGAGCAGCGACTCGTCAAGAAATGAAAATTCTTCTCGAATGCGTTGTATGGTCACTTCAGTGAGACGTCCATCTGGCTCGATTTCAATCCGCAAAGTCTTGAAACGGCACATCGACTTCGAAGTGTTTTTCGCACCGGAATCTCAAGTCGATCACATCAATGGACTCGCCGTCAAGATCTTGAAAGAACCGGGCGGCAGGCACGATTTCGTCCGTGTCCCGTGCCAAAGCTTGGAAAAGTACAGGTCTCCAACCCGAGAAAGGCTATATCGGCCTTCAAGCCGAAGGCGCACCTCTGGAATTTCGCAATCTGCGAATACGGCAGATTAAGTAGCCACAACGTTGTCTTGCGCACGTTTATTGCCACGATCCGATTGAGTTCGCGTGCGCCAGAGCTCTGCATCCTTATCACCCCAGGCCATCGAAACGCCGGCGGCGTGTTGTAGCGAGTGAGACGTCCCGTACACCCTTTTCGTGGACTCTACACGCGCCAGCGGAACTCTTACCATTTCGCGAACTCAAACTCGATGAGTCGATTCCCATCTGGGCGGGATTCGGCATGCACGTTTTAACCAACGATTGATCGGACAGGCCAGGTCTCGACTACCGGAGCGCAGACCTGAATTGCTCGTTCAGTCACTAGGCAACATCGATCCGGAAAATTTGTAGCGAGTACCTGTGGCCGTTTCAAAACGCGAACCGCCTCTGCACTAAGCGTGTGCGCCGATCAGGCGGTGAAAACTCCCCGATTGCCGAAAACCGGTCCAATTTGCGTGTACCCTAGCTTACGCGAATGTGTACGAAGTGTTCTCGGGCAAGCCAACTGCTCGTATCGTGCCACAAGCCTGCCCGATCGTCCAATGACGGGAGAAAAATGAATGTAAACCACGGAAGAATCTTGAAAAATCGGAGCTGTCGGATAAGTTCAAGGGGCGATGGGGATTGAAATCGCTATCAGTTTGTCGCAAGGAGTGACCGCACGAATGTTCGACACCAACTTCACTGGTCTGGACTGGGTGATCGTGGTCGTCTACCTGGGTGGCACGGGATGCCTTGGAATCTACGTCAATCGTCACGTGCACAACGCCTCGGACTATCTCGTAGGTGGCCGCGGGTCAGGCACCGCGCTGAGTATCGCCAGCTTCATCGGTACCGGTCTGGGACTCGTTACCTTGATGTATGCGGCAATGGACGGCTTCACTCGCGGCTTCAGCTTCTTGTTCATACCCGTCCTGGGAATGATCGTACCGATGGTGTTGGGCGCCACCGGGTTCGTCATCCGGCGTTTGCGACAGATGTGTCTGACGACGATCCCGGAGTATTACCAGCGCCGCTTTAATCGCCGGGTGCGGGTGACCGCGGGCATTATTTGCGCGCTTGCCGGGATACTCAACATGG
>CAUZTK010000221.1:0-6644 GCA_963582395.1 Planctomycetota bacterium | reverse complement strand
AGCGATTCAATCTGCAGCGTGAAGAGGCCCACCAACTCTGCGATGACCTGCACCAAGGCCTGAAGGTGGAGCACATCGAGACTGGATTGGCGGATGAAGCGACCGTCAGCTTTTACCGGCAGGGGGAATTCGTGGACCTGTGCCGCGGGCCGCATATCCCCGACGCAGGCCGCATCAAGGCATTTAAGCTGCTGTCGGTAGCCGGTTCGTATTGGAAAGGAGACACGAACAACAAGCAGTTGCAGCGACTGTACGGCACAGCCTGGTTCAGCAAGAAAGACCTCGAGGGCTACCTACAGCAGGTCGAAGAGGCTAAACGGCGGAATCACCGCGTGCTCGGCAAAAAGCTTGACCTGTTCGAGATCAGTCCCGACGTCGGTCCGGGGCTGGTGTTGTGGCTGCCGAAGGGGTCAACGGTTCGGGCGACTCTGGAAGACTTCATCAAACGGGAACTGTTGCAACGAGGTTACGAGCCGGTCTATTCGCCGCACATCGGTCGAGTGGAATTGTACGAGACGAGCGGGCACTTCCCCTATTATCGTGACTCGCAGTTTCCGCCGATGTTCGGACATGACGGGGGTCAGTTGGTCGACACCTGGATTCGCCGAATCCAAACGGACAAATTGTCGTCGGCCGACGAACAACAATTTCTGAGGACGGCGGAAATCCTTGGCTGCAAGCTTCAGGACTATCAACCGGCTAATTCGCTCGAACAACGGCTCGAGGTGCTGCGCCGCTGGGAGCACCAGCAAGAACGCTATCTGCTCAAACCGATGAACTGCCCCCATCACGTCGAGATGTACAAGTCGCGGCCGCGCAGTTACCGCGACTTGCCGGTACGCTTTGCGGAGTTCGGCACCGTGTACCGGCACGAGCAGTCGGGAGAACTGAACGGGATGTTGCGGGTCCGCGGACTAACGCAGGACGACGCGCACCAATTCTGCACGGCCGATCAGGTCGAAGATGAGTTTCGGGCAACGCTCGAGTTGACCAAATTTGTGCTCCAGAGCGTGGGGCTGAACGATTATCGGATTCAGCTTTCACTCCGCGATCAAACCAGCGACAAATATGTTGGCAGCCAAGAGAACTGGAATCAGGCCGAGTCGGCCTTAAGACGCGTCTTGGACGAATCAGGACTCGATTACGACCCCCGGAAAGGCGAGGCGGCCTTTTACGGGCCGAAGGCCGATTTCATAGTTCGAGACTGCATTGGCCGCGAATGGCAGTTGGGAACCGTGCAGCTCGATTACAACCTGCCGGAACGATTTCAGTTGCACTACATCGGAGCAGATAACCGGCCGCATCGGCCGGTTATGATTCACCGGGCACCGTTCGGGTCGATGGAGCGGTTTGTCGGCATGCTGATCGAGCATTTTTCCGGCGCGTTTCCGCTGTGGCTGGCACCGGAACAGGTCCGCGTGTTGCCGCTGAGCGACAAATCGAACGACTATGCCAAGAAGGTCGAAGCCCGCGTCCGCGCCGCCGGCTTCCGGGTGAAAACCGACCTGCACAGCGCCAAGCTGAACGCCAAGATTCGCGATGCGCAACTGGAGTTGATCCCTTACATGATGGTCGTTGGGCCGAAAGAAGCCGAACACGATGCTGTCGCCCTACGCTGTCGCATCGACGGCGATTTGGGGCAAATGCCGGTCGACAAAGCGGTCGCCAAGCTGCGCGAAGAAGCGGACGCCCGGTTGATCCGGCAGATTCACAAATCCGAATTCTCCGCGCTGGAAGGCGAACAGGGCGAGCAGCACGAGTATTGAGGATTAAAGGTTGGTTGGAGGACTGCGCTCGTCTTAATAGCCTGTTGAAAAAGACAAGGCGTCTCATAGTCGGGTGCCACGGGCGGCTTGTCCGTCGTGTTTTCAAGCGTTTTCCAGCTCCCACTGGCAGGCAATCTGCCAGTGGGACCCTTTTTCAACGGGCTGTTAAGGTTGGCTGGATGGCTGCGTTCGTCTTGGGGAACGAATACCTGATCGACGATTCTTGCGGGTGTTCGTCGGTTTATTCATATCGTTTCGATTGGCGCGATGTTATGACCACGGCGGTTGAACGATGCCGCGCACACCAGAATCCAACCGTTCTGTATCATCCTCGCAGCGACCGGTCTGGGCGGCGCTGCGGTGGTCGGCTGCTGCGCTCGGTATTGTCCTTGGCTGGGGATTGATGGATCCCTTCGGTCTCAGGCAAGAGCTCGATTGGATTGTTGAGGACCAGTTCTTGCAGCACCGGACGTTCATCCCGATTTGTTGCAGATCTCGCTGGATGATTTCGCCGCCGAGCAGGTCGGAAAAACCGACATCCGCCACCGTTTGGTCCGCGCCGTCAGGCAGCTCGAACGGCTTGGTGCTCGGACTGTGCTGATCGATTTCCTATTTCTCGAGGAAGGCAGTCCCAACTCGTTTTACCAAGAAGAGTCGGTATACGACGGACTGCCACCACTCGAGGCCGTGCATCCCAGCTCTCCGATGCGGGCGATCTATCTCGAAGACCACCTGCTGAAGGAGACGCTGACCGATCTCTCCAACGTGGTGATCTCGTATTATCAGCTCGACGGCGAGTTGCAGCGATACAGCGCCCGGGACCGCGAGACCCTCCAGCGAATGGCTGAGATCTTCGCGGAAAATGCTATCCCTGTAGCGGATGTTCTGTCGCGCCAGTTAGATCTCGATGCCGCTCTGGTTTTTCGCCTGTACGAGCCTGCTCTGGAACTTGCCGCCTCGCGTCTGGCCGAACAGCCGCAACGGATCGCGGATGTCCTTTCTGGACCCCAGACTCCGCTGACTACATATGTACGCAGCGCGCAGGACCACCGGCAGGTTTTGAAAAAAATCGAAGGCAGCGCCACGTTCTCCCTGCAGCAACGAGATTTGCTCGTCGAGGCCGCCGAATTGAAAGTGCCGCCGAGCAGCTTCACCGAACAAGCCTCGCTTGGATTCGCCGATTTTTCACCGGACGACAACGGAAACTATCGCTGTATGCCCCTCGTCGCCCGCTGGAACGTCCGGGTGATTGTGCATCAGTCGCTGGCCGCAGTGGCTGCTCATCTCGGCGTCAAACTGACGGCGTTGCGTATGAAAAACAAGGGGATTCGCATCGATCACGAGCATCTCATTCCCGTTGAAAACGCCGGTCGGCTGCACATCAACTGGCCGATGAACGACGAGAAATCGTGGGACGCGGTCATCCCACAATTGTCGCTTGCCGCTCTGTTGAAATTGGCACGCTACGATGCCGACCTACACCGCATGCGGCACAATCTGCGGTTGTACATTGCGGTGCTGGACGCTCAGCTCGACACCGGCTATGACGCCATCGACAGTTGCGAAGCGTGGCTGAACGACGTCCTCGTGAAATATGCCATCGGTCAGATCGACGCAGCGCAACAAACCGAGAAATGGATCGACCAAGAGCGGATTCCGCAACTGCTCGATCTGCCACAGGTCCGCAAAGTTCTGAGGGCCGCACAGAAATAGGCCGGCATCCCGTCCGAAGACCTCGACGGCGTCTCTGCAGCAGCGAGCGCGATTGTCGAACTGCGAGCCGAGATCCCTCGCCTCGAAACCGAGTGGGAACAAGTCATCGACCAACTGAGAACGGTCATTAAGGGGAAGCTGTGTATCGTCGGGGACACGACGACGGCCGGCACCGATTTGAAGTTGACACCTGTGGGACCCGCCGTGCCGGACGTGTCGATCAACCTGGCGGCGATCAACACGATGCTGACCGGTCGGTCCCTGCAGAGGATCGGTGCGGTCACCTCGGTTCTGGTCACACTCTTTGTGACCGGGACGTTGTTTGTGGCGTGCTTTCGCGCGCCGACGCTGATTTCGTTCGGCTGCGCGATCGGCGGGCTACTGGCGGTCTTCTTCGGCTGTGACTTGCTGCTATGGCGGTTCGAGTTGCTGGCGAGCCCCGTGCTGCCGATGTCGGGAATGCTCAGATCGTTCGCCACGCTGACCATCCGCCGGTGGTGGCAGGAAACATGGGAAAAACGCCTGACACGCGAAGCCTTCAAGCACTACCTGCACCCGGCGGTCGTCGATCGCATCTCGCAGGACCCCGCACAACTGAAACTGGGAGGAGAAGACGTCGAACTCTCGATTCCCTTCTCCGATATCCGCGGCTTCAGCGCGTTCTCGGAACAGATGACTGCCCGGCAACTCGGCGAGTTTCTCAACGAATACCTGACGCCGATGACCGAAATTGTCTTCGACCACAACGGACTGGTCGACAAATACATCGGCGATGCGATCCTGGCGTTCTGGGGAACACCGCTGCCGGTCGAGAACCATGTCCTCAGCGACTACCTGTCGGCATTGCAAATGGTCAAGCGGGTGGATCAACTCGGGCCCCAATGGAAAGAGCGCGGTCTTCCGCTGATTCGAATGGGAATCGGCATCAACACCGCCGTCGCCAGCGTGGGGAACTTCGGCTCCGACGTGCGATTTGATTACACAGCGCTGGGCGACGGCGTGAACTTGGCATCCCGGTTGGAAGACGCCACCAAGCAGTATGGTGTATCGATTCTAATCAGCGAAACCACGCGAGGGCAGGCCGGTGACCAAATTGCCACCCGCGAGGTCGGCTTCATTCCGGTCAAAGGCAAGCTCGAGCCGACGCGAATTTACGAACTCGTCGGCGAAGTACCGCTGACCGCAGAGAAACAAGAACTGTTCGCGCGGTTCGCAGCCGGAGTGTGCGCCTACCGCGACAGGAATTAGGCCGAGGCGATCGTCCACTTCGAACGCTTTCTCGAGACCGTTCCCGAAGACAGACCCAGCCGGATCTACGTCGAACGCTGTCGCCGGTGCATTCAAACTCCGCCGCCTGAAGATTGGAACGGCGTATCTATGATGACAACCAAGTGATTTTTTTCGCGGAGGTGAATCAACAACCACTGGCAAAAGCGGTGGTCTGAGGAAGGCACCAACCCGAACGTGCCGGAACCAAAAAATTCGAGACTCGATGGTCAAGAGTCGAGGGCCGGAAAAAACAGCGTTGAACAGTTGGAATCATCTGGAATCGTCCAGTCGAGAGTCCGCCTCCTTCTGGCTCTGGACTCTCGACCAGTCAAATTCCTGACCATCTTGCACGGGGTTTCGTTGATACGACAATCTCTGCGCGACGGTACAGCATTTGCGTCACAGTGACTATCATTGGACTTCGATTTCTGATAGCGGTCGGCAGCGAAACCCGGAAAACGCCTCATGACTCCCAAGGAAGTTCTGGCCCTCTGTCGCGAACGGGAAATCCGTGCCGTCGACCTGCGGTTCATGGATTTTCCCGGCACGCAGAAGCACTTTACGATTCCGGTGACAGCACTTACGGAGCCGAGCTTCGAGCGGGGGTTCGGCTTCGACGGATCGTCGTTGCGGGGCTGGCAGACCATCAACGAAAGCGGCATGCTCATCGTTCCGGTGCCCGAAACGGCTGTTGTCGACCCTTTCATGCAGCAGACATTGGCAATGATCTGCAATGTTCAGGACCCGATCACCCGCGAAGATTATGCCAAAGATCCGCGCAATGTTGCCCGCAAAGCACAGAACTACATGCAATCGACCATGATTGCCGACGTTGCCAATTTCGGTCCGGAAGCAGAGTTTTTCATCTTCGACGACGTCCGCTTCGACCAGAACGAGCATGAATCGTACTACCACATCGACAGCGTCGAGGGGCAGTGGAACCGCGGCCGCCAGCGGAACGGAGAGGACGCAAACTCGCCGCAAAACGCCGGCTACCGCATCCGCTACAAAGAGGGCTACCTGCCGGTTCCTCCGGCCGACACGCTGCAAGATCTGCGGACTGAAATGATGCTGCTGCTGATAGAATGCGGCGTCGAGGTGGAGACCCAGCATCACGAAGTCGCCACCGCCGGGCAGTGCGAAATCGACATGAAGTACGCCCCGCTGCTACAGACGGCCGACAACCTGCTACGGTACAAGTACGTGGTGAAGAACGTGGCCGCCCGGCACGGCAAGACGGCCATTTTATGCCCAAACCGCTCTGGAACGACAACGGCTCGGGCATGCACCTGCACTTTTCGCTGTGGAAGAACGGGGAACAGTTGTTTGCCGGCTCGGGTTACGGCGGTCTGAGCGATGTGGCCCTTTACGCCATGGGCGGCATCTTCCAACACGCTCCCGCCCTGTTGGCCTTTTGCTGTCCGACCACCAACAGCTACAAACGGCTCATCCCCGGCTTCGAGGCGCCGGTCAACCTCAGCTATAGCTACCGCAACCGGTCGGCCGCCATTCGCATTCCGGTCCACAGTCCTGGTGCTGAAACCAAGCGGTTCGAGTTCCGCTGTCCCGACTCTTCGTCCAATCCCTATCTGGCTATGTCGGCCGTGTTGCTGGCGGCGCTGGACGGCATTCAGAACAAAACCCATCCCGGTCAGCCGCTCGACAAAGACATCTATGATCTCGAACAGTTGCAGGGCGTGCCGAACATCCCCGTCTCACTGGAAGAATCGTTGCAGGGCCTGCACGAGGACCACGATTTCCTGCTCCGCGGCGACGTCTTCACCGAAGACATCATCGACACCTGGATCTGGTACAAGACCGAGAACGAAGTCAAGGCTCTGCGCGACCGGCCGCATCCGTGTGAATTCGCGATGTATTACGACATCTGATTGCGGA
>CAUZTK010000220.1:0-6660 GCA_963582395.1 Planctomycetota bacterium | reverse complement strand
TCGGTCCCGTTCGTGATGCTCGGTCTTGTGAGTGTCCAGCCGGTAGAGCCAGACGTCCGCAGACATGTCGATGCCGCAGGGCCGCAGATTGCAGACCTCCTGCGGGCGACAACCGGTAATGCGCTGAAAACGGATCATATCCGCCACCACGGGCGTCAGATGGGGCAGTGTTGCCTGTACGGTGGCATCGTCCACCGGTTGAATCGGATCAGGCTCACGGGCCTCTGAGCGGCCTCTGCGCAAACCGGAAACGGCCATCAGTCCGTGGTACATGTCCGGGCGGACCAGTTCGTTCTCAACGGCCCATTTGAAGCATCTGCGAATCCGGCCGATCGACTTGTTGATTGAGTTGCGAGACCAGCCCTTATCAATCATTTGCTGCCGAACGGCCTTCAATGCCAGGGGACCGAATTCGTTGGCGGTCGTCCGGCCGTACAGTTCGCGAACGAGCTTCAACGCATCCTTGATGGCGCCGTACTCGCTCGTGACCCGACCGCCTTTTCGGTAATAGTTTTGAGCGAACTTCCGGTAGGCGTTGAGCACTTCGACCACGGTCCTATCGGCATCGCTTTGCAGTCGTCGCCCGTTGGCGAGGAATTCGGCGATCAGGCGGTCGTACTCAGCCCTGCTGGCTGCGGTGTTCCATTTGCCGAGGTACAGGTCCGTGCCGTTGATGGTGACGACAGCCTGCCCTGTGGGCTTGTGGCGGCGATAGGACGGGACGCGAAGAGTGGACGTTTTCGGCATGGGAGTGCAACCTCCAGTTCACCGAATCCGGTAGACTACCGGATTTCGTTGAATCTCAGGCTGCACTGCCGACCGTCGACAGGTAACAGAACTTGTTGTTTCAGCGTCAGTTAGAGAAAATCGGGACGACAGGAGTTGAACCTGCGACCTCTTGACTTCCAGGCATGCTCTGGCCGCAACTCATGGACGTCCGCCACGCTTCGATTTTGGTGGATCACGCAGCAAGTCTTTAATCAGAACCCATTGGGAATCAACGAGAAACGGTTTTGGGGCCGTCCTGGACCCTGTCATATTCGGCCGCCGACGTGGCGGCCATATTGACAGGAAAATAACCATGCAAGTGCCTCCTTTCACTCACTCTGGTACGCAAATTGCTCGCCATTCATTTAGTAATTTATGGTTTTGAAACTGACTCTAACACACTGTCGTGAAACCCATACCGTTTTAGTAGTGGGCTCTGTGTCACTATCCATCATGTTTCGAGTTAACCGTGCAATATACCAGTCGTCATCGTCGCAATATGGTGCGTAGCCACTATGCCATTTTTCAGAGAATTGCTGCAGCAATTCGGGCCTCTCCTGAAGTTTTTGCACCAGCGCATTCAAAAAATGCGGATTCATATCGTAATGATGAACACCATCTGTCGACGTAAGGAGTGCGTCAACGACGTTTCGGTCGTCCTCAGCCGATCCGCATCCCCACTTGGCAACGACCGACTCTATACTCGCGGGACGCTTCAAAAAGCAACCTATAACCATCACGCTCACCAGTAGCAGAAGAGTAACTGGCTTCATACAGTGTGCCATTGTGTTGTACTCCTTTACGTCAGGGTGGCGGGAATCCTGAAGGAGCCTAGCGACCGTGGCCCCGGAAACCCACGTTCTCCCGGTCTCGGTTGTTGACGAATCAGCCGAACTAACGGTCGGTATCCTGCGATTGTTGCTTGGCGTTCTGTCGGTCCTGCCCGTCTTTGGCGGCGTTTCCGTTTTCGGTTGGCGTAACCTTGGCAGCATTTGCCGGCGGCTGGTCGGTGGGGGGGGCCTCAACGAGCACCCAAGACCGAAGGTCCTTGCCGGCCTCCAGCCGGTAGGTTTTCTCACCGTTGCTGAGGACGATGAAATCGTGCTCGATGTCGAGCACCGTGGCGTTGATGTCGGCAACGGTGATCTTCTCGCCTTTTTTGACGATCGTCTGGATCGTCTGCCCGGGGGGCGACTCTCTATTCAGCCAGGCCTCCCACACGCCGTCTTTCTTGACAATGCCGGAGAGATAGGTCTCTTTGGCTTCATCGTGCGGCGGCGGACCGCTGGCCTGCCGGGTGGGTGGAGGCGCCGGCTTGACGAAGGGATTCTGCTGGGCGATCTTGCCGTAGTCGTCGGCCGTGAGGTTTCTGTCCCCAAAGTCCGGATGAACGCGGGCCAGTGTGAGCGTATCGCTGGAGGAGTGTTGGGCCGGCGACGTGGAATCGATGCCCCCTTTGACCGTCCAGTTTTTGCCATCCAGTTTGGTCACCGTCAGAAACTCCTGGCCAATTTTGACACGGAATCCAGCTTTTTTAGGGAATCCGGCCGCGTCGGCCACCTTGATCGGCTGCTGCTCTGTTTTCGAGTCAAACTCTTCGGAGAGCGTCGTTTCGGCGAAGAGTCGCTGCCGTTCGGCCGAGTTGGGAAAGGCGAGCCCTTCGGCGGTCAGTGTGATTGCGATCAGTGGATCGCCCAAGTTTTTTTTCGGATTCATTGTGAGCGAGACGATGCGGTGCATCAGATCGGTCTGGTAAAAACGCAACAGAAACTCGTTGAGCTGACCGAGTTTGGCTTCTCCCTGAACGGTCACCTGCACCGAGGCAAAAGCCTTGCCCTGCCGCGGAGTTTGATTGGGGTTGACCTTCAGCTCGGAAAATCCGGCTTCTTCGGCAAGCTGCCGCAGCCACGACTGGTAGAGCCGTTGAGCATCGAGGGCATCGGGCGGCAAAGATCGGTTCTTCCAGCTCTGCAATTGGGCGGCCATCAGCATCACCTGTTTGCGTTCCAGTTTCTTCTTGGTGATCTCCCCTTGGAGTCTGATGAGTTGAGCGTTGCGGTTTTGCAGCGGCTCGAAGAATATGCCGCTAAATATGGGCTGGCCGATCCAGATCAGAGCGGCCACGCTGGCGGCCAGCAGGAAAAAAAATTTACGGCGTTGCATGACGGGCCTCTGTTTTCGATGGCCACGCATTCAGATGTGGGATGCTTTATTGCGGCGTTTTCGGTTTTTCTTCGTGCGGCTTGATTTTTTGCCGCCTCCGGTTGGCTCCTCGGGAACCAGCCGGAGGCTCAGTACGAACCGGTAAGGATAACCACTGTCGTCGGAGTTATTTTTCTCGTATTTTGCCGGCTGAACCTCGTAATTGCGGCTCTTGAGTTTCTGCTGCAATTGCTCTACGTCGCTCCAATCGCGGGCGAAACCGTTGGCCTCGATTTGCGCGACCGTTGCGCCGGCCGATGGATTGAAACGAACATCGGCCAGATAGATCCGATCGGTTCCGGGCAGCACTTCTGTAAGCTTTAGCATCTCGTTGAGCCACTTGATGTTTCGTTCGTTCCATTCGTTGACGACGGTCATGGACCTCAGTTGCGGTTGGCCATTCTCGATCGCTTTGTCCAGCGCGTTGACCTCGGCCTGTCTTTCCTCAATCTCAGCGTCGAGCTTGCTCAGATGTAATTTAAGACCGACGAATGCCCCGCCGGCTATGAGCAACAGCGCGGCAGCCGCCATTCCCGCATATAGCTTGCGACGATCTGTTTTTACGACCGTTTGGCGGGGGTTGAGAAAGTCGATCGCTTCGACCGCCGGTTCCGCGGTCGCAAGCAACAGCCCGATCGGCCCGGCGTACTGAGCATGATTGGCGGAATCGTCGGGCGAGTCGCAACTGATCTCGGCATCGGAAAGAGGATCGAGCGACCAAATTTCACAGGCCAGCCGCTCTTGGAGGGCTTCGCACAGGGTGCGGTTTTCACTTTCGGTGCCGATGGCCCAGACCCGCGCCACGTCGGTCTCGACGTCCAGCCTCGACACGGCACCAAAAGAGCGGTTGATCTCGGCCATGATCAATTGGTTGTCTTGCTGCTCGCTGGTTCCTGCCAGTTGGGTGGAATGCGTAAACAGCAGTTGCCGCTGCTGCATGATCGAGATCTCGACCCGCGGTCCCTGCCGGGCCACGACCAGAGTGGTTCGGTGCGGGTCGTCGTTACGGCGATTTTCGACGCGGGCCACCAGTTCGGCCGTCGAAACGGGGCAGAGTCCGATCGAAACCAGTTCCAGTCCAGCGGCCCCGGTCAGGGACCGTAGCCGATCAGCCAGCTCTCGGGAAATGGTCGCCATCAGCACCTGGCGGGTGGTGGAGTTCACGGAATGCGGCAGGGGAAGAAAGTCCAACAGAAACTGGTCCAGCGACGACGAGGACTTCGTTTCGGCCTGCAACCGAACCAGGTCGGGCAATTCCGCGTCGGCCACGTTGGGGACTTTCAGTTGCCGGACGACCGTCGCTTCGCGGGGCAGTGAGATCAGCACCTGCCGCCCGCCGACGCCCAAACGCTGAAGTTCCTCCCGCAGCCAACGGGCAGCTTTCCCCGGCTGCGCAACAGGATCGAAATCGTCCGACCAAAGCAGCCGAAAACAACGTTTGACATGCACCTTTCCCTTGGAGAGCTGAGCATCGACTCCGTTGATTTGATGCTTTTCCCAATCCAGGGCAATAAAATCGGGCATGGGTCTACCTTATTCTAAAAACCGAAACATCACACTGATGTCGAAGTTCGGAGGTCCCCATCCTGCAGCCGGCTGCGTTTACGCCTGTCCAATCTCCATTTTCAATTCTTTACTGGGCCGACACAACAGGAAAACCGTTAAAAGTTCGCGGAGAATCGTCCACTGACGAGCCTTGAAACGATTCACCCCGATGACTCATGAATTCTAATCGGGTAGGGAAGCGCGGTCACCCAACCTGCTCCTTCTGAAAACCTGCTCCTTCTGAACCAGACGAGTAGTCCTCACGCTAAAACAGTGATCAAGGTAGTGCCTGTTCCGACGAATGCAGAGGCGATATGCTTGAGGTGGTCCTCAGCGGGCAGGCCGTGCCATCGGAATTTTCTAAGCGAACAACATGCAGGTTCATGAAGCCAATTTACCGGGCGTTCTGATCATCGAACTGAAAGTTTTTGAAGACGCTCGCGGGTTTTTTGCCGAAACGTATCAAAAGCAGCGTTACCTAGATGCCGGTCTAAACTGCGAGTTTGTTCAAGACAACCATTCGCGATCCAGCCGCGGGACGGTTCGGGGACTGCATTTCCAGATCGAACATCCGCAAGGGAAGCTGGTGCAGGTCCTCAAAGGCGAGGTCTTCGACGTCGCCGTGGACCTTCGACGTGATTCGCCGAATTTCGGATGCTGGACCGGCGTTCGGTTGAGCGAAACAAACCAGCGGCAGTTGTACATTCCCCCCGGTTTTGCTCATGGTTTCTGCGTTATCAGCGAAACGGCCGACCTGTGGTACAAGTGCACCGATCTCTATCACCCCGAACACGAACAGACGCTGCTTTGGAACGATCCGGCGGTCGGTATCGACTGGCCTCAGCTCACTGAGCCGATTCTTTCCGAAAAGGATCGCAACGGCACCCCACTGGCCGAAATTCAATGTTACCAAACGACGCCCGATTGACGAGGACTGGTCTTGTCTTGATCACCGATTCTCAGCGATGGCAGTCGCAGTTCGTGAGTTGACATCCCAGTATTGATTGGGTTCCATGAGCGAAATCCCCAACGCCCCATCGACACATCTGCTGCTCGTTCGGCACGGTGCGACAAGTGCGAATGAGCAACGTCCGTATGTGCTACAAGGACAAGGCGTCGATCTGCCGTTGAGCGATACCGGCCGTAAACAGGCGAGCGCCGTCGCCGAATTCTTAAGCCGGTTCGGCCTGAGCGCCGTCTACTGCAGCCCCATGAGACGTGCCGTCGAGACAGCCGGTGCAATAGCCGCCTGTCAGGGTGCCGAGGTTCAACCGATTGCCGACCTCCAGGAATGCGACGTCGGCCGCTGGGAAGGACTGGACTGGGAAAGCATCAGGCGCGAACATCCTGGGGCCTATCGTGTCTTTATGGAAAACCCTGCCGTTTTTCCGTACCTCGGAGGAGAGTCATATCAAGACGTGCTCCAGCGTATTGAGCCCATCCTCACCGATTTACTCAATCGTCACGTCGGCGAGTCGATAGCCGTCATTGCCCATAACGTCGTCAACCGGGTCTACCTGGCTCGACTGCTCGGCCTGGAATTACGGCGGGCCAGAGAGCTGACACAGACGAACGCCTGCGTCAACGTCATTCGCTTCCGGGAGGGTCAGGCGAGCCTGGTAACGATGAACGCCGACTTTCATCTCGGCCCTGTGCAGCAGTAGGCGTCAAGCATATAAGGCCCCATCATGCCTCTGCGTGGAGTGATTTTCGATCTCGACGGGACGCTGGTTGATTCGCGGCTCGATTTCGACGCGATTCGACGTGACCTGGATCTGCCCGCCGGACAGCCGATTTTGGAGGCACTGGCCCTGATACCATCCGGAACGGAGAAAGACCGCTGCCTCGCCGTCCTTCGCGACCACGAGTTGAAAGGAGCCGATCGCGCGACACTGATGCCCGGAGTGGCTGATTTTCTGACAGAGCTGGCCCAGCGCGGCCTGAAAACGGGTATTCTCACCCGAAATTCCCGCGAGTCTACGGTTCTGACGCTGCGGCGGCTCAGATTGGAGTTCTCGGTGGTGATGACTCGCGACGAAGTTCCGCCGAAACCAGATCCGACCGGTTTGCTGGAGATCTGCCGAATGTGGAACGTGGGAACCAGCGAGGTCGTCTACGTCGGCGACTATTTGTTCGACCTGCTGG
>CAUZTK010000219.1:0-6676 GCA_963582395.1 Planctomycetota bacterium | reverse complement strand
GCATGCAGGCAGGAGGCGACAATCGGACCGATAAAGACGCCCCACAACCCCATCGCCTGCAATCCGCCCAACACGCTGACGAAGGCCAACAGCGGATGCAAGCGGGCATCGCTTTGCAGAAGGTACGTGCGGATGACGTTGTCCATCGTACCGATGACCATCGAACCGAACAGCGTCAACAGGATGGCCGTGGTCCAGTTTCCTTGAAAGGCCAGCCAGACGGCACACGGGCCCCAGACAAGCCAATTGCCCGCGAGCGGAATCACCGCCGCCAACGTGCCGACCAGCGCAATAATGAAAAAATGCCTCAGCACCGGCGAATCGACCTGCCAGCCGATCACGTACAACGTGGCGGCGGTTGTGAGTCCCTGGGCAATGGCCGCCATAAACGTCGCCAAGACGATGGTCCGCACCACCAGTGCGAATCGGCTGCGGAGCTGCCGCTGGTACTCAATGTGAACCGGAATCAGCCCCTCAGCCGCCGTAATCAATGCTGGGCCGTCTGCCAGGAAATAGTACAACGCGATGATAAACATCAACAGGCTCATCATCAGCATCACCAGCGAGCCGAGAACATTCAGTGTTTTGTTGAGGGTCGTGCCCGCCAGCCCGAGGGACCGCTCAGCCAATAACTTCAGCATACGACGAACGTTCTGTTGGACCTCGGCCGGATCAATTTTTTCTGGGAGATAGGGCTGAACCTTGGCCACAAGGTTTATCTGGAGCGTGTCAAACGTCTCAGTCCAGTCGGCCGTCCCTAGCTTCTCAACCGTCAGCGTGTAGAGCTGCAGCGAGGCGATCAGCGTACCCACCAGCAACGGGATCAGCAAAACTGACAGGAGCACTGCCGTTGTCAATCCCGCAGCAACACGGACCCGGTTGTGCGTTCGTCCGATGAAGTAACGAAAAATGGGCTGGCACAAAATCGAAACCACGCCGGCCAAAAACAGCGGCAGCAAAAACGGCGTAACAACCTGCAAAAATGTCATGCCAAGAATAATGATGAGCGCTGTCAGTACCGTCAGCGAGACGATTCGTGCGATCGAAGACATGGCTCGTGCTTTCGCAACAGGCAGTCGGCGCATGAACCGCCGAACCCCCCAATTCCGATTTGATTGTCACCAGGACCCATCAGTGTCACGATCTTTCTACTGTTTTCTGATTTCGTGTAAGAACGAGTCTGCACATTCTACGGTTTTGGACATCGCCGCCATGGGCCTCGGTTTTCAAAAGCCCACGATCCTGATCTGATTCGTGACCATCGGGCCGACCCTTCTGCGTCACGACCATGCTGTCGCAACAATACGTTCTGAGACAGGTGATCTCAATGGACTCAGCCATTTGAGAGCTCTTTACGCCGTATTCGCGAGAGGGGCGAAACCATGTCGAAACGGTACATTATTACTCTTACCGCCACCAATCGGGTCGGTATATTGGCCGTCGTGACGGCGAACTGCACGAAGTGAAGCAGACCTTGCTGCAGAAGTTTTTCACGATGATTCTTATCGTCGAATTCCCTGAGCATCGACACCTTACAGGTGATTATCGATCACCTGCAGGGTGTCCGCCGGCCTTTCGGCATCGCAATCACTCTGAAAGATCCGCTCGAGGAAACATTACCGGACGAACCCGAGGACGAAACCGAACAGTTTTTCCTGAATCTGACCGGTCAGGACCAGCCAGAATTGATCAGCCGGATGGCCACACAACTGGAGCAGGAAGGAATCGAAATCACCGAGATGTATGCCCTGCGCAGCGACGACCACCACTCGTTCGAGATGGTGATGGAACTCACGGTTCCGACCGGCGTCAACTTGTCGGCGCTCGAACGAAAACTGCAAGACTCCGATGTTCGCAAAGAACTCTCTGCGAGAATGGAAAGCGAAGAGAGTTATCTGGCAAGCGGAGATCCCTCGATCCGCTGGCGGCGCTGAAGAGACCAATTTCCTTTCGCGACACAGCCGACTTCCCAGCATTGTGCCGACGAGTTCAGACCGAACCCATTGCGGTCATCTCATCCGCATCGGAGGGGCCGCCGATGAGCGCCAGCCGTGGTGGTGATTGTTCGGCCTGTGTGCCCAGTTTCTCCAATTGCGCTTCGATCAAAGACAGCCGATGGGAGATTTGGTCACGATGCTCGGCCCATCTGCTCTGCCACAACGCGAACACCAAATCGTCGCGGTCTGGGTGATTCCGATTCTGTTGCAGGCCACGGTGCAAGCGAAGCAAAGATCGCCCCAACCGTGACTTAACAGAATCAATCTGTTGTTGTCCCGTCATTTGAAACGATAGCATTAAAGTCTATCGGTGGTGCTGTCGGCTCATGGTTCTGCACGGTTGTGCCAGTCGGTTCCCGGTTTCATTACACACAGACCGAATCGACTGTTGGCAATAGGGAACTTGAGAGGGGTGGAGCAATCTTTTCGATATCGGAGAACAGAATGTTTGGTCAATCTGAAAACCCGATCCATTTTCCAAATGGAATCTCCACAGCAGCCGGAAATCGCTCATATCGTCCTCAATTCAAAATCTACATCTGTTCTCTCCGATGAAGCTGCTGATTCCGCAAGCCACCACCTCTTTTCATAATTTTATTGCGACGTAACGTCCTCGGTTTTCAAGAAATCTGGACAAGCTTCACCGTGACGTCGCAGTAACTTTGGCATCTTTTCAAGGAATCAGGGAATAAACATCCACAACAGCGCATCTCACGGTTTGAAACCGGGCTTCTTTGATGAACCCCCAAGCGTGAGACAGGACAGAAACAGAACCCGCATGAACAACGAGAGGAATGCTAGATGAAGAAATTGACTGCTCTTTTGATGATCGTTTGTATGAGCCTGTTCGTGGTCGGCTGCGGTGGCGCCGCTGACGACGCCGAACATGCGGGGGAGGCCACCCCCTCCTCCACCGATGGTACTGATGATTCTGAAGGCGGCACTGAAACAGATCCCGCTGGCAGCGGCACTTCTGAAGGTGACGCAGATGCAGGGAATGGCGAAGACGCTGCCGATCCAGAAGGCGATTCTGGCAATTAGTCCGAATCTATTCGCTCGTCGCTGCACGATTGCCCAACGCCACTGCTGAGGGTATTCTCGTGTCCCGAACGTTATGACTAGGGGCGAGTGAAGAGGATTTCTGTGAGCCCCCCGCGCGTCTCAACGTGCGGGGGGCTTTTCTATCTGGCTGTGCGTAGCCCTCGCACCTGTAGCCAGCCGCCATCTCAATTCGGATTTGTCCGGCCCCCCGATCGGCTCTGCTTGGATGACAGATTCGTTTCAGGTTCCCATCATTGACGATGGACAGAATTGACACCCGATAGGACCAGCCGTTATAGTAACCCTGCACTGAAGCATCTGCCGATAGAACAAACAGAACTCGGCGTGGTCGATCTGTCGGCCACAACCCAAAGTTCTGGTTCGTTCCAAAAGGAACGTGTGAGTTGAGTAAATCGTTTCGTCGTGAATAGTGCCGGGCGATCCGTCCCGGATTCGATCCTCGGGCATCTGAACTGGAGAGAGAACCCATGTTGGTAATTCCAGCCGGTTACAGTAAGGACACCTGTGACGGTTTCACTCGCCGGGAAATGCTGCGGGTCGGCGGATCAGCCGCGATCGGGCTGAGTCTGCCGATGCTGCTGCAGGCGAAAGCGGCCCAAGCCAAAAATGACGAACAAGGACGTTACGGCGGTCCCGGTTTCGGACAGGCAAAGCACGTCATCATGCTTTACCTGCAAGGGGGACCGAGCCACCTCGATCTGTGGGATCCCAAGGAAAACGTTCCGGACAACGTCAAGAGCGTCTTCAAAAACATCGACACCAAGCTGCCCGGTATCAAGTTCACCGAAAACCTGCCCAAACTGGCGAAGGTGAATGACAAGTTCACCATGATTCGTTCGATGAGCTACACGCCCATCGGCCTGTTCAACCACACGGCGGCTATCTATCAAATGTTGACCGGATACACGGCCGATAAGGTCAGCCCGTCGGGTCAGTTAGAGCCGCCCAGTCCGAAAGACTTCCCGAATTTCGGCTGTCACATCATCAAGGAAAAGCCGCCGAAAGTTCCCATGCTTCCCTACGTGATGATGCCCCGTCCTCTGCAAGAGAGCAGCGTCATTGGCAAAGCGGGGACGGCCGGGTTCCTGGGGCGTGCTTTCGACCCTTACTATTTGTATCCGTCTGGCGACGACCTGGACATGAAGAAGATGGACAATATTAACGTCGCCGATCTTGAGCTGCGAAAAGAAATCCCGCTGGCACGATTGGAGCGACGGGCGCGTCTGCGCGACCAGATCAACGCCGGGCTGAAGGACCTCGATCAGGCTGTTTCCCAGTACGCACTGAGTGATTACTACGAAAAGGCCTTGGAACTGGTCCTTTCCGGACGTGCTCGGGAGGCGTTTAACCTCGGCGCCGAGAAGAAAGAAACCCGCCAGCGGTACGGAGGCAACACGTTCGGCGACTGCTGCCTGCTCGCCCGGCGGTTGATCGAAGCCGGCACCCGCGTCGTGGAGGTCAACTGGCCGAAGGTTGCCAACTCCGACAACCACTCCTGGGACGTACACGTGGGCCTCAGCAAGCGTATGAAGACCCAAAACTCACCGATGCTCGATGCCGGACTGTCGAGTCTCGTGGCCGATTTGGATGATCGGGGACTGCTCGACGAGACGCTGGTCATTGCCGTCGGTGAATTCGGCCGCAGCCCGAAGCGGGGCGTGAGCACATCGGGCAACACCAACAGCAATGACGGCCGCGACCATTGGCCCTACTGCTACACCGCGGTTGTCGCCGGGGCAGGTGTGAAACGCGGTTTCGTTTACGGCAAGTCGGATACGACCGCTTCCTCGCCGATCGAGAACCCGGTGCATCCGCGTCAGTTGCTGGCGACAATCTACCACAGCATTGGGCTGAATCCACGGCGGACCATCTATAATCACCTCGAGCAGCCTCGCGAGATGGTCAAAGCGGACGCTCTGACCGGCATTTTGACTTAGCTTAGAATCAACATTCAACCAGAAAACCGGCCGTTCGGTGTTTTCGTCGAACGGCTGGTTTTTTATTTGCGCTCGGGAAAACTTCAATCGAGTTCGTGTGACGTCAAGACGCAATGCTTGCGCAAAAAGAAACAAAAGAGCCTTGCCGGTTTCGGCCCTAATCGATGTTCGCCGCCCAGTCTGGAAACAGATCGAGCGAGATTCCGAACTGCGGCACGATCAGCAGGAACGTGGCTGACGTAATCAACACCACGCCCAGAAAATTCAACGCGATTCCATAACGGGCCATCTGTCCCATGCTCACACGTCCTGAGCCGAAGATGATGGCATTCGGCGGCGTGGCAATCGGCAGCATAAACGCGCAACTGGCCGAAATAGTCGCCGGGATCATCACCAGCCGCGGATCGATCTCCAGATCAATCGCCACGCGGGCCAGAATCGGGAGCAACGCGCTGACGGTGGCGACATTCGAGGTTAACTCCGTCAGAAACGTCAGCAGCAGACAGACCGCCGCGACCACCAGCAGTACAGGCCAGCCGGCGATTGCCTCTGCAAAGCGTTTGCCGACCCACTCGGCGAGTCCTGTGTCGGCAAACCCACCGGCAATCGCAAAACCGCCGCCAATCAGCAGCAAAATTCCCCAAGGCAGCCGCTCCGCCGTCTCCCAGTCCATCAGGTATTTCCTCTGGTTTTTTTCGTCCCGCCCAGCCGGGATGAAGAACATCAGCAGGGCCATTCCCATGGCGACGGTCGAATCGTGTACGGCCCCCTCGGCCAGTTGGGGATCGACGTTTAACCGATCGACCAGGAAGCGTTCGATCACTCCACCCCAACTGACGGGGAAAGTCATATCGCCGAATTGAAGCGGTTTCCTCAAGGCCCATAAAGCGGCCGTCGATGCGAAGACGGCGAGCATTAGCAATTCGGCGCGTGATGGCCGGCCGAGTTTCCGCAATTGGTCGGTGAAAAAGCGGCGCTCGAATCGTTCGGCGCCCGGAATGGCCGGCAGTCGCCAGACCAACACACCCCACGTAATCAACAAGAACACAATTCCCAGCGGAACGGCCGCCGTCATCCACCCGCCGGTCGAAAACTCGGGAGCAGCGGGGAACTCTTGCGACCAAATCCCGACAAACGCGACGTTGGTCGGCGTTCCAACCAACGTCGTCAATCCGCCAATGCTGGCCGAGTAGGCAATACCCAGCATCAAGACGACAGACAACCGAGCAATGGGTCCGTTTGCGGCCTCCCCATTCGGCGCGTCGTTTGCGGCAGCGGCCGGTTTCGACGAATTGGAAAGGTCGCGCAGCGAGGCGATTAGGGCCAGACCGATCGGCAGCATCAACAGCGTTGATGCCGTATTGCTGATCCACATCGACAGGAAAGCCGTTGCCAACATGAAACCGAGCACGACCCGTTTCAGGCTGGTCCCCAGAAGCCGAACGACGTGCAGCGCCATCCGCCGATGCAGGCCCCACTTTTCGATTCCTAGCGCGATGATAAACCCGCCCAGGAACAAAAAGATGCTTTTATCGATGTACGACTTGCTGACGACGTCGGCCGATTGAATCCCCAACAGTGGAAAGGCCACCAGCGGAATCAAACTCGTGGCTGCGATCGGAATCGCTTGTGTCAGCCACAAGGCGGCCATCAGCGCGGTGACCGCCGCCAACCGTTGCG
>CAUZTK010000218.1:0-6678 GCA_963582395.1 Planctomycetota bacterium | reverse complement strand
CTCAAACCGGAGACAGAGGGATGGAGAGAGACGAAGAGAGGGAGAGAAAGAGACAAATTCTTCGCGTCTCCCCCTCTCTCCCTTTGAGACGAACCTTTTCTTGATGTTCTTGGCGGTTTCAATGACCAATTTACGCGGGATTTCGTTGAAAAAGTATTAACCTGGTTCCCAAGTTCTGCTGGGGAACTACCGTATCCGTATTCGCAAAAACCGAATTCTCATGTCACCTGTTCATCTGCAGGACAAACCGCGAGAAATGATCAAGACACCTCATGGTGCTCCGGTGCTGAAGGTCACTCGTTACGATCTGGTTACCACTTCGCTCATTTCGGCCGTCATCGGGCTTGTGATGGCGATCGTATCGCTCTCCGTAGTTTGGATGACAAACCGCCTGTCGCAACCGGATTATGCAGTGCCGCTGGAACTGCTCGAATTGGCCGGCGGGTTTGAGGCCGGCTCTGTCGACGAGACGCTGAGACTGGACTCTCCGGAACAGGCCGTCCGCGACCCGTCGCTCGCCGACGCGCCAGCCGAAGACAGTGAAATTGAAGAGACACTGGAAAACGTGATCGAACTTGCCGAGCAGGCATCCAATCAGGCGCAGCAGATATTCGAACTGGATGCACAAAACGTGGGCCGGGCCGGCAGCGCGGCCGGCAGCGGACGCCGCGCCCTCGGTCTGGGACCCGGTGAATCGGGACTGCCTCGAGATCAGCGCTGGTTCGTTCGTTTCTCGGAACGCGGTACGCTGCAGCAATATGCCCGTCAACTCGATTTTTTCGGCATCGAACTCGGTGCCTTGATCGGCGGTTCCAAAATTGTGTACCTCACCCAATTGGCATCAGAGGCGCCGGTCACGCGAAGCGTCAACAGCGGCAGCGGCGAAAAGCGACTTTACATGACGTGGCAGGGCGGTAGCCGGCGACAGGCCGACATCGAACTCTTTCGGCAGGCCGGCATTGAAGTCGGCTCCGCGACTATTTTTCATTTTTATCCTCCCAGAACGGAAGCTCTGCTGGCTAAACTGGAACGAGACTACCGAAATCGTCCCACCGATCAGATTCGCCGCACCTATTACCTCGTCCACCGCGGCGGCGAGGAATTTGAGTTCGTCGTCAGCCGGCAGATTGACTTTCAGTAACGACACGTCCCTTCCAACCCTAGTTGGCCACACAAGGTGAATGACTTCAACTACTCCGGAATTCTGGATGCCGCGGGATGGGCGATTTACATCGCGCTGGGCGGCGTGGCGTTGTACGGCCTGTTTTGTGTGATTCTGCTCGTACGCCGGATCGCGCAGAAGCGATTTTCCGGCCCCCAAGCGGCGTCGCAGTTTCTCGGACAGGTGCGTACGGAATTGGCCCGCAAAAATTTCGACCAGATTGCGAAACTCTGCGATTCGCCCCCCTACTGGAGTAAAGCGGTTCCGCAGCTCATTCTTGTGGGCCTGACCCATTGGAAGCTGGCCCCTGCGAAGTTAAGACGGTTGTTGGCCGAAAAATTCGAGACCGACGTGCTGACCGACCTCGAATTTCGCACGTCCTGGATTGCGACAATTGTCAAAACCGCCCCCATGCTCGGTTTGCTGGGAACAGTGGTCGGAATGATCAACGCCTTTGCCGGCATCGCCGAGATGCAACAAACCGGCGGGGTCTCCAAACAGCTTGCCGGCGACATCAGCTTTGCCTTGTTCACCACGGCCATTGGTTTGGCAGTTGCCATTCCGTTGGTGCTGGCCGGAAATATGATCCATGTTCGAATCAGCAAGCTACAAGACGCGGTGCGGCAGGACCTCGGTCTGTTCCTTGACGATCTGGAAAAAGCCGTCAACCCTGACGGGAGTTGAAGCTAGTGACTCGGAGAAATGCTTTGTTCAAGGATGCGGCCGCCCAGGACGGATCCACCCGTGCGCGCCGGCAGGTCGAGATGCAGCTCGACATCACACCGATGATCGACGTGACGTTTCTGCTGCTGATTTTTTTCATGGTCGCCTCGACCATGCAGGCGACGACCGAAAACGACATCCCCACCGCCCGTCACGGCATTGGGGTTGAAACGGGCCGTTCGACGATCATCTCGATTCGAGCCCCCGACACGGATTCGCCGCCGACGATTCGATTGGGAGAGGGGGGCGCCTCAGCCGATCTGAACGACGTCCGCGATTACGTTCAGGCCGGTGTGGATCAGAACAGATCTCAGGTCATCATCAAGGCCGACCGTGAAGTTCGGCACGGGTTTGTTCAGGAGGTGGCAAGAGCCGTGAATTCCGTGGACGGTGTGACGTTTTTCATCGGCGTGCGAGACAAGCAGACCAATTGAGCAGCGGTCGAGCGACCGTTAAGTTTCTATGGAATTTGTGGAAAATTGAACATCCGGGTCGTGTAGCTTGAACGCCGTTTGCCGGACCAAGAGAACATCCATGGCGATTCGTTTTCGCTGTCAACATTGCCATCAACTAATGGGCATCGCCGCTCAGTTCGCCGGCACCACGGTGAAGTGTCCGGCTTGTCATGCCGAACTCTCCGTTCCGGATGACGGCAGGCCCGCGCCGAGACCTCGCGGCAACGGGGGGTCGGACGAGCTGTCGCTTCAATCTGCCAGCGTTGACACAGATGACCTCCCATCGGCAGTTGACGTTGAGGAAGTCGCCGATGAAATCGAGACCGATTCGGATCAGGAATTTGTGCTGCGGGACGCGCGCACCGATTTTGGTGAAATGGACCTGACACCGATGGTTGACGTGACCTTTCTGCTGCTGATCTTCTTCATGGTCACCGCTTCGTTCAGTCTGCAAAAATCGATTGAGGTCCCCCCGCCCGATCCGGACCAAGAGGGGGCGACACAATCGATCCAGTCTCCCGAAGAGTTGCATGAGCACGCGATCCTCGTACAAATCAATGAACGTAACGTGATTTCGATCGACCACGAACCGGTTTCCGATCCGGACAATCTGGCCGAACTGCTGGCCGAGAGAAAACGCAGTGAGCAAAAAATCGAGCTGATTATCGATGCCGACGCCCAGGCATCTCACGGGACCGTTGTGTTTGTCAACGATTCGGCAGTTGAAGCTGAGTTCCAGAAGATTCGTTTGGCCGTCCGAGCCGATGCAGGCTCGAAGTGACCACCGTTGAACGTAGAACCAGCCGATGACCACCACGATCGAAATCCGAAATTTTTCCGGACAAGTCGAGCAGCGAGAGCTGACGAAAACCGAGCCGCTCTCGATCGGTAGTCATCCTGCCAGCGATATCCGTGTCGATGAACAGGGCGTGTCGGTTCTCCACTGCCGCGTCAGTTGGAATGGAAGCTCGTACGAGGTCGTGGCCGCGGGGTCCCAGGGAGTGGAAGTCAACGGCAAGATGGTGCACCACTCCTCTCTGCAGCTGGGCGACGTGCTGCGAATCGGCAGCGTCGACATTGCTTTATTCGAAAGCGAGCCGCCACCTGCCCCCCAGCGAGACGACGAGATTGCACTGAAGCCAATCACCGAAAGCGAGATTGAAATCCCGGTCCGTGCAGTCGAGATGGCCCGGCTGGTGAGCGGCCCAGGGAAACCTTCCCCTCCCCAAACCCCTGCGAAGGAAGCGCAGCCGCCGGAGGACCCGCAGCCTTGGGAGGATCCTGAGCATTCCGCGCTGCTTGAGTTGGACGACGAACTCGAAGACGACTTGCTGGAAGACGCCGACGAGCAGGAAATGCTTCGGCCTGGACGAGGTCCTGGCAAGGGCCGCCGCGGACTGTGGCCGAACGAATGGCCGTTTCTGGCGCGTCTTGTGCGGCGTTTGCGGGGCGAACCGGTTCGCCCCGGTGAACAAGACGTTTTGCGCTCTCCCTTTGTGTTGGGGCTTGGCGGCGGCTCGCTGGCGTTGCTGCTAGCTGCTTTATCGGTCTGGTTCATCATCGGTCGAGAAACCGCCCAACGGCAATACGATGCCGCCCTCGGCGCGTTCGGGGCCGGCAATTATCGCAAGGCGGAACAGATTTTCGATAAATTCTTAAAGCAACATCCCCGGCACCGATACTCCGAGCTGGCGCATTACGGTCTGGGAAAGGCCCGGATTGGTCGCGAGCTTTCGGGCGCAGCGCCGCACTGGTCGCGCGGTCTGGAAGAAGTGCAAAGGTTTATCGAGAAGCATCGAGACCGTCCAAATTACGGCAAGCAGAAGTCGATGCTGCGAGACTTTGCCGAACAGATCGCGACCGGCTCTGCCCAGAGCGCCAGCGCCGGTGCTGCGGGTGCGAACACGAAAGTTTCGAGCCTGCAAGACCTGCTGGTGATCTCTGAACAGGCGAGCCGGCTGTTGGACCGCTTAAGCCCGCCCGAAGATCCGCCGGTCCAGTTGCAGAGGCAGATCGCCGATTTGATTTGGAGGGCGAACAAAGCTATCGAGAAAAAAGATGTTTTCGAGCATTCACTGACGGACATCAAACAGGCCGTCGAAGAGAAAAAACCGATGCAGGCCCTCGAAGCTCGGCGTCTGCTGCTGGCGCGCTACGTCGAATTCGCAGGCGAACTTAAACTAGCCCGTCTGCTCAAAGCCACCCTCAATGCCGAGCGAGAACTCGTTGTCCGGGACGAGCTGAATCGTCCGGCGGTTTCGGACAGCAGAGAGCCGGCCACGCCGCGACCGCTGTCGCTGACGTTTCACGTCCGCTCTCGGACCGACGAAAACTCAGCCGGCCGGACGGTCATCGCCGTCGCCCGCGACTGCTGTTACGGAATCGACACCGTCACCGGAGATCCAAGTTGGAGGCGGGTCATCGGTCTCGACACGCCGTTTTTCCCGATGAGTGTCGAGACCTCGGTCGAGGGACTGCTGCTGTTCGATACGAACCACCGGGAACTGATTCTCATCGATCGGCTGGATGGTCATCTCGTTTGGCGAGAACCGCTGGGCGAAGAAGTCAGCGGCCCTCCACTGATTCATGAAGGGCAGATTTATCTGCCGACCCTCAGCAAGCATCTGTACCAGATTGTGCTAGAAACGGGGCACATCACGGCCAGGATGACGTTTTCGCAGCCGATTCTGACGCCGCCCGTGCTGCTTGCCAACGGAACGCGGATGATTGTAGCCGGTCATCAGTCGATGTTGTACACGCTGTCGCTTCGGCCGTTGTCGTGCGAATCGGTCTCGTTCAGCGATCACCAGCCGGGCACAATTCAGGCCCCTCTGTTAGCGATGGGTTCGCTGCTGCTGATCACCCAAAACGATCGTCGTGACAACAGCCGCTTGCGAGTCTTTGAACTGCGAGGGGAACAACAACGGCTGCAGGAAGTTGCCGCCGCGCGCGTTGACGGTCACATTCACGACCGGCCGGTGATCCGCGGCCGGCAGTTGTTCGTCGCCTCGAGTCCGGAGAGAATCACCGCGTTTTCGGTTTCGGACGAAAACGATCAAGAGCCGCTGACTCAGTTGGCCAGCAACGAGATTCAAAGCGGCCACGCGGGGCCGCTTTTTCTCAAGGCCGGCGCCGACGGTCGTCTCTGGATGGCCGGAAGCGCGTTCCGCGAGTTTCGGCTGAAAATCGGCAGCATTGCTTACGACGAAGGGGGCGCGGTTGCGATCGGAATCAGCACGCAGCCGTTGCAACTGGTCGATCGTTACTTCTATTTGGGACGCCGACTACCGTATCACCGGGCCGTCATCTTCACACCCGTCGAGCGAGAGCAGATGAGCAGCCACTGGAAGACCATCTTAGGGTCGTCGTTGCTCGCCTGGGTTGGCAGCTCCGCGAATTCGATCGTCGGCCTGAACGAGACGGGCGAGATTTTCCGGGTCGATCTCCAGGAACTCGAGGCCGGCGGTTTTCACCATCGGCCCACGGATCAACTGGAGATCGACGAGGCGACTTCGAGTCCGCTGAAGACGGTCACGCTGCGAGACGGGCGTCTGGCGGTTTGGGTGGGCCCGACGAAGCCTCACTTGTGGATTATCAATTCAACCGGCCGGGTCGAACGCAAACATGCACTGGAGCAGCCGCTTGAGGCGAATCCGGTTGTCATCGAGGCGGGGATCGTGCTGCCTTTGCCGGACCGGCTGAAACTGCTTCCTCACGGGGCCGACGCAGCAGAGGTGAAAGACTATTCCACCCTGCTGGAAAGCAATCTACCGGAAAACCATCAACCGAACACAGACCCGAAACAGAGACCTCGCTGGAAACATCTGATCGCCCTCGAAAACGATCGGCTGTTGGCGGTCGACGATCACGGCCTGTTGACGAGGATTCAGTTTCGGTCGGCACCGGTGCCGCACCTGGCAAAGGTGGACCGAGTTCGACTGGAACACAAGCTCGACGTCGGCTTGTTGGTGCATGACGGCCAGCTCTTCCTGGCCGACTCCGCCAGCCGGTTGCGTCTGTTCAATCTGGAGACGATGGAACCGATCGCCGAAATCAAGCTCGCTGCACCGGCCTCCCGCCGGCCGTGGTTGATTGCCGGTCGGCTGTATGTGGAAACCGCAGACGCGCAGTTGCATTGTTTCCGGTTCGAAACGGAGTTCAAGAAACTGTGGACGTGCCCCCTGGAAGAGGTCCCTTTGTCGGGCCGGCCTTTGCCGGTCGGCGACCAAGTGATCGTTTCGAGGGCTAACGGCAGCGTCTGGGCGATTGACGCGCAAAGCGGAGATGTCCGCAACCGCGTGAGTCTGGGCCAGCCGGCCAATCTCGGTCCGCTACATG
>CAUZTK010000217.1:0-6693 GCA_963582395.1 Planctomycetota bacterium | reverse complement strand
CCTCCGCCTCACACAGCTTGGGGATGATCTGTTACGCTGTGAATCGCTTCTTGGACATTGCTTGCCTCACTTTCCTCTGTGTCCAAAACACCATTCTATCACTTTGGCGCTGGACTCGGTTTAGGGGGCAAGATCAGAATGATCTGGAAACGACGGGCAACGCCTTCTTCACCAACGCCGATGCCGGCAAGGCCTTCGCGGGCGTGTTCAACTCTGCTGCTGTGATGGGAGCTCCCGACGCGTCGGCCAATCGTCCCGCCTTCCTGTTCCAGGTCAGCAGCAGCGGGACCCTGGATGCCACCAACATCTTCTTCAGCGGCGGTATTCTGTCCGACATCGACGCTCTCTTCACCGCGGGCCGATTCAATCTGCGTGCCACGGCTGGTTTTGACGGCACCTTCGCCGGCAACCAGCCGGTCCCGTAATCGGTTGATTCATCGAATCCGACCACCGCTATCGGTGCTCTTCCCCAAACGCCGGCTCGCAAACTCGGGTCGGCGTTTTTTCGCGCCGGTCCTTCATTCAGACTCATTCAAACGAGGTCACCACGCCGCTATAGACTTGTTGACACCCCTCGGCAGTCTCAACAATCAGCGCCGCCTCAGAGTTAATGCCTCGGCACAGGCCGACCAATTGCCGCGAATTCAGTTGGATCGAAACGGTTCGATCGCGTAACACGCAGTACCGGTTCCACTGCGTCGGAAGATCGAATCCGTCGCTTCCCAGTCGCTGCAATTGTTGCTGCAATTGGCCGAGGATCGAAACGAGCAGGCCGGTCAAGTCTCGCTGCTCGCTTGTGCAATCGACGAAAGACGTTGCCGTCGCGCGCAACTCATCCGGTGCAGAACTCAGCGAGTTGTTCACGTTCACGCCGATTCCGATGACGACTCGTCCGCCGGCGACTGCGGGGATTTCCACCAGAATTCCGCACACCTTTTTGCCATCCAGCAGCACGTCGTTGGGCCATTTCAGGCCGATCGTCCTGTCCGGCAGAGACTCGACCAATGCTTCGCAGACAGCCAAACCGGCCGACAACGACACTTGGGTGAGCTGACGTGCCGACAACCCAAACTGTTGCGAATCGATGACCAGCGAGAACGTCAGAGCCCCGATATCGGACCACCAGAAATTTCGGCCCCGACCCCGGCCGGCCGTTTGCAATTCGGTCAGCACGAGCAGCGGTGTTTCCAGCCGATCAGCCAAGGTCATCTGCACCGCGCGGTCGTTCGTCGAGGGCAACGACCGTCGAAAGTCGATCCGCCGCACGAACGTTTCCGCCCTGATGCGGCTCAAATCGAAGGACGAACCGGTCTGCTGACTGGCTGGCATCGACTCGACTTTGACGGGTAGAAAAAACTGCCCGGCCTGAATTTGCCGGGCGGAGGGATCTCGTTAGTGAACAGACCTGGTAGCCTACCTAGTTCCCAAGCTCCAGCTTGGGAACGCACTTTCGCAAATCTCCGCTTCGCCGATGCCAAGCAGAACTTAGCGGGACTTGGTTCCCAAGCCGGAGCTTGGGAACCAAGTTAATGGAATGGGAACCAAGTAGAGTGCGGCTGTTATGGCAGGCCGCCCGGGTCGATGAACTGGCCGAAACGAGCTCCATTGCTCGTAAGCAGCCTGGCATAGACGAATTTATCAATAAGCTCGCTCATGGGCGCGCCGTGACCGTCACAGTAGAAGACGTTGACGCTGTTGGGGTGGTTGGAACTCGGCCGCCACGCCGTGCCCGGGTCGGCATCAATGTTCGAGTTGATTGCCGCGTTGTCGAAGCCAGCCCCGTCACTGAGAGAAAAGCCGTTATTGAGATAGAGTCGCTCGACCTTGGATGCTGTGGCGACGTTATCGCCAATCAGGCCTGTCAACTTGGCCGGATCCGGTTCTCTCGATCCGTCGATGGCGATGCTGAGCCCGAAGCCGGTTTCGCCGGTAAAGCGGGAGGCCCAACCTCGGCGGATGCCCGTGCCGGCAAAATCGTCGGCTTGGGCGTTGCCGGCCTGAAGGTTTTCGCTGATTAAAACCGTGTTCGTCGCCCCGTCGCCTTGGGTGACATAGTCGAAGCTTGCGCGGAAGCCGTCATCGACCGCGGTACGCCGCGCGAAAACGCCCGTTGCGTAGCCAGTTTTGATATTGGGGCCAAATACGATGCCCGTGCCTGAGTTGCCCGTATGGAGCACATCAACCGTGGTGCCCCATAAATTCGACGCAATGTATCCCACATTTGCCGGATAACTAAATCCGCCCGGCACGCCATCGTTGTTCTGATCATCGGGACAGGTGAACGACGCGATCTGCGGCAACAAGGGAAAACTCGCGAGGCCCTCGGCCTGAATTTGCCGGGCCATAGCAGGTTCGTCGATCAGTGCGAGAATCTGCACCGGCCAGCCGTAATCCCCAGAAGTACCCGGCACAGTCGTAGGAATCCCGGTTTCCAGCCGCGGCAGGCGGTCCCCGTTCTGTGTCGAGAAGTTTTGCAGGGCCAAGCTGATTTGCTTCATGTTGTTCAGACACTCTAACCTACGGGCTGCGGCGCGGGCCTGTTGGACGGCCGGCAGCGTCAGCGATACCAGCACGGCGATGATCGAAATCACCACCAAAAGCTCGATCAGCGTAAACCCGCCGCGCCGGGTCGGCACGGCTTGCTTTTGAATTCGTCTCACGGTTCTGTTCTCCAAAAAAAAGGGCGATGCCGATGTACGCGTCTGACCCGATTCACACACGACGGGCCGGTTTTCCACGCTTTTCCAGCCGACGGTGAGCGGAGTTGATATTCAAAACGCTCACAACCTGCGGCCGAAGTGTTACGGACCAGACACTTCTACCAGGGCCCGCTCGATCATGTTTCCGCAGAACACGGAACCATGCTTCTGCTTATTATAACCGGAAAGCGGAAATTGCAAAGAATAAAAATCGAGTTTTTAAGCTCGTTCCCAAGCTCCAGCTTGGGAACGAGGTAAATTCGAAGCACGAAATCCGAATGTTCAAAACGTGCAACCGACAGTTTCTGTCATTGGAAATTCGGATTTGTTTCGGATTTCGGATTTCAAGGGCCATGCCCTTGCCTGGGCTCCAAACCGATTAACCGGGAGACGGCTGAACTTTTCGAGACCGTCTCCACCGCGACAACGTCTCGGCAACCCGACCGAACCGTTTTGCGCCAGGCTCGGTAATCGGCAGGACCCAAAACACGGCTATCACGCGGCCGAACCAGGAAACGACAAATAGCAACTGAAAGCTGCCGAAGTGGTACACGCCCACTTCGAAGCCAAAATCCGAATCTCGCAGCCTGGAAATCCACAGTCCATCCAACAGCCCGCTGGCGCCTGCTAGCAGTCCGCCCACCTGTCGAAACAAGTCCATGTGGGCCGTGTTGTCGCTGCGTGGTGCAAGCTTCAGCATCAGATTTTGGCCGGCAATATTCACCATCGCAAAGCCGCCCCAAAGCACATACGCCCCGCACAGCCACCACCATTGTTTTGGTGTTTCCAGCAACCAAAAGGGCATGGCGAAACTGACGTCGATCGCTCCCCAGAACAAAAACCACTTGTTGCCGAACCGGTCGCACAAACACCCGCTAAGCGCGCTGAGCGGAATGTTGACCAGGTGCATCACGTTCTGCAGGATGTAGATAGGTCATCAGCGAAATGCCCAACGGACCGATGCGATAGTAAAAGAAGGCTGCCTGCGTCAGTCCCTGCGCAAAGGCCAGCCACCAGTTGTGAATCAGCAGCAGACGGAACGAGCGGTCGCGCCACGCTTCACCGATCAGCCGGAAATTGGGGACTTGCGAAGTCATCGAACGGACTGTCATGTTCGGCAGCTTGAGCAACGGCAGCATGGAGAGCAGCAACAATGAAATGCCGATCGCGAACGCCGCCACATACGCCAGCAGGGCATCCTCTGCGGAAACCTCTGATCGCCATTTGTCGCGCAAAAACCCGCCGGCAACCGGAACAATCACCAGCAGGCAGACACGGGCGATATTTCGCTTGGCGAAAAACCGTCCCCAGTTGTGTTCGGGAACCAGGTCGGCCATCCACGACAAATAGGCCATGTACGCCACCGATTGCGCCGCTTGAGAGACCGCCAAACAGCCGACCATGATCCAGAGCGGATCGACTCCCGGCGGTCGGGCGTGCGGAAACGCCAGCAAGGGGATGTCCAGCGAACTCAGCCGCGCCGCCAGTAAAAAACCGACCCAGACCCCTTGCGGTTGCCGGTAAGATGGATCGTCCACCGCGCCAGCAGGCCGAAGATGCCCGCCGTCTCGGGAATCACGAGCAACAGTGCGATCACGATTTCGCTGGCGCCGAGCTCGTAACCGAAGTAGGACAAGAACCCACCGGTCGTCAGCGAGTAGCCCGCCGTCCACAACATCTGATTCCAGACGACGGCCCGCGTCACCTGCCGCAGTTGGATGCTGGGGAGTCGATCATGCGGCTGGGAATGGACTGCGTGCGGCACCGGCAACCCTCAATCGCGGCCGAAATACAGCTCCAAACGCTCCCGGCTCTGCCGAGCGGTTGAAACGCTCAAGAGCCAAGTCAACCCGGCTGAGACGGCAAATCCGTAAACGAACGGATGCAACTCGACCAGCCCCGCGAACGGCCGAAACAGATCGAAGAGAATGAAGGTGGCGGCACCGCCGATCAGCCCCGCCATTACGCCTGCTGCCGTGGCCCGCTTCCAGTAGAGTGTTGCCAGGCTCGGCCAGAACAGCGACGAGGCACCACCGCCGATATAGTAGATCACCAGTGGTTGCAGAAATGGCGGTTTGCCGAGCGCGATCACCAGCATCAAAACGCCGAACCCGCCGGTGATCGCGTAACTCAGCCGTTTGGTTGCCAATACACTCAACTGCGGATACCAGGTCTTCTGCAAAAGATCACGCACCAGCGAGGCGCTGATCACCAGTAGGGCCGAATCGACCGTTGACATCACCGCCGCATAGGGGGCCGCGACCAACAGCCCCGAAAGAATTTTGGGAGCCACGGCGGCAGCCAGTTTGGGGACCACCTGATCCGACTCGTAGGGGGCCAGCCCCAAATTCAGGCTGTGCGCGCAATTCATGCTGATCAGGCTGCTACCGTGCAGCAGCAGAAAATAGGGGGCCAGCAACATCAAGGCCCGCCGCAGTGCCCGCGTGTCCTTGAAAGCCAGCATGCGGGGCACGGTGGTCGGCATCATCACCGCACCCAGCGACCGCAGCATAAACATCGAGATGCCCATGCCAATCGGCAGCCACGGCTGCGGGTCCGGCGTGCTGGTCGGCTGTGGCTGTAACGGCGCGAGGGGCTGTTGCGCGGCGGGTTGTTCGCCGCGTTCCTCGATTAGCCGTTCGATGTTCTGGGGGATTTTTTGCGGTCCCGGACCGTACAGATAAGCATGCCGCTGCGGCTTGACACCTCTGATTTGGGCCGCCGGGTCTGGGCGGGCTGCCAACGGACGATCGCCCCGCAGCATCGCCTTTTCCAGACCACCGACCGCCGAGACCGCGAACGGCACTAGCAACACAATGCCGACGATCATCACAATTCCTTGTAATGTGTCGGTCCAGGCCACCGCCCGAAACCCGCCGTAGGTCGTGTAGGCCACGACCGAAAACGTAAACAGGACCAGGCCCGTTTCATAGGTCGTCCCCAGCATTGTTTGCAGGATGCGGGCGCCGGCCACAAACTGGGCGATCAGATAAACCGACGTCACAAATACAATCACCAGTGCATAAACGACCCCCAGTGAATTGTTCTTGAACCGGTCGCGGAGCAAATCGACCAGCGTCAGCGCGCCGCTCTGTCGGGCCAGCCGGTTGATCCGTTTGCCGACAATTCCCAATCCCACCAACGCCGTCACCGTCGAGCCGCTGACCCAGAAAGCCATCGACCAGCCGTAAGAGTAGACCAGCGACGGGTAACCGAGAAACGATCCGCCGCTGGCCAGCGTCGCCACCCACGACATCGCCAGCACCCAGGCGCCGAAGTTCCGACCACCGACATAATATTCCGCTTCAAAATCCGATCGCTTCAGATACCGATGTGCAATCACCGCGATCAGAAATACGCCGGCCATGTAGCCGAAAAACGGAATCAGAATGTACGGATCGGTTTGATGGAACTCGTACCATTTTGGGCCCGATGAAAGCTGATCGGCGGCAAAAAGCACAGGCGCGGTCTCGGAACGCTGTTCACGGTAAACGGTTACTCGGGTGAAGCGGCTGCCCGTTTGGCTTCGACGGCATGTGCCGGCTGATCGTGCGTGGGGAAGTCCGCATACGGCTCATCGTCTTTGAGTCGGCAGACCGCAAACCACCAAGTGACGGCAATCTGCACCAACCAGGGCAGCCACAATCCCCAGAAAACCCACGCCGGCATACCCAGAATCAATGTCGGCACCTCGGGCCGTTCCGCAACCGGGACGTATCCCATCGTGACGATCACGCTGCTGATGTAAATCAGTCCGACCAGCCAGATTAGCCCCACCAGCCGCGCTTCCCGCGAGCATTGTCGGTAATGCCGCGCCTGCAGGATGAAAAAGGAGTTTTGCGCGTCATCCGTTTCTGCAACGAGGTTGGCTGACTTCCGTTTGGTCATCGTAATGCTTTCCGCTGTGAATCTTGTGTGCCTGTTCGACGGATCGCACGAACGAAACAAACCGCGAGCAGTGTACCCGGAATCAAATGCCGCTGCGAGCAGTTTT
>CAUZTK010000216.1:0-6695 GCA_963582395.1 Planctomycetota bacterium | reverse complement strand
TGATATTCGGGAACCTGCACCCGGATCAGACGTTTGCGGTCCAATCCCCGCGAACCGAGGGCTGTCGACTCCATACCGAGCGGCCTGAAGATTTCGCGGTTCAGAAAATCGCGGATCGGCAGGCCGGAAATCCGTTGAATGATCTCGGTGACGACCAGCGTTCCCATGCTTTGGTAGCTGTAGTTGGTTCCCGGAGGAAACAGCGGTTGGGCTGCAATGGCCTTTTCGATAAACGTCTTCAGCGGCGCATGACGCCGCCGCAGTTCAGCGTTGTCGGGCAGCATGTCCGGCATGCCAGAGGTGTGCGTGAACAGATGCTGAACGAGCGTCTGTTCCTTGTGATGGGCGGCGAAATCTGGAATGTATCGCGTCACCTTATCCGTGAGATTCAAAAGTCCTTTCTCCACGAGCATCATCGCCCCCAGGTAGGTCACCGGCTTCGAAATCGAGGCCAGCAAAAACATCCCGTCCTGGCGAATCGGCTCAGCGTTTGGTTCCGCGCCCTGTTTGCCGAAGAACCGGGGCGGGACGATTTTTCCGTGACGGCCGACCAGAATGGACCCGCCGGGAATCGGAGCCTGCGCCCCGGTCGTCCATTTGCGAAGCAGATTGTAGGCTTCCTCGAGTCGAGTGGCATTCAGGCCGATTTCTTCGGGACGGGCGTGGGGAAGTTGAAGCATGTCGGTCGGCTCCGGAACGGTTCTCGTTGAAAAGACCAGTTGTGCCACCGCAGGTATTTGTAACTCACTGCGATCGAGGCGGCCCGTTTAGACTACCACGGCGTTTCCGGCAGGGCAAACCGGCGGGTGGATGGGACACTGGTCAGATTTTTGACAAGCTGCTATGCTACAGCACCGGTCGGCACGAACGGAGCCGGCTGCAGATCCGCACGAAGGATGTTGTGCGCACGAAACGGATTCTCTGCTCGCAGGAAAAAGATATCAAGATGGCTCGAAAAACCCCTAGTCGCCTGGAAAAACGCAAAGAATTCGAGGCGGCCGAAGCGCTTGAAAAATCTAGCTTGGACGGAAAGGCAACCAAGACCAAGAAGAAGGTCACCCGTAAGACAACAACCACACGCCGCACCAAGGTGAAAGCTCCTCAGCGAAAACGTTTGGTTTGGGGCATTTTTAACGGCAGCATGAAGGAACAGGCCCGCTTCCCTTACGAGCAGCGTGAAGAAGCGGAAGTAAAACTAACACAGCTTCGAGCTAGATCTACGAAAAGAATGTTCTTCATTCAACCGATTAAAGAGCCTGTTCCCGACGCTCCGCCAGCCGAAAAGTGACCTGCGAAAACGGGAACACCTCCCGACATTTTTCGCCGATCACTTCCAAACGAGAGCCTTTGGCGCCGGTTGCACCGCGACCAGTTTTGGCGTGGCTTCACATCGAGTCACCGTCGGCTACCGGCGAACAATACAGTACCCAGAGACTGGTGTTGTTCGCCGGCATACTGAGGCGGATGCAGAACATCGGCAACTTTGGAGCCGGATTACATCCCATTCAGACGGTTCAATCGGGCGCGTCTATCGGCCCGCCGTCGCGTGCGCCGTTTGGAATCGCTCGGTTTTTCATAGTACTCACGCCGTCGCATTTCCTTCTTGATTCCGGCATGTTCGACCAATTTGCGAAATCGCTTGACGGCATCGTTAATCGACTCATGCTCGCGCATACGCAGCCTAACCACAAAGTTCTCCTTCTGAATTCATTCGCGCTCCGATTCAAATCTCACGAGTTATCCCAACGAAAAACCGACACGTAGGGCAAGAGCATTGCAGAAATCACCCACCGACTCTTTGACACGATATCAGATCCCACGGCAGATGCAAACACCGCCCGTAGAAATCCTCACGGCAGTGGAAGCAGGATTCCCATTCGTAGCAGTTTTTCGCGGCATTCGTCCCGTTCGCGGCAACGTTTCAGGGACTTCCAGGTTTCATCCTGCACGGCCAGAAAATCATCATCGGTAAACGGCGGAGCCACGCGGCGCTTTTGGCCGCGCTGCATCAACCGCTCGATGACCTGCCGGTCGAGCCGGCTCAGAAATGTCCCTTCCAGCCGGTAATCTTCGAACGCTTCCCAGACCCTGGGGAATAGCGGCTGCACAATCTTCCGCCCCATTGTGCTGGCATAATCCCGGATTTCCTGCTGGGCATGCTCGTCCATCCGCAGACTCAAAAAGTGCAGCAGGTTGTGCAAGTCAATTTTCCAATAGGACTCGGTATAAGTCGAAAGCGGCAGGTCCTTGCGCGCCTGCTCCCGGGCGACACCCGCTTCCAACCGTTGTTGATACACTTGCCGAGTTTCATCCTGCAGACGGCGTTCAGCTTCGCTCAGCTTTTCGCCGACCTCGTCCGGCAGCGGTTCAGCGCTTCCCTGCCGGTTGCTTACCGCCTGCTGCCGCCACTGGTTGGGTCGAGTGCACTGGGCCGATTCGATGGCAATCGAATAACGGGTACTGTACTCGTTGACGTTGGCCGTCCGATGCCGGATCCATTGCCGCCAACAGTCCATCGGCACACGCACCAGAAACTTGATCTCCGCCATTTCAAAGGGCGTGGTGTGGCGGTGACGCATGAGATAGCGAATCAGCGTCCGGTCGTCTGAGACCTTGCTGGTCCCCTCTCCGTAGCTAACCCGGGCGGCCTGCACGACCGAAGCATCGTCCCCCATCACGTCGGCCAGGCAAACGAACCCGTCGTCGAGCACCGAAAACTTTTTCCACCGCAGTTGTTGGACCAACTCGTCGCGCGACATCTCCGCAGTCATCTCCGTCCGGCTCTTCGCTCAATAATCCCCTCGATTTATCGACCCCGGCTGCCCGTCCGATGCGTCTTGCGCGGTCGACCTGAGAAATCTCATTCGAGAAACCACTACTTCGAACCAGTTCCGGGGGAGATCAGCTTTGGCCCGTCGGAATCTTGTACCCCGGGTTTTACGGCCGGTTTGGTGTCGAAATCGGGAAGCGGTGCCTCGACCGGACCGGCGGGGTATTCTAATTTTCCGGCAACGGGAATGGCGGCGGCTTGCAAGATTTCTCGCGTCTGGTCGTCTTGCACAAACGCGACCAGATGCAGCTTGTCCAGCTCCAACGGTTTGACGGGGAACAAGCTAGGAATCCCTTGCTGAATGTACTGCCCTTCGTAGACAGACAGATAATCAATGAGTTTTTTCTTCAACTGGCTGAGTTCGATTGTCTGTGCAAATTTAAGCTCACCGTTGTCTTGGCTCACGCCTTCGGGACCCGTCGGCATGATGCGAACGAGCATCTCGTGCAGCCGGATTCCGTTGCGGGCTTGATACGAGACTTCGTCTTCGGCCAACACCAACCGCAGCCGCAAATTCTCGGAGATCTCTTTGAGCCCGCCGACCTGGGCGCTCAGGGAAAGCTTGCCATCTTTGGCGGTTGCGGACAGTTCGAGCGAGATGTCAGTTTTCTGAACCAATTCCGGAGCAACTTGTTGGCGTAAGGAATCGTAGACCATCTGACTGTGTATCACGTATCCGCCGACCCCCTCGACCAATTTGCCATTCAAAGAGACGGTAGGCGTTCCCCGACCGTCGTAGTAACCGAATCGCGCTTCGGAGTCTGCGTTGCTGAGCGGATCGGGGCCGGGAACGTGTTCGTGATATCGCAGCACGATCAGATGTGACATCGGCCACGTCGCCTCCAGCGCGGCAGCGGCCAGATCGGCGGCCACGCATGGAGGACACTTCGATCCGGTAAACAGTTCGACCAGAGCGACGCGGTTGCCAAGCGATTCGGAAGTCTCATCCGGTTTTTTGACGATTTGGTGGACGACACTTTTGAACGCCACATCGAGCCAGGCATCAAGGCCGTCGGAATTCCCGTGCTTTTCTTTCCACAGCCGAGTGACGGTTTCGGACGGCAGCGTGTTTTCGACACCGGCCGCCCTCCACTCGCGGATCAGCAGTGCTTCGACGTCCGGCAGAACGACTAGGCCGGCGTAGAGTTCAAGGGCATCGTCGGCGTTGCCGTGATTTTCGGTGTACTCGGCCATCGCGAAGCGGAAAATGTGGTTCAATGGATCTTCTTCGAGCATTTGGCGAATTATCTCCGCCCCCTGTTTTTGCCGCCCTTCATCATCGGTCTCGACCAGCGCGGTCGCTTTCGTAAAGGTGACAAGCTTCTTCAGAGCTGCGGAATCGTCGTCGGTCAGTTTTGACTCAATCTCTTCGAGGACTTCGATGACCAGGTCCGGCAGATACTTTTGCCGCGCCAGAATGCTGCCAACTTTGACATGCGCCATCTGTTCCATCCGCGGTCCCCAACGAGCTGCGAGCTTATAGTAGTCGGCGGCAGACTGCTTGACGGCAGCCTCGTCGAGGTTCTGAGGCTTGGCAATCCGGATGATCTGTTCGCAAGCTGCAATCGCCATCGGACTCTCGCCATGCGATTGCAGGAATTGTTTGAGGGCCACGAGCGGCTCGTCCGATGAAACAGCCGCTAAAAACTCATTTCCGCCGGCGGTCCTGATTTCTTGCTCCTGCGAAAATTCGGTATCCTCTGTCGCGGTCAACTGCATTGGCAATAGCTGTTCACCGCTGACGGGCGAGTTACCCCTGATGACACCCTTGTCAAAGAGGCCTTCAAAATTCAACTCGCCGCCCCCGACCGCGAGCACAAAGCCGACCTTTTGATCGGTGATTTCGGAGGATTGAAGCGTGGCGCCGGGAAATATGGCAGGTGAACTGTAAAGCACCTTGGCTTGATACGAATTGTCGTCGCCGCGGCTGATTTCGACGATCGCAAGCTGAGCGTCCTGACCACCGTCAGCCTGCAGTTGCGAAGCCGTCAACAGCCAACGGCCAAGGGGCGAACTTCGGGTGGTCTCAACCGGAACGGGCAGGTCCTCGTTGCCGTTATTGTTGGTCGTTGCGGATTTCTGAAGGTCGCTGTTCCCCTGAGCCGTGCTATCAGACGGCGAACTTTGACCATTTGGCGGATCAGCACTGTCGGAACAACTAGCGGCTAGCATCGTCAAAACGGCTACCCAGCAGGTACAGCGCGACATCTTGAATCCTCGATTCCTTGTTTGACTGTAATCAGGGCGTTCTGCAAACTCACGATTCGTCTGGCTTCTCACCGATGATCCAAACCCATTCTCCCTTGACGGTAAGGCCTAATGCTATACTTCCAGCGGTCACGAATTGCGGTTCTTTGGGAGGGCGAAGTTCCCGCTGAGCCGTGGAGATCACCGATCCGGCGGCTCGGCAGGAGCCTCGCCCTCCCTCAATTTATGGCCGTGCCGGGTATAGCGTCAGTTCGCAGCGAGGATTGTATCGGAATTCACAATTTTTCCTAGAGTAGCGGAGCCAGCAGACCGTCTCGGTGGTCGGTGATGGGCCGCTTAAATCCGTGCAAGAACAGTCCCATCGTCATCAGGTGCGCTGTCATGTCAGCCTTGCAAGTCATCGGGTGAAGTCGAGGCTTGCCGTTTTCTGTTCTGTTTTCAGCTCGATCCAACCCTGGTCGATGTCTGTTTTCAGCGCCCAGTGTCCGGTGCTTCGGCGGGTCGCGGTTTCCTGCTGCTCATAGATTCTGCGCCCGGTCCGTTTGTCGATGCAGAAGATCCCAAACTTTCGCCGAGTGACCCGCCCCGAACTTTTTTCGAGCCTCCAAAAGCTGCCGATCAGAAACGGCGCTTCGAGCGGCTGATCGAGATCCAAGGCGCAATCTTCCAGTACCGTCTGCCACTTCAGCCGCCCGCTACGGCGGTCGAACGCGAACAGCCGGCCGTTGACCGCCCGAGTGCGAAGTCCGATCACGTGGTTGGTGGCTTCAGAGCTGTTCTGGTCCGCAAACGGACCGGAAACGACGACGTAAAAACTGTGCTCGTCGATGATTGAAAACACGTCGGCCCATCGATCCGGCAAACTCGCCGGATGAGCGGTCAATGTTGTTCCATCCCGCAGGCGGACGACGTCGATACGGCCGTCGGGACGGACGATTCCTAACTTTTGGCCGTCGATGCGGAAGGGGACCGCTTCACGTGAGAAGCCGCGTTCCCAAACAGACCGGCCGCTGACCAGGTCGATCTGCCGAAACCGCTGTGCATGGACTTCTTGCGTCGCTGCCAGTGCATAGCGTCCCTGCTGCATCAGAAAATCGCGGGGCCAGACCGCCAGCCGATGGACCTTCACCGTTTTCCCGTCGAGGGCCCTTAGCACTTCAATTTCCAGCGAGTCGAGCCGATACATCACCACATATTCGTCATCACCGACGGTGACGGTCCCCGCGGGAATATCGTCTCGCTGCCATAATCGAGCCGCCGTGGCTGATTCCATCGCGACAAGCCGGCCCCGGTCGTGATAGCACATGTACCCGACCCGAACGGGACCGACCCGATCCGGTTCCCGGCCGAAGCGATCGAGAACTAAGACCGAGTCGACTCCAAAGCCTCGCCTTGCCGTCTGCAGCCGTGCCTCCCAGTCGTTCGGTTTCAACCGACGGCCCGCCAGCGTGTCGGTTTGCCATAACAACCGGGCCTGTTTTTCTCCGGTCCGGTTCAAGGACGCAATGCCGAACAGTTCGGTGCCCAGCTTCAGCACCAGCAACTGACCCACGCCCCAACCGCCGTACAACTGCGGCAACCCGCGGAACTGCGCCGCCGAAGCCGGCAGCGCGAGTTCCCAGAACCCGCTTTGTGTTCCTCCTTGAAAGCGGAGCCA
>CAUZTK010000215.1:0-6699 GCA_963582395.1 Planctomycetota bacterium | reverse complement strand
AATACTCCGGGAACGAGACTGCACTGGCAACGCAAGCCGGACCGGAAAGACCCTTGGTCGCGACCACCACAACCAACGCCACAACGACGACAACACTTTTTTCGACAGTCCATGTTTCGACCATTGTGGTGCTCGTGCTGGGCGTGCTGACCGTCATTGGGGGAACCGTGATGCTGGTACGTAGACAGGGCTGAACCGTCACGTTTCGGACATACGGCGACGCGTCATCGGTCGGCTGAGCTTCTGCTTATTGCGAGGAAAGGTCTCATGAACGTCTGGCGACTTGTGTTGCAAGAGATTGCCCATCGCAAAGTGAATTTTGCGATGGGTCTGTTGTCGGTGGCTGTGGCGGTGGCTAGTTTTGTCGGAGCGACGACCCTGCTGCAAGCCGATCGGATCCGGACCGACGAGATTCTCTCCGAACGCAAACAGCAGGTCGAACAGGCCGTCGCCGAGAAGCAGCAGGAAGTCAAACAGGCCGGCAAACAGCTCGAAGACGCGATGCGAAAGATCACCAAGGGTCTGGGCTTCAATCTTCTGATTCTTCCGCAGGACCAAGACCTCAACGAGCTGCACGCCGGGGGTACGCTCTCGAAGACCATGCCGGCCGAGTACGTCGATCGACTGGCGAACTCGAACATCATGACTATCAACCATCTGCTACCGATGGTCACCCAAAAATTCCACTGGAAGGAAATGGATCAGACGATTCATCTCGTCGGCACCCGGGGCGAGGTCCCGCTGGCGCACCGCGATCTTAAAAAGCCGTTGCAGGATCAGGTGCCGCCGGGCAGCATGGTGGTCGGCTTCCAGATTCACACCAAGAATTCATTGCGGAAAGACCAAAAGGTGACGCTGCAAGGCCGGGAGTTCACCGTCAAGGAATTGAAGCCGCAACAGGGCAACCGCGACGACGTGACAGCGTGGATCAATCTAGCTGAAGCCCAGGACCTGCTCGGCCGGCAGAACCTGGTGAACGGCATTCTGGCGCTGGAGTGCAATTGCGCAACGCAGGACCGGGTGGCCGAGATTCGTGAGGATGTTGCGGCGATTTTGCCGGGAACACAAGTGATTGAAAGTGGCCCGCCGGCGTTGGCCCGCGCCGAAGCCCGCAACAAAGCCAAGCAGACGGCCGAAGAATCGCTGGCGCGCGAAAAAGCAGCCGGGGCCGCAGCCATCGACAGCGACACGACGAATCGTACCCGGCTTACAGAGCAGCGCGAGCAAGTTGCTGCTGTGCTCGTTCCGCTGGTCATCATCGGTTGTGCCGTCTGGATCGGATTTCTGGCGTTGATGAACGTGCGTCAGCGGACCTCAGAGGTCGGCATTCTGCGGGCCATCGGACTACGGAGCGTGCAGATTATGACGATCTTTTTGGGCAAGGCGGTCCTCATCGGGTTGATCGGTGCGGTTGTCGGGTACGCGGCCGGTTTCGGATTCGGTGTGGCGGCCGGCGAACTCGCGCCGGCCGAGGACGCCTGGTCACGGTTGTTCGCCCCCGGTCTTCTAGTTTTGGCCGTACTGATGGCGCCGCTGCTCTCGGCGGTGGCAAGCTGGATTCCGGCAGTGCTGGCGGCAAGAGAAGATCCGGCGGTGATTCTGCAGGCCGAGTGATCTGGGCAAAGGGTGAAATGCTTCTCAACTTACAGAGCCTGACGAAGACCTATCATACGGCCAACGGGGAGGTGCATGCGCTGGCCGACGTTTCGTTATCGGTTGATGACGGAAAGTTTCAGGCGGTGCAGGGACCCAGCGGATGCGGAAAGACCACGCTGCTGCTGATCGCCGGCGGACTGCTGACACCCGACGGCGGGCAGGTGCTCGTCGACGGGAAGAATCCCTATGCACTCTCGCCGGATGAGCGGGCCGGGTTTCGGGCGGCGAACATCGGATTTGTCTTTCAGCAGTTCCACCTGGTTCCGTACCTGAATGTGCTCGACAACGTGTTGGCGCCGGCCATGGCCAGCCATCTGCCGGACGCCCACGATCGCGCGCGGGAACTGATCGCCCATTTCGGCATGCAAGATCGGATTCACCATGTTCCCGGACAGTTAAGCACCGGCGAACGGCAGCGGACGGCGCTGGCACGGGCGCTGTTAAATCGTCCGAAAATTCTGCTCGCCGACGAACCGACCGGAAATCTCGATCATGATCATGCAGATTCGGTGCTCGGTTACTTAAGAGAGTTTGCCTCTGATGGCGGGGCGGTTTTACTGGTAACGCATGACAGCCGCGCAGTCGAGTACGCGCAAAGCGTCACTAACATCGAGCACGGACAGCTCGTTCCCGCCTGAGACGGCGATTCGAATCGCAGGCCAAGTTGCGGCTTAGCGGGCCATCACGGCCCGCGAAACTTTCTCGTTTGGCAGGGTTTCAAGCTCAGCAGTCGAGTTAGCTGGAGGCATTCTTGATGAATTTGCGCAGCATCTCCGCCGGTTTTCTTGCGGTGACAATTTGCTTGATCGCCGCCCCCCTCGTGGCCGATGATTGGCCGATGTGGTGCTACAATGCGTCCCGCGGTGCCTGCTCTCTCGATGATCTGCCCAAGCAGTTGCGTCTTCAATGGGTTCGGCAGCTTCCGCCGGCTCGGCCTGCTTGGCCCGCCTCACAGGCGAAACTACGGTTCGACGTTTCCTACGAGCCAATCGTGCTCGGTCAGCGGATGTTCGTCAGTTCGAACTTCAGCGACAGCGTCACCGCTTACGACACACGAACCGGACGGAAACTTTGGCGGTTTTATACCGGCGGTCCGGTCCGATTTGCCCCGGCCGCGCAGAATCGGCGGGTCTATGCCGTCAGCGATGACGGGTATCTCTACTGCCTCGATGCGGAAACGGGGCAACTAATCTGGAGGGTCAACGGCGGCCCGAGTCACCGGCCGATACTCGGCAATCAGCGGCTGGTCTCGAGCTGGCCGGCTCGCGGAGGCGTAGTGCTGGCCGATGGAATTGCCTACTTCGCCGCCAGCATCTGGCCGTCGATGGGTGTTTTCATCCACGCCGTCGATGCCGAGACCGGCCGGATCGTCTGGACCAACAGCGAAACCGGTGCCATGTATATCACGCATCCGCACGGTGCCGATTCGTTCGGCTCAATCTCACCTCAGGGATACCTAGCGATCTCCGGCAGTCATCTGATTGTTCCGGGCGGACGGACCCTGCCGGCCGTTTTTGATCGCCGCAGCGGAAAGCTGGAGCACTTCAACTTCGGCGGCAAAGGAGACGGCGGATACGACGTAATGGCCGCCGGCAACTTGTTGATCGTTCGCGGCGGGATGTTCCAACTCAGCGACGGTGTGAGCGTGGCCCGTGGCTCGGCCACCATTGCCGACACGGATTGGCTCATCGGCGCGACAGGCCAATCCGGACCAATTACTGCGGTGTCGGTTTCGGGAAAGATCGGCGAGACGACGGTCACCGATCGCCGCGGCCGGAAAACGAAGCGTCGCGTCTTCACGCCGGATCAGCAGCGGCAGTTCACCCCGGACGGTCCGGCGCGGGTCTTTCTCCGTGCCGGGGGGACAATTTACGCCGGAGGCAGCGACGGCAGCATCGCCGGTTACAGTCTGCCAGCAGACATCGAGTCGAAGCAGAAACAAAAACCAATTTGGTCGGCCAAAGTCGACGGCGACGTCTGGAGCATGCTGGCTGCCGACGAACGACTATTCGTCGTGACCCGCGATGCCAAAATCTACTGCTTCGGATCGCAAGCCGTCGAACCGAAAATCTACGCTATCCAGACCCGGCGAGCGAACCGTGTTGCCGATCGATTGGTCCGAAGCAACGCAGCGGTGCTGACCCGGTTGAGCGGCGGTCCGGAAGGATACGCGCTGGCTCTGGGACTGGGCGACTTACCGCTGATTGACGAACTGTTGGTCCAGACGAATCTGCACATCATCGCCGTTGATGCCGACGAAACGAAAGTCGATCGGTTCCGGCGGGAGATGGATGCACGGGGACTGTACGGCGTGAGGGTGGCGGCACACGTCGGCGATCCGCTGAGATTCAATTTCCCGCCGTATTTGGCCAATCTCATCCTCTGTGATCTGGCGGCTGTTTCCGGCGTCGATGCGGTCCGAGCATTGTTCAAACCGTTGCGGCCTTACGGCGGAGCGGCCGGGCTGCAGATGAATGATCAGCAGCATGCCGCGTTCGTCAGAGATGTTGAGGCGGCCCGATTGGCGAACGCCGAAGTCCAACGCCACGGTGAATTGACCTTGCTCAAACGTGTCGGCGCTTTGCCCGATGCCGGTGTTTGGACGCACCAGTATGGCGATGCGACCAACAGCGTCGTCTCCCAAGACAAGCGGGTCAAAGCACCGCTGGGCGTACTGTGGTTCGGCGGTCCGTCGAACGATCGGGTGCTGCCGCGTCACGGTCACGGTCCCTCGCCGCAGGTGATCGGCGGCCGGTTGTTCATCGAAGGCGCCGACATGCTGCGCTGCGTCGACGTCTATACCGGCCGCGTCTGGTGGGAACGCGATTTCCCTGGACTCGGCAAATTCTACGACAACATCCGCCATCAGCCCGGCGCAGGCGAAATCGGTAGCAACTACGTTTCCAGGGAAGATCACGTCTACCTGGTCTACGGCGAGAAGATTCTCGAACTCGATGCGAAGACCGGCGAGACGACCAAAGACTTTTCGCTCAACGCCGATGGGAACGGAAACAAGCCGGTGTGGGGTTTCCTGGCCGTCTCCGGCGAGCTGCTAGTCGCGACGTCCTCGCCGGTGACACTCGACGAGGACAGCAGCCGCGGATCGAGAAAGCCAACGGTCAGCCAACTTCTGAAATCGGCACGGTACTCGTCGGCCAGCCGCCGGCTGGTCGTCTTCGACCGTCACACCGGACGCTTGCTCTGGAGCCGAAATGCCCGGTTCAGCTTTCGACACAATTGCATCTGCGTGGCCACCGGCACGCTGTTCTGTATCGACGGCATGAGCCCGAAGAAACTTCAGATGCTGCGCCGCCGCGACATCGAGCCGTCGGGCCAAACACGACTGTTGGCGCTCGACGTGCAGAGCGGAAAAGAAATCTGGAGCACCACCGAGGACGTATTCGGAACCTTTTTGAATTACTCGACCGAGCACGATGTGCTGATTCAAGCGGGCAGTGCTTATCGAGACCGGGCCAAGGACGAAGTCGGGCAGGGCATCGTCGCTTATCGGGGCCGCGACGGAGTCGTCCTCTGGAAAAATCGCAGCCTGAAATACGGCGGGCCGTGTCTGTTGTGGCACGAGAAGATCATCACCAACGGCGGCGGCGGATTCGAATTGGAACTGCTGACCGGCCGGCAGACTGGCTGGAAATACCAGCGGATGTACGGCTGCAACACGGCCGTCGGCAGCGAGCACCTGCTGACGTTCCGCTCCGGGGCGGCCGGCTTCCTCGACCTTTCCCAAAACGGCGGGACGGGCAATTTGGGCGGATTCAAATCGAGCTGCACCAGTAGTTTAATCGTCGCCGACGGTGTGCTCAACGCGCCCGACTACACCCGCACTTGTAGTTGCGCCTATCAGAACCAGACCTCGCTGGCGATGATCCACATGCCGGAGGCCGAACTTTGGACCTACGGGGCTTACGAGTTCACCGATGGGCGGATCGACCGCGTCGGTTTGAACTTTGGCGCTCCCGGCGACCGCCGCGACGAAAACAAAACGCTGTGGCTCGATTATCCGAGCGTCGGCGGTCCATCGCCCGTGCTGGACGTCAAACTCACAGCCGACAATCCGGTTTGGTTCCGTAGGCATTCGGCGTACATTGACGGCAGCGGGCCACGCTGGGTGGCGGCATCCGGCGGAAAAGGAATCGAATCGGTCTCGCTGAAACTGGGCGACTCGAAGATTGCGCGGAGCTACACGGTCCGGCTGCACTTTTCCGAGCCGGACGGCCTCAAACCGGGCGAGCGTGTCTTTAGCGTATCGCTGCAGGGAACACCGGTCTTGAGGAATTTCGACATCGTTCAAGAAGCGGGCGGCCGAGATCGGGCCGTTGTTCAGGAATTCAAAGGCATCTCGGTGACCGATCGGTTGGACGTTGCCCTGAACCCGAAAGCGGGCTCGAGCACCGCAGCACCCCTGCTGTGTGGCATCGAGGCGATTGCCGAGCCATAATGGCGCCGGGACACTTCGCAGGCCGTCAGCGTTTGTCTCTGAAGAACAAGCTGAGGAACCAGCGATGAACAACACCAGTAGGGGTCCGCGCATGGTCCGGCGAACCACTTATGAAAAAGCTCGCGTCCCCAAACGACCACAGCGCCGGCTGGGAGCATCCAACAGATTGTATGTGCTGTTGGGGGCCGCAGCGGCCATTCTCGGACTGCTGTCGTTCTTCCTGGTCGGGATGGGTGATCCCGCATCGTCCGACGGTGCCCGCAGGTTGATGCTGTACTGTGCCGCCGGCATCCGCCCGCCGGTCGAGCAGATTGCTGCCGACTACGAAGCCGAATACGGCGTATCGGTGCAGTTGACGTACGGCGGCACGAACACGCTGTTGAGCCAGATCGAAGTCGCCAGAACAGGCGACCTGTTTCTGGCTGCCGATGACAGCTACATCAAACTCGCACAGCAGAAAGATCTGGTCAAGGAGTCGATTCCGTTGGCATTGATTCGGCCGGTGATTGCCGTGCGGACTGGGAATCCGAAGAACATTCGCAGCATTGACGACCTGTTACGCGACGACGTGATCACGGCGCTCGGCA
>CAUZTK010000214.1:0-6738 GCA_963582395.1 Planctomycetota bacterium | reverse complement strand
GTGTCTGCTGCATCGTTTCCCAGTCGGACTTGCTCCCCATCAGCACGCCGACCAGCGGACCGGTTGAATTGCGCATCGCTTCAGATTCTCCGTGAAAGGGTGGCTACCGTTTCGTCCGCCAAGCTGAAAGTTCGCCCGATTATACGACCGGCGAAGACGGTCCGACGTTGCAAACTGTTTTCGTCGAAAGACTCTCCAGACTACGAAAGACTACGAACGTCGTTGCTTCCCGGCAAGCGATCGAAGTTGTTTCAACATGGTCATGTGCCTAGAATTCCGGCGGATGTAACCGTTTGACGAGAAACACTGAATGACACCAGCGACTGTGATCGTTGTCGAACGCCGGCCGCGCTGGACGCCCGAATTGCAGCGACAGTTCGTCGATGAGGATGTCCGTGTGCGGAGCGTGCGCAGCACAGCAGATGTGCTCGAGGCAGTGGAGCGTGCGCCGAAGTGCGTCGTCCTGCTCGACTTTGATTCCGCACCGGCAGAGTGCTTGCAATTTTTGGGCAGGTGGATCGGCCTGGTGCCGTTTCTGTCGATTGTTGTTGTGGGCTCTCAACGTACAGCATCGTTGGAATGGGTCGTCCGGGAGCTCGGAGCGCTGGAGTTCTTTGCCGACGTTTCTGCGGGCGAAGACATCGTGCGATTGTGCCGCCGTCAATGGACGTAATACGACAACCTGGTTAGCATGGCCGAGTGATCTGTGGTGTTGAGCCGCTTGCCAACGGCGAGCGCACAGCGTGTTAATTCAGGTCACCAACTCCAGAAAGAAATCGATGCCCGACGTGAATATTAGTGAACTGGACATTCTTGCCAGCCTCAAAGATGTCATCGATCCCGAAATTGACAAACCGTTGAGTGAACTGCAGATGCTCAAACAGGCATCGGTCGCGCCGGACGGTTCAGTTGAGGTCACGGTCGAGTTGCCGACATCTGCCTATCCCAACCGCGAGCGAATTACTGATGCAATCCGCTCGGCGCTGAAGCAAAAACTGCCGCAGATTCCCAAAGTCGCCGTCTCATTTTGCAGCGATATCAAGGGCAAAAACACGGGGGGAGCGATCGGTCTGCGGGTCCGGAATGTGGTTGCCGTCGGCAGCGGTAAAGGAGGCGTCGGCAAAAGCACGATCGCGGCTACGCTGGCCTATGGGCTGAAGCTTAGCGGTAGCCGCGTCGGCTTGATGGATGCCGACGTTTACGGTCCCAGCATTCCGCATCTGGTCGGCGTCAAAGGTCAGCCCGGCATGGTGGAGAAAGAGGGGCCGAACGGACAGATGATTCAGCGAATCGAGCCGCTGGACGCGGATGGCTTGAAACTGATGTCGATGGGATTTCTGGTTCCGGAAGAGCAGGCCGTCATTTGGCGAGGTCCGATGCTGCACAAAGCGTTGGGACAGTTCCTGCAGCAGACCGAATGGGGCGAGCTCGATTACCTGATCATCGACATGCCGCCCGGAACGGGCGACGTCTCGCTGACGCTCTCTCAAATGCTCGGTCTCTCAGGGGCAGTGATTGTCTGCACGCCGCAGAAGTTGGCCCTGCTCGATGCCGTCAAAGCCATCAACATGTTCAAGCAGGTGAAGATTCCGGTGTTGGGCATCGTGGAAAATATGAGCGGCGAAATATTCGGACGGGGCGGTGCCCGGCAGAAATCCGAAGAACTCGGCGTGCCCTTCCTGGGCGAGGTGCCGATCGACGCGCAAATTCGCATCCAAGGCGACGCGGGGAAAATCGCAGCCTTATTGGACGAACAGAGTTCGACCCGGCAGCCGCTGATGAACGTCTGCGAGCAAGTGGCCATTGAAATTGCCCGCCAACTCCTGGGAGGAGGATCACCTGCGATGCCTTCGCTGGAGATTTTGTGAATCAGGCCCGCTACTCGCCGAGCCGGCATCGTTGAGGCCGCCCTTGGCAACGAACACTCGCCCGTGTCTCGACGCGCTTGGATTGACCGTCGTTGCCGCCTAGAATATCTTTCGGGACGGCTCCTCAAAGCGTGAATTGCGATGGACCCTTGTGATAACTGGCCACGAGCGACAGCCGGGATTCGTTCGAATGCAGGAGAACCTTGACCCTGTTGCAACCAATATGACTCTCGACGAGCTGCTGGAAGAGTTCGACGATCTGGATGACTGGGAAGATCGCTGCGATTTTCTCATCGATTTGGGGTTCGAACTGCTCGATCTGCCGGCCGATGCCAAGGTGGAACAGAACCGCGTGCATGGCTGTCAGAGCAACGTCTGGATGATCGCCAGTGTCCGACAGAACGGACAATCGACGATCGAAATTACCGCGGGCAGCGACGCGATGATTGTACGCGGCCTGATTGCCGTGCTATTGATAATTTTTTCCGGCCGCACGCCCGGGGAGATCCTGGCGACCGACGTCAAAAGCATTTTCGCCAGGCTCGGACTCGACCGGCACCTTAGCACGGCAAGGCGGAATGGTTTGTACGGCATGGTGAAGCGAATCCGCAGTATCGCCGCACAAGCGAACGAGAGCTTCCCATGACGCCTCTCGGCAATGGAATGGCCCTTGAAATCCGAAACAAATCTAAATCTCATGTCCGAAACATCAGAATGCAGCAGCAGATGACTGGGAAGTTTTGAACATTCGGATTTGTTTCGAGTTTCGTGCTTCAAATTTCGGATTTGGAAGTGCGAACAAGATTCACGTTTCGCACCCGATCACGGTCTACTGCAATGTCTGAAGTCACCCTGAACATGCTGATGTTAGACGTCGAGAAGATCCGCTTGGACTTTCCGATTCTCCAAAAGCCGCTGCCCAAGGGTATGCCGGTTGTCTATCTCGACAGTGCCGCTTCGGCGCAGAAGCCGCGCTGCGTCATCGAGAAACTCACCGAGGTCTACGAGAACTATTACGCCAACGCCTATCGCGGCACCTATCAGTTCGGCGCCCGGATTGACGAAGAGCTGGAATTGGCCCGCGAGAAGGTCCGCCGTTTGATCGGCGCCTCAGACATCGAAGAGATCGTCTTCACCTCGGGCACCACAATGTCGATCAACCTCGTTGCGGGCGCCTGGGGACGAAAATTTCTCAATCCGGGTGACCAACTGCTGTTGAACGAAATGGAACACCACGCCAACCTTGTTCCCTGGCAGCAGATTGCCGCCGAAACGGGTGCGGAACTCCGGTTTATTCCGCTCACCACCGACGGCCGTCTTGATTTAAGCCGTCTTGACGAGGTCCTAAGCGATCGAACCCGTCTGGTGGCGGTCACCGGCATGTCGAACGTGCTGGGAACGATCAATCCCATCGCCAAGATTGCCGCCAAAGCAAAGCGGCACGGTGCCCTGGTGCTGGTGGACGGCGCCCAAAGCGTTCCCCACATGGCCGTCAACGTTCAAGATCCGCAAATCGACTTCCTGGCCTTTTCCGGTCACAAGCTGTACGGCCCAACCGGCATCGGCATCTTGTACGGGCGGCGGGAGCTGCTGGAAGCGATGGACCCGTTCCTGTACGGCGGACACATGATCGACCGCGTTTTCCGCGATCATTCCACCTGGGCCGAACCGCCGGCAAAATACGAAGCTGGCACAATCCCCATTGCCGAAGCCATTGCGCTGGGAACGGCGATCGACTATGTGACGGACATCGGTTTCGGCGCGATCCACGATCACGAACAGAAGCTGCTTCGCGAAGCACACCGCCGACTCTCCGAGGTCCCCGGCTTGACCATCTACGGTCCCGACGTCGAACACAAAGGTTCGATCGTCAGCTTTACGACCCAAGGCATCCACCCCGAAGATCTGGCCTTCCAACTCGACCGCAAAGGGGTCTTTGCGCGGCACGGGCATCATTGCACTATGCCGCTGCACGAACACTTGGGCACAAGCGCCACAACCCGCGTCAGTTTCGCGCTGTACAACACCGCCATCGAAATCGACGCCCTGTGCGAAGCCATTCACTTCGCCCGCAAGCGATTTCGGCTAACATAGCCCTTGACAAAAGTATGAAGGATGAATCAGGAGATAGTTCAACCTTCCTCCTTGAACTTCCCCTGGACCGCTTGAGGACCGTCTCATACACTCGCGCGCATGATTCTTTGCAGCGATCCGCATGCGCAATTCCTGTTGCTGAAAGACGACGTCGATCGCGCTTTGCAGCGCGTGCTCGATAGCGGCTGGTATATTCTGGGTGAAGAGGTATGCGGCTTTGAAAAGGAGTTTGCCGAGTACATCGGGGTGGAGCACGCCGTCGGGGTCGGGAGCGGCACCGACGGCGATCCATCTCGGTTTGGCGGCTTGCGGCATCGAGCCCGGCGATGAGGTGATTACGGTCTCGCATACGGCCGGGCTGCCGACATGGAACCGATTATGGAAGTGGCAAACCGGCGCGGCCTGCGCGTCGTTGAAGACGCCAGCCAGGCGCACGGGGCGACTTATCGAGGCCGCCGCGTCGGGTCGATCGGCGACGTCGGCTGCTTCAGTCTGTACCCGACGAAAAATCTCGGCGGTTTGGGGGACGGTGGAATTGTGGTGACGCGACACGCCGAACTCGGACACACGGTCCGACTTCTTCGCGAATACGGCTGGCGGGAGCGGTTCGTCAGCGAACGGCCCGGCTGGAATTCCCGGCTCGATGAGTTGCAGGCTGCCGTCCTGCGGGTCAAGCTGCGCCGGCTCGACGAGTTTAATGAAACTCGCCGCCGCATTGCCGAGCGATATGACCGGCAATTGTCCGGTCTCGATCTGAGGTTACTACGACGACAGATCGACGGCGGAGAAGTCTTTCACCTGTACGTCGTCAGATCGCCGCGCCGTGACGTGACGAGTTGCTGAGTTTTCTGCGTTCGCGCGAAATCGCTGCCGGGATTCACTATCCCTGGCCGGTCCATCTTCAACCCCGCCGTTCTTGTGGAAACAACATCACACACGACCGTTCCAACAGGTCGGACACCGTACTGAGGGACCAGAATGTCCGGGATTTTTTCCGGAATCGGCCTAGTCAGCGGCATCAATTTTGTCGAAGTTGTCGACCAGTTGATATCGCTGCAGCGCAGGCCGATCCTTGTTCTGGACGCACGAGTTCAAGTCTTTCAGGCACAAGAGTCGGCCCTGTCGACGCTGGAAGCCAACCTACTGACTCTCACGACTTCCGTACAACAGTTGAGTCTCGAAAGCACTTTTAACGCCTTTAACGTCAGCAATTCCGACACGGCGAGCCTTTCTTTGACGGCCAGCGACGATGTCGTTCCAGCCGACTATCAATTTCAGGCCATTCGCAAAGCCGAAACGCACCAGGTCCGCTCACAAGGCTTCGCCGACGCCGACCAGCAGACGATCGGGACCGGGACGATCACCATCGCCTCCGGCGGCCGGCTGCATCAGACCACACTGCTGGACGCTTTGAACGTCGGTAACGGCGTGCAGCGCGGCAACATTCAGATCACCGATCGCAGCGGCGCGACGGCCTAAATCGACCTGTCGAATTCTTTTACTGTGGACGACGTGATCGAGGCCATCAACGTCAGCAACGACGTTTCCATTACAGTCGCCGCGCGGGGACGGGGCCTTGTCATTTCCGACACCTCGGGCAGCTCGACATCGAACCTAATTGTCGCCGACGCTGGCGGGGGACAAACGGTCCAAGACTTGGAGATCGCCAAATCGGTCGCCGCCGACATCCTGACAGGCGACGAAGTTTACGTCCTCGACGAGAACTTTTCGCTCGATCAACTCAACGACGGGAACGCGGTCCGGTTGTTTGCGGAAGCTCCCGATATTCGCATCACACTCACCGACCAGACTGTCATCGAGATCAATCTCGACAGCGCCACGACGCTGGGCCAAATCATCGACCTGATCAACAACGATGAAGCGAGCACTGGGAAAGTGTCGGCGGCGCTGGTAGACGGACGATTGGAGCTGGACGATCTCACGGTCGGTGGAAGCGGCACGTTCGCCGTCGAGGACATCAACAACGCGGCGGTCGTCAGGCAACTCGGACTCGACACGGCTGCCGCAGGAACAAAAATCTCCGGCCGAACGATTCTGGCCGGGCTGAATTCCGTCTTGCTCACCAACCTGCGGAGCGGCCAAAATATCGATCAGACCGGCCAATTGACCCTGACCGACCGCACCGGGATCACGGCGACCATCGACCTGACCGGAGCTGAATCGCTGCACGAAGTGATTGTCGCCGTGAACGCCGCCGAGAGCAGCGGTGGGACGAAATTGCAGCTCAGCGCGAGAATCAACGGCGCCGGAACCGGAGTTGTGATTCAGGACACGTCCGGCTCGACTGTGAGCAATCTGGTCGTTGCTGACCTGGGAAGCAGCACGCTTGCCACCCAACTGGGTATTGCGGTCGATGCGGCGCAAGACTCTGTGGACTCCGGCCCTTTGAATCTCCGCTATGCGAACCATGTCACCCAAATCAACGCGTTCGTCCCCCAATCCACGGGGATTACGGCCGGAGCGTTTGTGATTACAGACTCGGCCGGCAACGAAGCGACGATTGAAATCAGCGATGCCGTCGAAAACATCGGCGATTTGCTGCTGCGGATCAACGCCGCCAGTTCGGTCAGCGTCACAGTCGAGCTGAACGAGACGGGCGACGGTTTTGTGCTGATCGACGAAGCGGGCGGCGGCGAGCTTCGTGTCGACGAGGTAGCCGGCACGACCGCTGCAGAATTGAGACTTCTGGGAACCGTCATTGTCGGCGGCGACGGCAAACAGAGAATCAACAGTCGACTGGCAACCGTCATCGACG
>CAUZTK010000213.1:0-6750 GCA_963582395.1 Planctomycetota bacterium | reverse complement strand
TTCAGCCGCTTGTTCTCATCCACAAGCCGCTTCAATCGCTTGGCTTCTTCCGACTTCATGCCGCCATACTGATTCCGCCAACGGTGAAACGTCTGCTCGCTGATTTCCAAGGCTTGCGCCACTTGGCCAATGCTCTTGCCGACCGACAGCATCGCGTCCGCTTCACGCAGCTTCCGGATGATCTGCTCCGGCTTGTGCTTCTTGCTCTTCATCGAAAGTCCTCCTTGCCCTTTCGGGCGGTTGGACTCTCATAACACATGGATCAGTTTTTGGGGAGCACTCCAACCGAACAGGAAAATAAAAGACCGCCATACAGGAATTGGTGGGGATTGACGATTGGCGTGAGGCTTTCTCGCACCGTTGGGAAACGGTTTGTTTGCAGTTGTCGGTGTCGATGTTCATTTGCACGACATCGTCACCTCGGTGCCGAGGGTTCGGTCTGATTGGGCGAGTCGGATTGCTTTTCGCCGGCCAGTGGATTCCAGCCGGGCAGGGTGCCGTTCAGATGGACCACCGATGGCAAGTCTTCCCGGCTACCTCTTGTGGCCTTTCGGCCAGCCAGACGAAGCAACTTCGACTGGTCCAGCCAGCGAGACGAATCCGAAGCTTCACTTCAAATCAGCACTCCGGCCACGCAGGCGGTCATCAGGCAGGCGAGGGTTCCGCCGAGCATCGCCCGCAGTCCGATCCGGGCCAGGTCGGCACGGCGCTCGGGGGCGATTCCGCCGATGCCTCCGAGCTGAATGCCGATCGAACCAAAGTTCGAAAACCCGGAGAGTGCATACGTGAGGATCAATCGGGTCCGTGGGCTCAATTCGACCTTCGATCCGGGCTCCATCCACTCGCTCAACTGTTGGTAGGCGACGAATTCGTTGGCCACCATCTTAATTCCCAGCAATTGGCCAGCCTGGCGGCATTCGTTCCATTCAATGCCCGTTAGCCAGGCGAGTGGCGAGAACGCATAACCAAGTCCGGCCGACAGCGACCATCGCTGGCCGAACTGTGAGCCGACCCACTGCACGACAAACTCGGCCATGGCAATCATTGCCAGAAAAGCGATCAACATGGCTGCCACGTTCAATGACAGTTTCAGCCCGTCGGTGGCGCCGATGGTGGCGGCGTCGATGATGTTGACGCCTTGGCGGAGAACTTCCACCTTAATCTGCCCCAGCGTTTGCGGGGTTGTGGTTTCCGGTTCCATCACTTTGGCAATCACCAGTGCCGCCGGCGCTGAAATGACCGAGGCGGTCACCAGATGGCCGGCGTCGATTCCCATGCCGACGTAGGCCGCCAAAACACCACCGGCAATCGTGGCGAAACCGCCGACCATGACCGCCATCAGTTCCGAGCGGGTCATCGTCGGTACGAAGGGGCGAATAACCAGCGGGGCTTCGGTCTGGCCCACAAAGATGTTCGCCGCCGCCGAGAGGCTTTCCGCCCCCGATGTCCCCAGCATCTTCTGCATCACCAGGGCCATCAATTGTACAACCCGTTGTATGATCCCCAGGTAATATAGGACCGACATGAACGAAGAGAAGAAGATGATGGTCGGCAGCACCTTGAAAGCGAAGGGAAACTCACGGTACCGCTGGCCGAAGACGAATAGGGATCCGGCATCGACGAAGTCAAGCATTTGGGTGAAAAAAGCCCCGATGGCATCGAAGAACGCCCGGCCTTGCCAGGTCCTGAGAATCAACACCGCAATGGCAAACTGCAACAAAAGGCCCACGACGACAACCCGCAGGCTGACCTTCCGCTTGTGCGAACTCATCAGCCAGGCCAGCCCAACCATCACCAGAAGCCCCAACAGACTGACGGCACGTTCCATGGATGGTTCCAATTCAGCGAGGCCCGCGCAGCAATGCATAGATGGGGTTAATTCTTAACTCATTGTTTTGAAAAGAGTTAAGAAAACGGATATGTCAACCTCAAGTTTTCAACAGCCCAGTCTGGTCCTAATTCAGAAAAGTATGGTTGTGGATTGATGCAGATCAATGATACTGAACATTTTTCTCATACCAATGGGTCAACCGCCCCCCTCGCTCGATCATGTTGCTCCAGTTTGAAAAACTGACCGGCCCTGGACGGTCCCCAAAACGGGGGTGACCCAATTGGAAAAGGAACGTAACATACCGACGTCGTTTTGCGGACAGTCTCCATACCGGAGGTGACCCGGCGAACGTCGTCCGGTTTTTGCGCTGATGCGGGATAGGCGGACGAAATCGGTTTCGCCGGCGATGCCGAATGTCCTCGACTCCCGATTGTAGTAGCCGGATACAAAACGACCTGTCGTGATGAGAAAACGAACTCTGTGCAAACGGCAGGTTAGCGAAGTTGATGCCGAGTGTTCCTATCCCTCGATAGCATATCGAATCTTTCGAAGATCTTCATTGGAAGGCGAACTCAGCCAAGTCTCTGCGTCTTTCCGATCGATCAAAACACCATGATCGGCCGGCAAGGGACGGTTGCAGACCGCGCGGGAAACGGAGTCCAGCGATGCCGAGACGCCTGTTGTCTTTTTCTCCCATTCTGTTATTATTTCTGCCGGCGACCGGCTTGATCTGGTCGTGTCTGCACGGTGACCGGTCTGTGGTCAATGCGGCACCGTACACGGTCCGCCGGGTCGAACACCCGTTCGATCCCGATTGGCCCGACGTATACCTCATTTTTGCCGTCAAATGTGTCGGGTGTCATCGTCCCGGAAGCGAACCAACCGACCTGACTAGTTACGAATCAGCCATCAACGCCCGCACCGAACAGGGCCGCCCGATCATCGTTGCGGGCCGGCCGAATGAGTCGCCGCTTTGGCGTCAGGTGATGTGGAACCACGCCGCGCAACCCGGCTCAACGCTTCCTGAGGAGCCGGAGATGCCGCTCGAGCCCGCAAAATGGCTGACGGGCAGGCAACAGGCGGCTATCAGGCGATGGATCACCAATGGGGCGCAGCAGTACAAACTGCCCGAGAACTGTTCCCCGCGTCCGCTGCTGGAGATCGATTTTCCATCCGCCAAGGAGTGCAAGACCTGCCATCGCCGTCAGTACGAGCAATGGTCTCGTTCAATGCACGCTTACTCACAGCACAGCCCCATTTTTGAAGCGTTCAATCTGGCGTTGCTCGAGAGAACGGCCGGAACAATCGGGACGTTTTGCAGCCGTTGCCACACGCCGATCGGGACAACCTTGGGTGAAAATGGCTTGCGCCGCAACGTGAATCGTTCTCGGTTGTCGATGGAAGGTGTGACCTGTGTAGTCTGCCATCGTATGGCCCGCCCCTATTACAAATCGAACGTCCGCCGTGCCCTGGTTCCCGGAAAAATTCTCGAAGGCTGCATGTACGGACCGTTCGCCGATCCGGTCTCTCACGATTCCAAAGCTCACGACTCGGTCAAATTGCCTCACATCAAGAGTTCCGCATTCTGCGGGTCATGTCATGACGTGACAAGCCCGAGCGGATTTCGACTGGAAGAGGCCTATAGCGAATGGCAGAACAGTCCGGCGGCGCGAGACCAAATCACCTGTCACCAGTGCCACATGGGGCCGATACAAGGGATGCCGATTCCCGAACATCAGCGACCCCTCGGCCGGGCCGCCGAAGTTCCCGGCATCGACCCGGAACACATTCCTGTCCGACCGCTCTCCGACCATACCTTTGCCGGTCCCGACTATTCGCTGCTGCCGGACACCGAGTTTCCCGAAAAACTGGACTGGATGTACGAGGTTGATTACCGAGATTACGACCGGCTGACTCTGTACCAGGAGCAAACACTTAACGACCTGCGGCGTCGAAATCGCCGGCAGCTCAAAATCGCCCGTGCCAAGCGTTACGAGCTCTTGAAAAACGCCGCTGAGATTTCGGTCGTCGCACCCAACCGTGTCGCTGCCGGTAGTCGCATGAAGTTTCACGTCGACGTGACCAGCAAGGTAGCTGGACACAATTTCCCAACCGGTTTCACAGCAGAACGCCAAGTATGGATCGAGGCCACGCTGACCGATCAGAATGGCCACATCGTCTTCCAGACCGGCGATCTGGACAAAAACGGAGATCTGCGGGACGAACACAGCCACGATGTCGAAGCCGGCAAGCTGCCGCGCGATCGCTACCTGCTGAACTTTCAGAGCAAGTTCATCGCCCTGACGAACCGTGGAACCGAGCGTCCTGTGATTCTGTCGGTCAATCGGCATCTGACGCCGCTGAACGTGCTGCGCCCGGCGTCCGGCGTCTCGGCTTCATTCGGGCGTCCGCCCAGATTCCGCATCTCCAAAGGAAGCATTCTGCCGCTGGCGACTGTGGGACGCGATTATCCCGTCCGTGTGCCGGATTGTCCCGGCAACTACCGGTTGCATGTGAAGCTGAACTTTCGCCATCTGCCGCCCTCACTACTCGACCGCATCGGAACGCCGCACATGAAACACTTGCTGGAAGTCGTTGTCATTGATCAATACGAAACGATGATCGAGATCACGCCGCGCAATTTTCGGCCGTTGCTGTTTCAACTGCTTCTCCGAAGGTCTCCCAGATTGAAATAAGCCTCGAATACAGTTTTTCAAAGCAAGCCGGCTGCCGACAACACCGACCTGCGACTTCTATGTCGCGCCGCAGAACAACACAACATGACCCGCGTACTCAAATTTGCCCGAAGTGTTGCCTTGTCCATGGCGCTGCTCGCGCCGACGGCGCTGCCGGTCTGGGGACAGTTGATTGAGCCCCCGGAGATTTCAAGCTTCGACGACAGCGCCGGCCGTAACCCGGTTCGCCGTCCGACAATCAATGCCTGGATCGGGAACCAAGTTGGAAACCGTTTCGAGGCGCACGCTAATCCGGTCCAATTACTGCCCCCAATTGATGTCCCATCGCGTCCGCAAATGTCTTCCTCAACGAGGCGGTTGAACGCCGCCCGGTTTCGCTGCCGCCCCGACATTCCCCCGACATTAAGAGGTGCGTGGCTGAAGTCGTCTGCGGCGTCGAACGGCCCGGTTTTCAGGGGGAACATTTCAGACGCCGGCCGGGCACGCGTTTCCAACGGTTTGGGCGACAACGCGCAGTCACCTCCCGGTTTTGCCCCGCCGAACACCGCACCCAACAGCGTCGTTCTCTCGCTGGCCGACTCCCTCGTTCATCCTGCTCCGTCCAGGCCGAAAATCGACATGCCGACGGAACACAACAGCCACGACAACGAAGACATCCCGCCGCTGGCGGAGGAACTATGGCTGCACGGTGGATCGTACCTCTACGAACCGGAAGGGGACCGGCTGAACTGGCCTTCCGATGAGTCCGATGCTCATTACGACCTGCTTCGACTTCCCGAAGACTGGAAAAAACCGCGACCGCTGACCGCCTTTCAAGAGTTTTTGGGGGCCGACCCCATCCAGCCGCGGCCGGGTCTGCAGTGGTTTGGCGAAGACGGATTCCAGTGGGAGCCACGGTTTGTCGGTACAGGCAGTTACGAAGTGTTCGGCATCGTCGTCGAAGACGGCAACCGGCGGACCGACGGCGTCGGGCATCAGGCGCTGGTCGATCTCGATTTGCGGTTGACCGGGACCGAACGTCTTCATGTGCAGTTCCGACCGTTAGGAGAGAAAAACAGCGGAGGTTCGTTTTACCAGTTCAGCAATCCGGAAGGATATCAGGATAACGCGACCGGCATTCCCGAGCGTTACTGGTTCGAGGGCGAGGTCTTCAGCATCTTCTCCAGCCTGTTCGACGACGAGTTCACCCCGCGAGACTATCATTTCGTCGTGGGCAAGTTCCCCTTCGTGCTACACAACAATTTGTTGATGAATGACGACATCATCGGCTTTGCGGTCAACAAGAACACCCTGTTGATCGATCCGCTCAGCAATTTGAATGTGCAGCTCTTTTATGGGTTCGACGACGTCGACGGTTTTCAGGGAGCCCATGTCGATGTCGCCGGTCTGCACGCGACGGCCGATTACCAGAACTCGCTGCTGGAAGCGACCTACGCTTCGGCTCACAACACCCGGGAATCAGACCTCGACGCACACTACACCGCCTTCAGCGCGACGCGGTTTTTCGGGCCGTTGGCGCTGGCCGGCCGCGTCCTGCTGAAATGGGAAGACGTCGGCTCCCGTGGAGACGGACAGCTCTACGTGCTGGAGAGCAACCTGCACCGCGTTTTTTCACACGAGTTCGAATGTGCGACCGGTATCGAACACGCTGTCTTCTACGGCAACGCCTTCAAGGCAACCAGTGGCTGGAACTCGATCAGCGGCGGCAACTTCGACCGGCTCCGCAGCACGTTCGAGGTCAATCCACTGGTGCAGCTTTCCCGCGGAGCTCGCGTTGATGACACCGCTGGAATCTCGCTGGGCGTGCAACTGTTTCGCCACGAGGAAGACGAGTCGATCCTGCCGGAGTTCGTCTGGGAAGAAACCGGCGGAACCGGCATCTGGGGCGGTGGTGTCACCTACCTGCGCAAAATCGGGCCTCGCACTTTCATTCAACTCCGTGCCGTGTGGACCTTCTCGAGCGACCCGGCTCTGCAGCGCAAAGGCATCTTTGCCTCGACCTCCTTTATTCTCTGAAGGTCCACAGATCATCCCAGCCTGCAATGTGGCCCAGACGAAGTTGCTTCGTCTGGCTGGTAACCCACAAGAGGCTGCAAGAGACGCTCGCATGACCATCCCGGTCTGTTTCCGTTGGTTGTTGGTGGGGCAATGGTCCTGTATTCTGAAAAGCGTAAGGCGATGAAGGTCCGTCCGACGGAAAGAAACACAGGTTGTAGGTCGTAG
>CAUZTK010000212.1:0-6778 GCA_963582395.1 Planctomycetota bacterium | reverse complement strand
GTCGGGCCACCGGGTTCAGAATGCCAGAGGGATTCTGGCGACACACGTCTCGCCCCGACAATTGCTTGCGGCGGCTTGCGGCGGCCGATTCATACATGTACGATAATCAATGTGTGTCCGCAGTCCCATCTCGTCTTTTTTCTCACGGAGCCTTCGATGATGAGCGACAACCAGCACTTTACTTGTCCCGATTGTGACGACGTCTCTCGGCGCGATTTTGTGAAGGTCGCCGGAGGGGCAGCCATCGCTGCCGGCGCTTTGCCCCTGTTGGCAACCCCTCGGACTTTGCAGGCCGCCCCCACGGAAAAAAGCACGGCCGAAACAACCGTCAAACGACTCTACGACACGCTGAGCGATGAGCAGAGAAAAGCCATCTGCATGCCGTACGACCACCAGAAGCGGAAGACGCTGAATGCCAACTGGCTGATCACCGATCAAAAGATCGGCAGCGATTTCTACACCGACGAGCAGCGAAAGATCATCGATACGATTGTCCGCGATGTCAGTAGTGAAGACGGCTACGAACGCTTCAAGCGGCAGATGGCCGCAGACCAGTCTGGCGGATTCGGCGATTATTCGATTGCCGTCTTCGGCACGCCGGGCAGCGGCAAGTTTGAGTGGGTGTTGACCGGACGGCACCTCACGCTGAGGGCTGACGGCGATAGCGTCAAGAACATGGCGTTCGGCGGCCCGATCGCCTACGGTCACGGTGCCAGCGATCCGGCCAAGAACCTGTTCCACTATCAGACGAAGAAGGCCAACGAGGTCTTCCAGGCGCTCGATACCAAACAGCGGGAACAGGCGCTGTTGCCCAAAGCCCCGCCCGAAGCGCGGGTGCCGATCCGTGGCGAGGGCGCCAAATTCCCCGGTGTTGCCGTCAGCGAACTCGCGTCTGATCAGAAGGAACTGGTCGAGCAGGTCATCAAGGTCATGTTGGCGCCATACCGCCAAGAAGACGTCGACGAAGTGTCGGCCGTGCTGAAGGCAGGCGGCGGACTTGAGAAGCTGCACATGGCCTTCTACGAGCAGGGCGATCTGGAGACCGACAATGTGTGGGACATCTGGCGGGTTGAAGGCCCGACCTTTGTCTGGCACTTCCGTGGCGCTCCGCACGTGCACACTTACGTGAACATCGGCCTGGAGCAACCGATCTAGTGCACCGTCAATCTTCGATTGACGGTTTGGGAGGGCGAGGCTTCTGCCGAGCCGCAGCAGGATACACGAAAAAAACCGGCTCAACAGGAGCTTCGCCCTCCCGATCAAGCTCGTCATTTGAGATTTGACAAAGCACTAGCAAACTGCGGCTTTATTTCACACAGAGCGATAAATCAGGGCGGGACGTTGTTCCCGCTTTGGTTCGTTTTCAGGCTGGCCCTCTGAGCGGGCCGTGCTGACGCCAGCCGTCGGAAACTGTCAGAGCGAGTGCGAAACGCTTCAATCAACCGGGCACCGCGACCGCTAGTTCATCGCCGACGGCTTCCACGGTGCCCGCAGAAATCGTCTGCAGTTTGTCGGCAAACCCGACTAGCAGCGACAAGTCGCAGAGCCGATTGATTCTCCGCGGCACGCCGCCAGAGAGTTCAAAGAGGACTGTCAGGGCTTCGTCGTCGAAGATGGACGCTTCGCTGCCGGCAATCTCGAGCCGGTGGATGATGTACCCCATGGTCTCTTCCCGATTGAGCGGCTGCAGCAGACTTTTGACACCAATTCGCTCGTCGAGGCCGGCCAATTGGCCGACCTGCGCGAGCAGGCGTCGCTCACCGATCAGCAGCAGCGAAAAGTCGATGCCGGTTTTTTGCTGGAAATTCAGCAGCAACTGCAGTGTTCGGAAGACACGCTGGTCGCCGATCAGATGTGCATCGTCGATCATCATGACCGGATGCCGGCCCTCGTCGGTGAAATGTCGCAGACGTCGTTCAATTCGACGAATTGTTTGATCCAGCGGTTGCTTGGTGGTCGTGTTCAGTGAATCGCCGGCTTCTAGTTCGTCGGCCAGGTACGACAGCAGTTCGTCAGAATTCAGTTGAGGAAAGAGCAGTTGAATGAACGGGCCGGCCTCTTCCGGCAGTTCGCGGGTGAACTGGTGGGCCAGATAGGTTTTGCCATATCCGACGCCCCCCACCAATAGGCCGGCCCCCAGACGGTTCTCGACGACGTAACGCATCTTCAGCAGTGCCGCTTGATGCGTGTCGCTGCGAAAAAAGAACTCGGGGGACATGTGGTTCTCGAACGGGATTCGATCCAGTCCCCAATAGTCTTGGTACATCGGTGCGCCGAATTATCGTCGAAGGGGATACAGTTCGATTTCGCTCGACGTCGCCTCATCGGACGATTCGTCCGGAAACTCCTCAATTTCTCCGGTCAGCCAAACCGCAGCCGGCCGTCGGGACCGATCCGAAGCAGCCGGCTCGAAGACAAAACTCACCGGCTCGACACCGGTGTTGCGGCTGTTGTCGTTTGCAACCTGGGACGCAAGCCGTAGAGTCGCCGGAGTTTGTACGTCGGCCGTCCGAACGGCGGTGTCGCCGGAACCTTCGCTGACAACTTCAATCGATGAAACGCTCGGCAGCGGATTTACGGAGCGAGCACGGCTCTCGGCAGGCGCGTCAAAACGGTCAAGCAGAGCCGGCTCAATGCCATACTTGTGAGAATCGTCCGGTTGTGGTTCGCTCCGCTCGACGAGCAACAGTCCAACGACCAACACGGTAATGCCGACGAATGACGCAATCATCGGTCGGGTTTTCGCTAACTGATAGTACCACGTACACCCCTGGGCGAACCGGGCGATAATTGTGGCGATCATCCGAACCGTCAAGAGGACAAGCATAGTGACGAGGCCCGCCAACCGGCGCGGAGGCAAATACGCCTTTAGCTTGACCAATAGTGTTCCCATGTTTGGCATCAGTGACGTCCGTATGCCAAGAGCGGCCGGAGTGATCGAAACCGACTCCCGTGACGGGCGAACCGGTGATCCGTTCTTCCTACATTATCGGCGAACGATTGTAACGAACTTGAGGCTGCTATCGATTGGCGAAACTGCGCAAAGATTTTCGGCGGTGGGGGAAACCTGCCCATCAGCTTGCGGCATGCAGCGTTTATTTTATAGTCCGAGCACGTCCGCCATCGAATACAGGCCGGCTCCCTGCGTAATGAGGAACTTGGCGGCCACCAGCGCTCCGTAAGCGTAGCTATCGCGGGTGTGGCCGCGGACGTCGATGTCGATCGTCTCACCCATCATGCCGAACACGATTGTGTGTTCACCCACGTTGTCACCTGTCCGCAGAGCATGGTATCCGATCTCGGTTCTCGGCCGTGGCCCGGGACGTCCCTGACGTCCGTGAACGTGCTCGGTCTGCCCCATTTCCTCGGAGATGATCTGGCCGAATCGCAGTGCGGTCCCGCTGGGCGCGTCTTCCTTAAAACGGTGATGCCGCTCGATGATCTCGACGTCGACTCCATCAGGCAGTGTCTTGAGAACTTGGGCCGCCTCCTGCACCAGTTTCATCGTCAGGTTGACGGCGAGACTCAGGTTCGGCGCCATCACGACTGCCGCCGTCTGTGCCGCGGTCAACACCGCCTCGCGCTGCTGCTGGTTCAGCCCTGTGGTGGCCGAGATCAGCGAAATCTGCCGTTCTCCGCAGACCTCGGCCATCGCGGCGGCCGCCTGCGGAGTCGAGAAATCGATGATGACGTCGGGATGTTCGATCACCTCCATCACGAGCGGAACTCCGATGTCGCCAATACCCGCCAACTGACCGGCGTCCTGGCCGATTTGCGGACACTCGGCCGATTCGTAGGCCGCCGTCACCACCAGATCGGAATCGTTGTGAACCAGCGCAACAATTCGCTGACCCATCCGGCCCGCCGCACCATTGACCCCCACGCGAATTCCTTCGCCCATGATGTTCTCCGCTTTACCGGCCGGAGTCCGCTCGCTGAAAGACGGCTTGTACGGCGACTCGCAATTCAACCTCGACGTCGGCATTATCCTCGACATTCAGCCGCGATTGCAACGCCGCCATTGCATCCGCGCCTCCCAATCTGCCGAGCGCCCACGCCGCCGCCCCACGCACCAGCGGTTCACAATCATTGAGCGCGCGAATCAGCGACGGGACTGCACGGCGGTCTCCTGAATTGCCCAAGACAATGGCCGCGTTCCTTAACAGTCCGGAACGTTTCGGCCTGGACAGTGCTGTGTGCCGAAAACGCTCGTGAAACTGCTCGTCGTTCATTCCCAACAGCTCGACCGCTTCGGCGGAATTCAGATCGTCCGACGGTTGAAACGCAGCTTCGTCGCTCACCGGTGCTTTGCGGTTCCAGGGGCAGACATCCTGACAAATGTCGCAGCCAAACAGCCATTGTCCCATCCCCTCACGCAGCTCTTGTGAAATCGGCTGGTGCAGTTCAATCGTCAGATACGAGATGCACTTCCGCGCATCGAGCACATATGGTTCCGGAAACGCATCGGTGGGACAGGCGTCGAGACAGCGCGTGCAGGTGCCGCAATGTGCCGTCTCGTGCGGCCGGTCGTATTCAAGCTCAACATCCAGTAGCAGCGCTGCCAGGAAGAGCCAGCTACCGATCTGCTTGTTGATCAACATCGTGTTCTTACCGAACCAGCCGAGCCCAGCCAGCCGTGCGAAATCGCGTTCCAGCAGCGGTGCGGTATCGACGACGATGCGGGTCCGGCAACCGATACGCTGCTCGTGAACAAAAGTCGCTAGCCTCTGCAGCTTGCCGCGAATCAGATCATGATAATCGGTTCGCCCCCAGGCATATCGGGAGATGAGCCCCTGCATCGGTCCGGCCGGTTTCGGATCCGCCGTCCGGTAATTCATAGCCAGCACGATGATGCTGCGGACCTGATCCAGCACATGGCTGGGATGCTCGTACGCCGCGATTCGACGCCCCATGTACTCCATCTCGCCGGAAAAACCCCGGCCGATCCATTCTTTCAAATCGGCAAAACCGGCCGGTGAAACCGCCGGCACGATTCCCGCCAGCTCAAAACCGAGACGCTTTGCTTCCGCTTTGACCGCCGCCGAGAGCGTCTGTCGATCGAGCCGAGATGTTGCCGAACTGGCTGACATGATCGCGCAGGGTAAAATTTTCGGGATTCACATGTGGCTGAAAAACTCCGCGACCACCGATCGCGGCTTGACAACGGCTTTGACAGACAGCCTGTTCAGAGGGCATCGTATCAAGTTCGCAGGGTCGGGCAAACATTCGAAGCACGAATGGATGCAGCGTGTCGTCGCCTGCTTTCGGCGCGGTCAGTCGCGGACTTGATTTCAACTCCGCTACGGGTGAAACTGAAAGGAGACGGAGCGCAGCCTGATTACCGACACAGGGTTGCCGGCTAGATCTCGGAGGGAAGGAACCCTGGCCGGTCGCCATCTTCAGGGAGACGAACGATGCCCACCCCGATGCCTGCGGCAGACGTGCTCGATCGCGAATTCTTCGAGATCCGCGCAAAGATGCTGCAAATCGCCGCTTCATTCGACCGCATCGACCGCGGTGAGGGAACCGTTGAAGGCGACCCGCGAATCGCGCTGTACCATGAAGCGTTGGAAGTGCTTCTGTCCGACCACCCCAACCGGGCTGAAAAAATCCAGCTCATCTTTTCGCGACAGTACGACGAGTCTTGGCGAGAAAATCTCGGCATCACGCTGCCATCATAGCTTGACGTTTCCAATTGCGGATGCAGATCATCCTGATTTCGGAGCCTGCTTGACCCAGAACTGCAACAAAGGCGCTCAGAAACATGTACTACTTCGATCCTCACATTCACATGGTCTCGCGGACCACCGACGACTACGAAACCCTGGCCAAGATGGGCTGCGTCGGAATGAGCGAACCCGCCTTCTGGGCCGGGTTTGATCGGGGCAGCGTCGAGAGTTTTCGCGATTACTTCCGCCTGCTGACCAGCTTCGAGCCGAAGCGGGCCGAAACGTACGGACTTCAGCATTTCACCTGGATGTGCATCAACGCCAAGGAGGCTGAAAACGTCGAGCTCTCCCGCGAGGTCATCAAAATGATCCCCGAGTTCCTCGACTGCCCGAATGTGCTGGGTATCGGCGAGATCGGCCTCAACAAGAACACCAAGAACGAGAGCATTATTTTTTGGGAGCACCTCGAGCTGGCCGTGCAGTACAGCCAGCAAATTCTCATCCACACACCGCACCTGGAAGACAAGTTCCAGGGGACGCGGATGATTCTGGACATGCTTTGTGCCGACAGCCGGCTGGAGCGCAGCTGCGTGCTGGTCGATCACGTCGAAGAGCACACTGTCAGAAACGTGTTGGAAGAGGGGTTCTGGGGCGGCATGACGCTCTACCCGGTCAGCAAGTGTACGCCGGCCCGCGCGGTTGATATTATCGAGATGTACGGCCCCGAGCGGCTGCTGGTCAATTCGGCCGGCGACTGGGGGCCCTCAAAACCGACCGCCGTACCCGACTTCATTCTGGAGATGCGCCGCCGCGGCCATCCCGAAAGCCTGATCCGCCGCATCGTTTACGAGAACCCGATCGAGTTCTTTAGCCAGAGCGAGAACTTCTCGTACATCCCGCCTAACGTTCCGGAAGCGGCCACGCGGTAGTAACAACGGCAAAGTTGTTGGGCTGGTTCCGCACGTCGAGACCCTGTCTGCGGTCACCGGCAGCCGTAGCGGTGATGATGACTCGTAGAAGTGACAGGCTGCGATCCGTGCGGTCGGCACAACCGTTGGGGTGTGCTCTTCGCCCAAGCGATTTCCACCCCTTGAAATCCATCCATTTCG